>JAXGPR010000038.1:0-1560 GCA_040766895.1 Anaerolineaceae bacterium | reverse complement strand
CTACCGCCAATGCAAGTGAGCGGAGAGACGCCTCCAATAGAAATGAAACGCACAAACCCGTCTTCATCCACATGTGTGACCATCAGCCCAATTTCATCCATATGCGCCGAAATCATGATGCGGAAACCGTTAGGCTGCTTGCTGCCCTTGCGCGCAATCAGGTTGCCCATAGCGTCCGTGCGAATCTCATCGGCGCTGCCTTGGATTTCTTCCAAAATTGCAGCGCGAATGAGCTGCTCCTGACCTGAAGGTCCAGGCGTTTCTACCATCTTTTTAATCAATGCCAACAAGGCGTCATCTTGCTCGATTTTTTTTGCTTCAATGCTCATCTGTATGCTCCTGCTAACTCAAAATTTCGGGGGTAAGCCGTGTGAGGGCGTGATAGACTAACTTAAGCGTATTAGCCCAATCCTCCTGCCGGATGAGGCTTGCTGCGGAATGGGCATAGCGCACCGGAACCGATACGGAAATACTGGGAACCCCGGCACGCGCGCGGTGAATGGCACCCGCATCGGTCCCGCCTGGGTTCGGCTGACGGATCTGATAAGGGATGCCTTCAGCTTCGGCGGTTTGTATCAGCCACTCCGCTAAGCGCCTATCCGAGATGGTCGCACCATCCATTAGGTAAATCGCCGGGCCATGGTCAAGCTTTGTGTTATAGCGGGTATTCTCCACATCGGCATCGTAAGCCGGCAGGTCATGCGCCGGTGTGGCGTCAATAGCCATCCCGATTTGCGGGTCAAAGCGATAGGCTGCCACCCGCGCACCACGCAAGCCGACTTCCTCCTGCACGGTAAAAGCAGCCAGCAGGTCGATATTTTCTGGCGCATGGCGCAATAGTTCAATCAAATTAATCACGCCCAAGCGGTTATCCAGCGCCTTTGCCCGAATGCTTGGTCCTAATGCTTCCAGCTGGGTGGCAAATGTGGCTCTATCGCCCACCTTAGCTTTGCTGCTGCCCTCCGGTCCGAGGTCGATGCGCAATTCATCCACCTTAAGCGCCTTTTTTCGTTCTTCTGCTGTGGTCAGATGGATTGGTTTGGCGCCAATCACTGCAGGGGTGTGCTCGCGCCCCACGATGACCGCTTTGCCCACCAGCTGCCGCGGGTCGATCCCGCCAACAGTCTCGAAGCTGAACAAGCCTTCGCCTTCATCATTCGTCAGCATAAAGCCGATTTCGTCCATGTGCGCCGCAATCATCACGCGCACTTTTTGCGCCTGGCTGCCCAAACGGGTAGCTAATACATTGCCTAACCCATCCACTTCCACCTGATCACAATAAGGCTGGATTTCGTCCAACACAATCTGGCGCACCTCTTGCTCATCACCAGAGACTGCCATAGCATTGCATAGGCGGGCTAAAAGGTCTACTTGGGCTGAGCCAACTTCCGGGGGCGTTGTAATTGAAGGTTGCTTTTGTGAGCTCATCGCTATTTCCACTCCAAAGTTTGCATAAAATCCACAGGCAGCGCGCTGATAAACTCGGCAATCAGCCTGCCAGCGCGCTGAATATCCTTGAGTACCACTGTTTCTACGGGCGTGTGCATATAGCGCAGTGGT
>JAXGPR010000037.1:0-1797 GCA_040766895.1 Anaerolineaceae bacterium | reverse complement strand
TACCTGAGAGAGCACCTCATCTAAATATTGCCGCCGATCGGATGGCGATCCTTCCACGATGCGGATCATCTGCGGTAATAAAGTTACCGCATTAAACTGCCCATAAAGCTCACCCAAGGGCTTCTTCACCCCATCCAGCAGCACCTCTTTACGGAAACGTGGGGCGTTTGGGTTACCGTTATATTCTTGAATAAAGCGAACCTCGAGGGTGTGCGTTCTAATCCCGCGCCGAAACTCTCCCACAATGCGCCCGACTAATTGCGGCTGGGGGGAAAGATTGAAGTTGAGCAGCTGGCGGTCAGAGCTGGCTGTGAATGAGGAAAAATTTGCCAGATAGGCAATGGCTTCCAGGATAGTCGTCTTACCTTGAGCGTTGCTGCCGGAAAGCAAAATCACCCGTTTGGGCAGCTGCAGGTCCAAACGGGAGAAAATGCGAAAATTCGTTAGCGCCAATCGGGTAAGATGCATCAGTCTTTGATTTCAGCCATCTCCTCATCCGTAAGGTCATACATATTTGTGGCTCGGTCAATATAAAGTACACCGTTCAGATGGTCAATTTCATGCTGAAAGATCCGCGCTAACCATCCTCTTACTGTAATTTTCATCGGCTTGCCATAGCGGTTCTTGGCTTTGACGGTGATAGATTCATGACGCTCAACATCGCCGGCTAAATTGGGCAAGGATAAACACGCTTCCGTTGCCATGACGGTTTCATGAGAAGTCTTAACTATCTCAGGATTAATCAACACGTACGTTTTGGGCTTTGCATTTTCCTGTTCTTCATCTGCATATTCAACCACCACCAAGCGCAAGGATTGCCCAATTTGCGGTGCAGCTAAACCTACGCCCGGCGCAGCACGCAAGGTTTCGAACATATCATCGATGAGCTTTTGCAAAGATTTATCAAAAGTTTGGACTGGTTTTGCTTTTAACCTGAGCCCGGGGTCGGGGAATTTTACAATCTCTAAAACTGCCATTGTTTCTTCGCTTCCTGTTTCAAAATCTTAAGCCATTTTACTTTAGGGTGGTGGGGTTCTCAACCGTTTTGTAGTGTCTTTCGATTGACTCTCCTCGTGGTAAACCTTAAACCATTCCGTCATGCGCTCGCGCTCTTCGTCAATCTCCCGCTGCCGCAATTCCTCGGCATGCGCACCCATGCGCGCGAAAATCTGTTGCTGCACATCCGCTGGACGCGAGATCTCGTTAAAAGTAAGCTGGGTATTACCTACAGTAATGTAAACTGTACCGAAATTGAACAACATTTGGAAAATGCCTTTGCGTTCATATTCAATACTTAAAATATTTTCGAGAGGCGCTGAGCGGCGAGAAAGCCGCCCAAAGGGTTTGCGGTCGATGTCGATTACTTGGGTTGGCGTCAGCTGGAAAACATCATCGCGCCAGTCGATATAGCGATAAACTAACCAACATAACATGAAAACTGTCAACAAAAAACCGATCATCACGCCCAGCTGATAAGGAATATCAGAAAAATTCCAAGTCACCATACCAATCAGAAAACTCAATGAGATGATTAAACCTATCAGCGGTAAGAGTGACATGCGCAGAAGCACGAGCCAGTGTTTGCGATAGGTGATGATATGTTCATCTTCGACATGGATACGTAAAAAGTCCTGAAAGAGCCACTGGAAAAAGTTTTTTTCGGCTGGCTGTGCTATTTCAACTTCCAATGGTGGCTCGATTATCATTTCTTTTTCAGCGAGGGGTTCCACTACTCCGCCTAACTTTCGGCGCAAGGCAGCGCGCATTGTCTCTGCTTCTTCTTCACGGTCTCCAATT
>JAXGPR010000036.1:0-1924 GCA_040766895.1 Anaerolineaceae bacterium | reverse complement strand
TCCGGCTTAAAGGACCCGCGCCGCCCAAGTGGCAGCTTTATCTTCATTGGTCCTTCTGGTGTGGGGAAAACCGAGTTGGCTAAAGCCTTAGCTGAGTTCCTCTTCGATGATGAAGAAGCTCTACTGCGCATCGATATGAGTGAATATCGCGAGCAGCACACGGTTTCGCGGCTATTCGGTGCCCCGCCTGGATATGTTGGCTATGAAGAAGGCGGGCAGCTGACGGAAGCTGTGCGCCGAAGGCCATATCGGGTGATCCTTTTCGATGAAATTGAGAAGGCACATCCAGAAGTTTGGAATGCCTTGCTGCAAGTGCTGGATGACGGCAGACTGACCGATGGTCAAGGGCATGTGGTTGACTTTCGCAACACAGTGTTAATCATGACCAGCAACTTAGGGACGGAATTCGTCAATAAAGGTGGCACTTTAGGCTTCCTGAACGAGGATGATAGTGATGATATCAAAGCGGCACACGAGAAGATCGATAAAGCGCTCAAGAGCGCATTTCGGCCGGAGTTTCTGAACCGCATCGATGAAATCATCATGTTCTCGCCGCTAAGCCATGAAGATGTGCTGGGAATAGTGGACTTACAGTTGGCTGAGTTAGCAGAACGCATGGCTGAAAATGGCATTGCCATGGAAGTCAGCGCCGAAGCGAAGTCTTGGCTGGCTGATCAGGGCTTTGACCCGCTGCTGGGTGCTCGACCGCTCAAACGAGCCATTCAAAAATACTTGGAAAGCCCGCTGGCAAAAGAAGTGCTGCAAGGCGGTTTCAAGGTGGGCGATACAGTACTGGTAGAAAAAAGCCCTGAAGGTGAATTATTCTTTAGCAAAAAGCCAAAAAGCTCCTCCGAGAATGTTTCTACCGATGCGCCTGCCGCGGAAGTAGCTTCTGCAGGCTAAGCTAAAAGCTAAAAAAGATATGGAACAAAAAGCCGCCCTAATCTCTGGGGCGGCTTTCATTAATTCACCAAACAGAAAAAGATGGGCTGGGGAATTTCCTAAGGATTTGTCAAATGATTTATACTTATTCTATGCAAAAGGACTTAGCTGAAGTCAAGGCGCTGCTTAGCACAGTTCCATTACTTTCTGCTTTAGGCGAGGAGGAGCTGCTTTCACTGGCTGGCGAGTTTTCCAGCCTCGCGTTAAAAGCTGGGCAGAGCCTTTATTCCGTAGGCGATCCGACTGATGGTCTCTATTTGCTCGCCCGCGGCAAAATGCAATGCTTGCAAGCGGGAGAGCCGCCGAAAACTGCAATCCTGACCGCGGGGGAGTGGGTTGGTGAGGAAAGCCTGCAAGGCGAGGCGCAGCGCCAATGCAGCGTCAGCGCTCTTTCCGACTGCACACTCCTCTTTTTAGACAACCTCCAGGTAAAGGAATTACTCATAGAGCACCCTGAAGTCCACGAAACCTACAAGGTGTTGCTTAAGAGCCGCAAAATGGCAGAGCTCATTCCGCTCACCTGGCTGCAGCCAAATGAGCACATTTTTTTGATGACGCGCAAACATCCGGTGTTTCTTTTGCTCAACGTGCTTTGGCCGATCTTGACTTTTGGGCTTGTGATGGCGCTGTTGGTCTTATTTGCGCAGCAATGGGCTGGGATTGCCGCCGTGGTGCTTACCGGCGCTTTTACGCTTTGTGGCTTATGGTTAGCTTGGAATATCAACAACTGGGCGAACGATTTTTATCTAATCACCAATAAGCGTTTGGTGTGGGTTGAGCATGTGTCTGGCTTGTATGACAGCCGTCAGGAAGCGCCTTTAGGCACCTTGCTTTCTGTAGGCATCCAGACGACAGTGATGGGTGCAATTTTTGGTTATGCAGATATTGTCGTACGCACGTATGTGGGTAATATCCGCTTTAATCGCGTGGGGGATGCTCCCATCATCGGTAAGTTGATCGAGGTTTACTGGAAGAAATCCAA
>JAXGPR010000035.1:0-1964 GCA_040766895.1 Anaerolineaceae bacterium | reverse complement strand
TCCCAGAGCGCGCTGGTATCGTGTGACATGATCTCGCCATCCTGCGCAATCCAAATGCGTTCGCGCTGGTCGGCAAACTCAAAAGTAACAGTTTGGATGCCGAGCAAGCGTGCAATCTGATACGCCACGCCCATCTCCAGGATGGTGCCATTGGGCACGATGAACACATCTGGGCACTCGGTTTGCAGCCAATCGTAAAGGGATACTGCTGCGATGCGGTTGCGCTCCATGCGCAGCTGGAAAAGCGGAGAACTGGGGTCAGTCTCTTCCACCTGCAGGGTGTATTGCGTGTCATAATCCGAAACCTGGCGCACGATCTGCTCGAGCTCCTTGGGCAGCTCGTGCCCGGGTTGCAGGCGCTCTACGAGCGGAGTGAGCTTGAGGATTGTGGTGGCGGGTGCAAAAATCTTCTGGGTGTAGAGGTCCTGCCGGCGCAGGTCAAAGCGCGAGATGGGCTGATCCCACTCCGCATAAGGCAGGTATGCCAATTCGACCTGGTGCCCCTGGCCAGCTAAGGCAAGGGCAATCAAGCCGGCTTGCTCAATCCAGTAATGCAGCGGAGCAAAGATGGCGATCTTTTTAGGCGCAGGGTTGGGCAGAGCATAGGCTTGCACCTCGCGCACAGCTTCTGGCAGCACGGCGCGCAAGCCTTCTAACTTGTAATGCGCGGACCACTGCTTATATTGCCCGCGCAGCTGCCAATAGACCTCAGCGCTGAATGGCAGCTCTTCAAGCAGCTTTTTGAGCGTGGCTTTTGAGCTCATTCTCATTCCTCCCGCTCGATTGACCAGGCTAAAGCCGGCCGCAGACTGCCCGGACGAGGCTCTGGCCATTGCGTACCAGGCGCGCCGCTGGCATCCACCGAGAAAGTGAGCGCCTGCTCATCCTGAAAGTAGCGCCGAATGTGATAAGAGCTGGCGTTAATGCCCAGCACAAAGCGCCCTTCATTGAGCAAGTTGGGCGGAATGACACAGCGGCTGGTATAAGTACCCTTGGGGCGCGCGGGATAGGCATTGAACAGGTCAGTGTCATCTGTATCGAAGCTGGTGAAAACCGCTTCGCCACGCGTAGTCATAAGGTAATACCCGACGCGCAAGCCGGTAACCTCTTCTGAAAGCTGATATTCAATTTCAATGGTGATGGGTTCCACACTGCGCAGGCTGTCGGAGATATTGCCGTTTTTATCACGCACGCGGATAGCTAACGGGCGGAAAGGTGCTGCTGATGCAGGCACTTCGTCCTCTTCCCAGTAGCGTTCCCCAACTTTATCCATCCCACGGTTGAGGTAGAAGTCCACAGCCTCGCCGGAAGGTGCGCGCAGCAATATTTTGCCTTTATCCAGCACAAGGGACTCTTCCGTCAGGCGCAAGATGGCAGACATATTGTGGCTCACAAAGAGCACCGTGCGCCCCTGCTGCGCCACGTCGCCCATTTTGCCTAAGCACTTGCGCTGGAAGTCGGCATCCCCGACGGCAAGCACCTCATCGACGACTAAAATTTCTGGCTCTAGATGCGCCGCCACGGCGAAGGCTAAGCGCAGATACATCCCGCTCGAGTAGCGCTTCACGGGCGTATCGATAAACTGCCTAACCTCGGAGAAATCCACGATTTCATCGAAACGCGCCTCAATTTCCTTACGCGTCATGCCCAAAATGGCACCATTGAGGAAGATATTCTCGCGGCCAGTGAGCTCCGGGTGAAAGCCCGTGCCCACTTCCAAAAGCGACCCCACGCGTCCGCGCAGCTCGCCATAGCCTTCGGTTGGGTCAGTGACGCGCGATAATATTTTGAGCAAAGTGCTTTTACCGGCGCCGTTGCGCCCGATGATGCCTAAGGCTTGCCCTTTCTTGACGTCGAAAGACACATCCTTGAGCGCCCAGATGATATCATCAGTGGTGTGCCGCCCGCTCCTCTTGCCGATGCGCTGAACGCGGCTCGTGATGACATCGCGCAAGGTATCGGCG
>JAXGPR010000034.1:0-2136 GCA_040766895.1 Anaerolineaceae bacterium | reverse complement strand
AAGGATGACCTCGTCGATATGCCCATCTTCGATAGCGTCATTGAGCGCACCCACCGAGGGGATGCCCAGTTTTTTCAGCCACTCACCATAATCTCGAAAGGTCTTCAGCAGCGTGGGGTAATGTACCATAGGCGAAAGCTGCGTGGGTGCATGCCGGCGCGGGAACCGCAGGATGAACGCATCATTGAGCATCTCCAGTGCAAACCACTTGAGGTAGCCTGATGAGGGCACCATATAGCCATGATGATAGTTGCGTGTGCCAGCAGCGCTATAGAGGACCAAATCCTTGCGTGGGCGGTACTTGAGCAAGCGCACTTTGTCATCCTCGCCCACGGATTTAAAGTAAGCAATTGCATCCTCTAGCGGCACTACCTCACGGACGAAGGGAATATCCTGCCGTACCAGGTCGCGCATGGTGGCATCCAGCCGATCAAGAGCCGCTTGGGAGAAATCGGGTACGCCTTCCACCTGGCAGTAATATCCGCCAGAAGAAACGGAATGGTCAATGGTGAGGACTGCACCCGGGAAGCAGCGCCGGAAAGCCACCTCCAGCAAAAAGGTTAGCGAGCGGCGGTAGATGCGCGCCCCATCGGCATCCGAGAGCGTCAGCGGGGTCACTTCAGCATCTTTTTTGAGCGGGAAGGTCAGCTCGCGCAGGTTGCCATCCACAATCGCGCCCACAATTAGCGAGTCTGCCTGATCCTGGATGACTTCCATGAAGTCCTTGAGAGGTGCGCCGCGCAGACCGGTGATGATCCTGCCATCTGGCAGGACAGCTTCGATCGTTGGGCGTGGGGTTTCAGTTAAGTAAAATTCGTTAGCGTTCATTTCGTACTCTATATTACTGCAAATGTGCCATTTTTATACATGGAATTCTAGTGAGCCTAAGGGCGAACCAAGCGCAGCACGGCTGTCTGCCCGCCGGCGATCTCTGGCGACAAGACAAAGCCTTCAATGGAGCCTTCTGGGCTAAAGCTGATTTGTTCGAAGAGTGGCTCCCCCCACAGTACTTCACTGTGGTAGGTTCCTTTTAAATTGCTCGTGCGCAGGCTAAGCGAGCAGTTTTGAACCGGTCGCAAAGAGAGGTTAACCACGGTGAGCAGCGTTTCGCCCTCGTACTCCCGCAGGACGGCGTAAACCTCTTTGCAGGTGAGATTAAGCGCCACGTAGCTACCCAATCTGAGGGTGGGAGTTTGGGATCGCAGGCTAATGAGCCCCTTATACCAATTGAGCAGCGAGTCAGGCTGACCAGCTTCCACAGCCACGTTAGTCTGCTCCCAGCCTTCGTTAATCGGTTCCCACGGGGTGCCAGTGGTAAAGCCGGCATTCGCCTCGGCAGACCATTGCATCGGAGTGCGCAGCATCTCATCCGGTTTATTGCCAGTCATGCCAATTTCCTCACCATAATAGATAAAGGGAATCCCCGGACCCGTGAGGTACATAAAAGCGCCGGCTTTAGCTTTGATTTCTTGTTCATTCAACGCCGTCATCACCCGCGTCTGGTCATGGTTCGAAAGGAAGGTGCTGAAGGAATAATCTGGGAAGTAGGCTATAGCATCTTTATAAGACTTGAGCGGTATCGCGGCGTTACCCGTTAGCAAGCCGTTTAGAAACGCATCAGCCAAATCGAAGATAAACAAGCTATCCAAGCCGTCAGGTGTGCCATAGCGGGCGATATTTTGGGTATCTGTCCAGACCTCACCGACAGTGAAAGCTTGGGGGTTAATCTGTTTATAGAAAGCGCGCCAATCCTGAAACCACTGGATGGTGGCAGGAGTATCCTGCAGCACTTCGCCCTCTTCGAAGAGGTAGCGGGCAGCATCCACGCGGAAGCCATCCACTCCCTCCTCCAACCAAAATTGGGTAGCAGCATAAATCTCTTCGGTTACTTTCGGATTGTTGTAATTGAGATCCGGCATACCGGACCAGAAAACCGCATAATAGTACTTCCCATTCGGAGCCTTGAACCAGGATTCCTGCCCAAGGGGACCAAGACCTTGAGGTTTGGTCTCGGACCAGACGTAATACTCATGATAAGGCGAAGTTGGGTCGAGTGCAGCTTGGAACCAGGGGTGTTTATCAGAAGTGTGGTTGATGACAAAATCGATAATAACGCGAATTCCCCGCGCATGGCAT
>JAXGPR010000033.1:0-2199 GCA_040766895.1 Anaerolineaceae bacterium | reverse complement strand
AGACGAGCGTTTTTCAGCGTCCTCATGCAACATGATTGACAAGAAGAGGATGAAGGTTAAATTTCCAAGAAAAACCCATACTGGTGACTTTATCCACTGAACAGGACATTTCTAAATTGCCAGCATTAGGACATTTCTAATTAGGCATGACATGCCTTAGCAGATAGTTTTGTGTTAGGGCGCCACGCCCATGGCTGCTAATTCGTTTTCAGCTACCCACCAATCGGGGTGCCACTCCAAGGCAGACCTAAAATCGCTGATGGCTGCATCCCAATTGCCCAGCATCTTATTGGCACGCCCCCGCCAAACCCAAGTCTCCGGAATGGCGTCCTCCGGGGTGATATCCAGCACATAATTAGCCAGGTCGAGCACGTCCTGATAGCGGGCGGTGTTGAAATAGGCAAAGTATGGCCCGGTCTGATACCAAAACACACGCCAGGGGCGCTGATCAGTAGGGAGCTGCTCATAAACTGCAAAAGCTTGATCGTAAGCTACCGCCGCGCCGGCATAATCCTGCAACTCTACCAAAATCGAGCCTCGACTGTACCAAGCAAAGAAGAGGTCCACGCCTTCCAGTTGATCGATGCGTGCTGTGGTTTGCTCGAGGGCAAAACGTAAGTTGTATTCCTGGTCCCACTGCGGCCCGAGGATGTTGACCACCTCTTCGGTTTTATCGTAGGGGTAAACGACCAGGTAAATATCATCGAATTGATCCCAATAACGGCTGATTTCATCATAGGACATGGTGATATCCCCCAAGTAAGAATCGGGGATACGCACTTGCTGTTTGGCGTCATCATAACCCGTGATGATGCCATAATGTCCCATCCAGCCTTCCTTGGCGGTAACCAAGCCGCGCTCGATCAAAACGGGATAACCAGCCGCCACCAACTTCTTTACAAGGTCAATATTACCGCCGTAGCGCACCACACCGGTAAATTCTGTCTGAGAATTGACGTAATCGAGCATTTCGTAGGGCATCACGTTGCGGTCTTCACGGCGCGGCTTGAGCACTGCTGCTGTGACTGTCTGGTCACCTTCCCAACCCCAGTAGGAAAGCAGCATAGCTAAATTGGTCGGTCCACAGTTGTTGAACTTTTGCATCTCCTGCCTAACGCCTGTGAGCACTTTGGCTGCCGGAATGGGAGTTGGCGTGGGGGTCGGGGTGGAGGTGACGGTAGGCGTAAAGGTGGCTGCTTCTGTAGGCATGGCAGTAGGTGTCGGCGAGGGCAGCAGCGTAGGTGTAGCTGTGGGTGCCATTGCCGTCAGGGTCGCGACCACTTCAGGTCGCAGGGTGCCCTGTCCTTGCGGGTTGAAGGAAGCCTCAGCTGGCGGGTGAAAGAAATATTGTACCTTTGCGCGGGCATTCGCCACGTAATAGTAGGCTCGATCCCCCACAGCCGGAATCTGATAGAGCCCGATGCCAGTCAGGATCAGCACCCCAATGATTACAAGATAAAACCATGGCTTTTGCCACAAGCTCTTCTTGTTTAATTTTTGTTTTAAGGTGTGCGTCTTATTCTTTTCCATATCGCTGCGCATTATAACAGCATTCTAAGAGCCTATTTTAAAAGTAAAAGGCTGCCCGAGAGGCAGCCTCTTCACTCTCTTAACTCAGGATTAAGCTTCGTGGAATTCACCATCCACAACGTCATCTCCACCTTGGTCGGTTCCGCCCTGTTGCGGCCCGCTTTGCGGTTCACTCTGCGTCGGTCCAGCTTGTGTTTGCTGATAAGCAGCCGTTCCGATAGCCTGCATTAGGTTCTGCACAGCCTGTGTAGCATTTTGGATAACCGTCAGGTTATCCCCAGCGATGGCATCGCGCAGTTCCTTGATCTTGGCTTCCAATTCGGAGCGCTTAGCAGGGTCGACTTTATCGCCCATATCGCGCAGCAGTTTTTCGGCTTGGTAGGCGGTGCTATCGCCGACATTGCGTGCTTCGATCAGCTGCTTGCGGCGTTCATCTTCGGCTTTGTGCTGTTCAGCCTCGCGCACCATACGCTCCACGTCACCCTTATTCAGGTTCGTTGAAGCGGTAATGGTTACCTTCTGCTCTTTGCCCGTGGCTTTATCCTTAGCGGTCACGCTCAGGATGCCGTTGGCATCGATATCAAAGGTTACTTCAATTTGCGGTATACCACGCGGTGCCGGCGGAATTCCATCCAAGCGGAAGCGGCCTAAGGTCATGTTATCCGCAGC
>JAXGPR010000032.1:0-3069 GCA_040766895.1 Anaerolineaceae bacterium | reverse complement strand
GCCCAAGCTCATTTGGTTAGGCAAAGGTGTGAGCCCGCTCAGGATTTGATCGTTTCCGCTGCCACCCTGCTCTATGCCGATATAAAGCGGTATATAAACGGGAGTAGGCTGGGGCGGCGTGGTATCTGGCAAAGGCTGAGTCTTTTCCCAAGCTGTGTTTTGGATGGAGGTGATCAAGCTTTGGGCGGCTTGTGCAGTGTCCACATCTACAAAGTTATCCTGATCAGCACGCAACACAAACCCACCGACATGCCAGTTCGTGATGAGGTCATAGAGCTCTGAATCTGGATCGATATCTGTTCCCTTGAAAGTAACCAAGAAAAGCTGCCCCACTTTTTCTGCTGGGGTCATTTGGGCAAGAAGTCCTTCAGCTTGGTCAGCTTGCGCAGGGGCATTTGCCCGCGCACCTGCCGGCAAGGCGCAAATGAGTAACATAAACGCGAGGACCAAGCGGAGAGAAACTTTAAACTGCTTCACGTTTCTCCCTCGAAGACCGCAAGAGCCTCTGCTGGGTTGTTGCAAAAAACACCATCCACGCCGTATGCACGCATGCGCAGGAGATCGTCGGGCGCATCGACGGTGTAGGTGTTCACTTGTTTGTGACTGGCGTGCAGGCGTGCAACCATCTCTGCACTAACGTCTGTATAGTATGGATGTAAAGCATCATAAGGAAAAATTCTGCCCAAACTGCCTTGCATGCGGCGGTTGCCCGGGTTAGTGAGCAGACCAAGCTTGATTTGCGGGTTTTGCAGGTGCGCTCGGCTTAGGTTGAGCGGGTTAAAAGAAGAAAGCAGCACTGAGTCTTCTAAATGGAATTTTTCCGTCAGATGGATAATGTGCGAGGTCAGTGCGTCCAGTGGGTGGGTATAGTTTTTGAGCTCGACGTTGATACGCAGTTTGCCGCCTAAGGCTTCATAAACCTCTGCCAAGGTCGGTAACTTTTCACCGCGGAACGCTTCGCCAAAGTAACTGCCGGCATCCAGCTCGCGCAAAGCCGCTAAGGGCATTTCTGCCACCTTGCCATGACCATTTGTGGTGCGGTCCACAGTATCATCGTGGATTACGATCAGCTGCTTATCGGCGGTGAGCATCACATCTAGCTCGATGCCGTCGGCGCCAAGGCGCTGGGCGAGTAAAAATGCAGCCAGCGTGTTTTCGGGTGCTAAGGCACTCGCACCCCTGTGGGCGTAAATCAGGGGTCTGGTTTTGTTCTCCTCTTCCATTGCGCTAATTATAGCATCGCTCATGCTTGGAAAAACTTTGTTAAAATATAAGCAGCGGTCTGTCGCTGGCCGCTGCTTATATTTGGAGGAGAAAGACAAAAAATTGTGTACTAGTGTTGCCAATTCTGCATCACATCGTCAATCTGCAGGTGGGGGTTGAAGCGGGTATGTCGCGTTTCAATGGCTTACCTCGAGCAGATTGAACATAGTATAGCGCTAAAAGCTGTGTAAATCCTTAATGAATCCTTAGAAGTACCTGTGAAGCGCTTCCTCTCAGGCTTTTCACAGCGATTAGGGTTATAGTGTGTTATATAAACATTCACATCAATAGATTGTCATATTGAGGAAGAAGAAAATGCCGAAGGTCTTGGTTGTTGATGACGATATTAAACTGCTAAAGATGCTTAAGCGCACACTGGTATTTGAGAACTTAGATGTATTGACGGCAACAAACGGCCGTGAAGCTCTCGAGGTGGTGCAGCAAGAAGCCCCAGATTTGCTCATCGTCGATTGGATGATGCCGGAAATGGACGGCTTGGAGCTTATTCAACATTTGCGCGACGCCAATAACCGCATGCCCATTCTGATGCTCACTGCGCGGGATGCAGTCGAAAACCGCGTGTTTGGGCTGGAGTCTGGCGCTGATGACTACTTGGTCAAGCCCTTTGCGCCGGCGGAGCTGGTGGCACGTGTGCATGCCCTCCTGCGCCGTGTGGAACCTAAAGCCGATGATCAAGAGGTGCAATATAATGATGTGCGCTTGGATCCGAAGCAGCATGAAGCCTGGCGCGGTGAACGTAAGCTTTCACTGACTGTTACGGAGTTTAACCTGCTTTATTACTTTCTACGCCATCCACGGCAGGTGCTCGAGCGTAATCAGATCCTCATGGATGTGTGGGGTTATGACTTTGGCGGGGATAGCAACGTCCTGGAGATTTACATTAGCTACTTGCGGAAAAAGTTAGAGGCAGAGAATGAACCCCGCCTGATCCAAACGGTGCGAGGGATTGGCTATATGCTGCGCGAGGAATAATGTCAATCCGCGTGCGCTTTACTTTGGTTTACAACCTAATTTTATTGGCAACGCTGACCGTCTTTAGCGTGGCGCTCTATAATATTCAGGCAATTAATACCCTTCGAACGCTGAAAAGTGCTTTGACCAAGAGCAGCGATGAGGTGGCGATTAACCTTATTCCACTCGTGCTGCTTTACCCGCCTTCGCTTGGTCCTAATCTACAAGAAAGCGATCCACGCTTATTTGAGAATCTCTCCAATGCCTTAGAAATCAAAAGCTTGAGAGAGCGGGAGATTGTGCGCGTGCTCGATGCATCTGGCAATCTGGTTGCCGCACCTTTTGGATTAGCAGACAAAGGCTTACCCATCAGCAAAGAGGGTATGGAGCAATTGCAGAATGGTAATGCCTGGTGGGAGACTGCTAACGTCGGTGTGAATCTGCTCGTGCTCAACCGACCCATCATTGTGGATAACCAGCTTTATATGATTTTACAGGTAGCACGTCCGCTCACCGAGCGTGAACAAAGCTTGCATGCCTTACGCAATACCCTTATCACGGCGGATTTGGTAGTTTTAGTGCTTGCTTCGATCATCGGCTGGGTGCTTTCTGGCTATCTGCTGCGCCCAATCAAACGCATTACCCAAACAGCCCAGCAAATCGGTAACGAACAAAATTTTTCCCGACGGGTGGACTATAACGGTCCTAATGACGAAGTGGGGCAGTTGGCGAAGACTTTCAATACCATGTTAGAGCAATTAGAAGAATCCTACAAAAAAGTCTCCGGCGCATTGGAAATGCAGCGCGATTTTCTCGCGGATGTTTCGCACGAAC
>JAXGPR010000031.1:0-3172 GCA_040766895.1 Anaerolineaceae bacterium | reverse complement strand
AGCATCAAGCCGCGCAGCCGCCCAGTGATAAATTCAAAAGCTGCTTGCTTATCCTCTTCACTAAAATTAACCGGCAGCAACTTGCCCGCTTGAGTAAGTCCCCAATCTAAGTCGAACTCCAAGGCTTTACCGATAAGCAGCTGCACCAAGCCCAACGCTGCGCGCCGCAGAGCAAAGGGGTCTTTACTGCCGGTTGGTGCTAAGCCAACGGCAAATAAACCAGCAATGGAGTCTAACCGATCCGCAATGCCGACTAATGTTCCTGGTTTGCCTTCTGGCAGGCGGTCCTCAGCATTACGCGGTAAATAGTGCTCGAAGATGCCTTCAGCCACTTCTTCCGGCTCGCCACTGAGCTTGGCATAATAGCGCCCCATCACCCCTTGCAGTTCAGTCATCTCAACTACCATTGATGTTGCTAAGTCAGCTTTACAAAGCTCTGCTGTGCGATCTACGATTATCTGTTCTGCTTCTGAAAGGCTAAGGCGCTGACCAATGGCTTTGACCAACTGTTGAATACGCCGGGTTTTATCGAGCATCGAACCCAAATCTATCTGAAAAATGAGCTGGCTGAGCTTGGGAATAAATTCTTCCAGCTTCTTTTGCTTATCTTCTTGGATAAAAAATTCTGCATCTGCGAAGCGGGCATGGATGACTTGTAGGTTGCCATCTACCACCACTTCTTGGTAGCGCTCATCGCCATTACGCACGAAGACGAAGTGCGGCAATAAGCTACCCTCGGTATCAATTACGGGAAAGTAGCGCTGATGTTTACGCATCACACCAACCAAAACTTCCGGCGGCAGGTTCTGGATGTAGCGTTCTTCGAAGCTGCCCAACATAGCTGTAGGGCGTTCAACTAAGTTCGTCACTTCCGTAAGCAAGTCAGGGTCATCAGCTAATTTTCCGCCCACGCTCTGGGCAAGGCGCTGGGCTTGCTCCCAAATCATCGCCTGGCGCTGTTGCGGATCCAGCACGATGCCTTGAGCAGCGATGTAATCGAAATAATCTGCTGGGCGGTGCAATTCTTTGCTGGGCTGTTCCGAAAAGCGCAACCCACGCGTTGTGCGCCCGCTCCACAAGCCGGCAAAGCTGAACGGGACCACATCTTCCCCTAAGAGTGCAACCAGCCAGCGTACCGGTCTGGAGAATGTTGCGCCAGTTTGGTTCCAGCGCATGCTCTTGGTAAAACGGATACTGCTATAGAGCTCGGGCAAGGACTGTGCCAGAATAGCCGCTGCGGATTGACCCTTCTCCAGCACTTCCCCTACAACGTAATCTCCACCTTCCACAGTTTGCACCTTGAGCGCACTAACTTCCACGCCGCGGCTGTGCGCAAAGCCTTCAGCTGCCTTGGTGGGTTTGCCCGTGGCATCAAAAGCGCGCTCAGCAGGGGGACCTTTCACCGTGACCACTCGGTCAGCTTGTTGAGTTTGCAAATCCTCTACCAACACAACCAAGCGCCGGGGTGTGCCCTGGACGGAAATTCCAGCGTGGCTCAGGCGGTTCTTTTCTAACAATTCGGGAATAGCTGCTTGGAGTTGAGCTAAAGCGGTGTCCAAATCGCCTGTAGGTAGCTCTTCCGTGCCAATTTCCAGAAGTAAATCCGCTGTCTCAGTGTGCGGTTGAGGCAAGGGGGGTTCGATGACTGCTTCTTGCGCTGCTTGGCTCGGAGATAACCAAGGAAAACCCATTTCTTCGCGCTGTGTCAAATAAGCTTGTGCCACCTGGCGAGAAAGATCACGCATCTCTGCAAACAGCGCCTGGCGCTCAGTAAAGCCAACGGCACCGCGTGCATCTAAGACATTAAAGGTATGCGAGCACTTAATCACATAATCATACGCTGGCAGCACCAGCTTACGCTCCAGCGCCAAGCGTGCTTCTTCGTCAAAGAGATTGAACATCTCCCGCAACCGAGCTACATCAGCTACTTCAAAGTAATAGGTGGAATGCTCCCGCTCTGCCACCTGATTCACATCGCCATAAGTACGCTCAGGGTTCCACTGAATTAATTTGAAATCGTGCACGCGTTGCAATGCCATAGCAATGCGCTCCAACCCATAGGTGATTTCAACCGAAGGGATCTCTAAATTGACCCCGCCGGCTTGCTGGAAATAGGTGAATTGGGTGATTTCCTGCCCGTCCAGCCACACTTCCCAGCCCAGCCCCCAAGCGCTGAGAGCCGGGGATTCCCAGTTATCTTCCACAAAGCGGATATCGTGCTCATACGGATCCACGCCGAGTGCGCGCAGTGAATCGAGGTAAAGTTCCTGGGGGTTGCCAGGATCAGGCTTGAGAATGACCTGGAATTGGTAGTGCTGCTGCAGACGGTTTGGGTTTACGCCATAACGGCCGTCATCTGGGCGCACGGAAGGCTCTACGTAGGCGACTTTCCAAGGCTCCGGACCGAGAACACGCAAAAAAGTTGCTGGGTTCATTGTGCCAGCACCTACCTGGGAGTAATAGGGCTGCCAAATCAGGCAGCCTTGCTTAGCCCAATAGGTTTGCAAGGCAAACATAATGGATTGAAAATCAAGCGGTTTTTGAGCGGAAGGTATCATGAGCATTCCTTAAGATTGATTTAACGTTCAGATTATACCCCTTAGGCACCCTATCCTAACAATTTTCGAAAACGCTGCAATGCTCGAAGTCCAGTAAGTAAATTCCTAAAAAGCAAATTCATCACCTGCTTTGGATAGCCAAAATGAGATAAACATCAAAATAATTCTCTGTGTAATTAACTAAGCAGGTTTTCAAAATTTTCCAAGCTTAACAAGCTTAAATCAAAATTGGGCTCCACAAAAGGACGAACGTCTTCAATAATGTTTTCCCAATTAACTTGTTGGAGGCGGGAAAAAACCAGTTCTTTCCAATTTTCAGCTGTTACCATCCCGCCAGTCCAGCCGGTTTGCGCAAGAGCATTATTCAGAAAGGTAAAATTTGGCTGGGGCCAACTTGGATCGCTAAGGTACCAAAATAAATCGTAAATGTCGCGTCCCTTGGTGTAGGGTCTTTGCAAAATAGCGTGAAGCTTGCCGGCTAAGAGCGTCGGTTGATCATGGTGATGGAGTCGGAGCACTACAAAGCGGCGGACAACAGTGGTCGCTAATCCTGCGCCTTGAGGGGGATTGGTATCCACCTCGATTTTTACGGCTAACACCTCACTTTTCAAAGC
>JAXGPR010000030.1:0-3415 GCA_040766895.1 Anaerolineaceae bacterium | reverse complement strand
TTACCTCACCCGTGAGGATAAAAAAGGCGCTTGGAGGCTTGCCTCTGGTGTGCTCAATACGGTGACGCTGATCCTTGTGGGGGTTTCCGTGCTGGTGTGGATCTTTGCACCACAAATTGTGGAGCATGGCTTGTTTATTTTGGCAGCGGATGCCAACTTGGGGCAATTGGATGAAACTGTGCGTATGCTGCGGATTATGCTGCCCTCTGTAATAATTTTCGGCATTAGCGGGTTGGTGATGGGCATGCTTAATGCGCACCAGTCTTTTCTGATTCCTGCGCTTGCACCCGGTTTTTATTCCCTCGGGATTATCTTTGGGGCACTGTGGCTACCATCCAGCTGGGGCATCGATCGGCTCGCCGTTGGAGTGGTTTTAGGCGCACTGGCGCATCTGCTCGTACAGCTGCCTAGCTTACTTAGGCTGCCCGGGCGTTTTTATCAACTATCGGTAGGTTTTCGAGATAAAGCTGTTCAAAAAGTTTTAGCGTTGATGGTGCCCCGCGTGATAGGCGCGGGTGTTGTGCAACTCAACTTTTTAGCAAATACCGTGATTGCCCTTAGCTTGGGTGAGGGAGCAGCGAGCGCTGTTACCTTGGCTTTTGCCCTTATGCTCATGCCGCAGCGCGCCATAGGGCAATCGGCTGGCATTGCCGCGCTGCCCACACTCTCGGCGCAAGCCGAGCTGGGCAAAACGGCAGAGATGCGTCAGCTGATGGCAAGCATTTTGCGCGGGATGCTCTTGCTAGCCGCTCCAGCAAGCGTCGGGATGATCATTTTGCGCGTTCCCATCGTCCAGGTGCTCTATGAAGGCGGTGAATTCAGCCCCACAGCAACACAGATGGTAGCTTGGGCGCTGCTATGGTATGCGCTTGGGCTGATCGGGCATAGCTTAGTAGAGGTCCTGAGCCGTGCATTTTATGCCGTCCAGGATACGCGCACGCCAGTGTTGGTGGGTGTGGGTGCTATGAGCTTGAATATTGTGCTTTCTATCCTCTTCTCGCGCTGGTTCCAAAGTTTGGGTTGGATGGCGCATGGTGGCTTAGCGCTTGCTAACAGCCTTGCCACTGGGCTTGAAAGCTTGATCTTGCTCGTTTTGGTGCGCAAGAGGCTCCAGGGCATCAACGGTCATGAGATCCTCAATGCCGGCTTGATAAGCCTGGCTGGCTCTGCCGTTATGGGGCTGGCTGTTTACGGCTTCATAAACTTTGTCCCGTTGAGCTCACGCGTAGTGAGCCTGATTGGTGGTGTGGTGATTGGGGTAATTGTGTACGCGCTGGTGCTGTGGTTGCTGCGCGTGCCGGAATTTACATCTGTGCAAAAGGCAATCCTAGCCCGGCTGCATCGCCAAGCCTAAGCTACCTAAATTATGGGAGGCATCAGCAGCCTGACGATGACAGCTATTGCGATGCCAAAAAGTACGCCGGCAAAAGCCTCACCGCGCGAATGACCGATGCTTTCTCGCAGAGCGTCCCATTCTTCGCCGTCTATCTTTCCTGTCGAAAAAAGCTGCTTCACGAGCTTATTGATTCGCTCGGCGTGTAAGCCGGCTTGCCGGCGGACCCCGGCTGCGTCATAAATGACAATCATGGTAATTGCCAGCGCCAAGGCAAAAAGTGGACTACCCCAGCCAACGTACAAGCCTATGCTTGTGGTTACTGCAGCCATCAGAGCTGAATGGGAGGAAGGCATCCCGCCTGCATTAAAAAGCAGCGACCAATTCCAATCTTTGCGCTGGTTGCGCAAATAATCGATAGGCACTTTGAAAAGCTGAGAAAGCAGCAGCGCAAAGAAGCCAGAAATCGCCACCGGGCTGCGGAAAAGATCCCAGAAGCTCATCTATAACTCAGAAAAATCAGTTTTCGTCTCGTCGGCGGCTTCTTCGCCCAAGGTGGTGACGCGCAACTGAGCATTTTCAAGGATAGAGGCGCACAACGTTGAAAGGCGTTTGCCTTCTTCGTAAAGGCGTAAAGCTTCTTCCAATGGAAGTTCAGCGCTCTCCAATTTGGCGATAATCTCTTGCAAGGCGTTGAAAGCCGTTTCAAAGTCCATTGATTCTGATGTTGTTTCAGTCATTTTTCTTATTCTCCTTAGGAGGCGGGGTGATTTGGGCGGGAATGCTGCCATCCTGTACCTGCAGCCAGACGGGCTGCCAGGGGACGGCTTGGCGAGTATGGCTGATGATTTGACCGGTAGCCTGATCGGTGATGATAGCATAGCCGCGCTTGAGCACAGCCTGGGGATTTAATGAAGCCAGCCTATCGCTGGCATTGGCGAGGTTGTTCTGCTTGCGCTGAAGCTGCTGTTGGATGGCGCGCTCTAACCGTCCTTGAAGTTCATCTAAACGTTGGATGTTATTCAAGATGCGCAGGAGAGGTGAGGAACGGCGCAGCTCAGATTGAGCCAGTTGAAGTGCTTGTTTGAGGTCCTCCAACTGCCGATTGATAAGCTCGGTTAGCTGTGCCTCCGCACCTTGCAGGGCGGCTCGAAGTTCTTCCTTGGTGATGGGTGTCGCAAGCTCCGCAGCTCCCGTTGGGGTGGGTGCGCGCAGATCAGCCACAAAATCAGCGATGGTAAAGTCCGTCTCGTGCCCCACGCCGGAAATGACCGGGTAACGCGAAGCGAAAATGGCGCGGGCAACGCCTTCGTCGTTGAAAGCCCACAAGTCTTCGATGGAACCACCGCCACGTGCCAAGATGATCAGGTCTAGGTCAGGCAGCGAATTCAGGCGTTTTAAGGCTGCGATGATGCCGGCAGGAGCTTCCACGCCTTGTACGGGCGTTGGTGCCACAGTTACGCGCAATGTGGGCAAGCGCCGGTTGAGGGTTTGGAGGATATCGTGCAGTGCGGCACCTGTTGCGGAGGTTACCACGCCGATGTGCTTGGGCAGGCGCGGTAAAGCGCGCTTATGGCTGGGGTCAAACAACCCCTCGGCTTCCAGCTGAGCGCGCAGGCGCAGGAATTCCTGATAGAGCGCACCTTCGCCGGCTGGGCGCAGTGCATCCACATAAAGCTGCACTTGCCCTTGGGCAGGGTAGATGCTCATGGCGCCATGGGCTTCTACCAGCATGCCATCCGTGGGAGTAAAACGCAGCCGCATTGCGGAGAGCTTCCACATCACGCAGCGCATTGCGGATTCGGAATCTTTGAGTGTGAAATACAGGTGACCTGAACGCGGTTGAGAAAAGTTGGAAATTTCGCCGCGCACCCACAAGTCTTGCAGGACCTCGTCGGTTTCTAGCAGCTCACGCAAATAGGCATTAAGCGCAGTGACGGTGAATACGATCGGCTGGAAAAAATCGAAGCCTTCCATACGCTAAAGCATACGCGAATTAAAAGGCATTGTCAACGGAGTGACTCTGTTCTTTAATGGTACCCTATAGGCAGGCTTCGCACTCTCCTGGCCATGAAAGGCATG
>JAXGPR010000003.1:0-115707 GCA_040766895.1 Anaerolineaceae bacterium | reverse complement strand
AGAGACCGGCGAGAACAATGGTGTTAAATAGAAAACCCATACTGACAACTTTATCAACCGAATAAGACATTTCTAAATTGCCAGCATTAGGACGTTTCTAATTAGCCATTACATACTTATCTTTGCTTTCTATAAATTTCCCTTCGTAATTAGATGCGGAAAGGCATACTGAGTAATTTCCAACTCTTGCAGCAAGGGTGTCGAAAATTTGTTTCTTCTACCTTTCTGGTAAAATCAGCGGCATGAAAGTGAAGGCTAAGCATAAGCAAAGTGATCCAGCGCGCTGGATTATCGGCGGGTTTGGTGTCTTCTTTATTATCATCAGCTTGTATATTCTTTTTTCGGATTTAGCTAACTACCGCCGGCAAAGCAGCGTTTTCCCGGCTGGTGTAAGCGTGGGGTCTATCCCCGTGGGCGGGCTGACACGTGCCGAAGCCCAAGCGCGCCTCGAGCAAGCCCTCTCCATTCCCATCGAGCTGCGCTATGGCGCGGCACGCATGCAGTTTTCGCCAGCGGAACTTGGCTTGAGCTTAGACATAACCGCCACGCTGGACGGGCTCGAAGCTGCTCTGCCCAAGGGCGGCTGGTGGCAGCACCTCTGGGGTCAAAATGTATCAGCAGCGGACCTAGACTTCCCTCTACAGGTTGCTTTCAATCCGGAAGCTTGCCGGGCGTTCCTTACCGAAAATATCATTCCACGCTACGATCAGCCTGCTACCGCTGCCTTGCCCATCCTCTACACCACCAATTACACTCCAGGCCAAAAAGGCTTAGAGCTCAACCTGGAAGCGGCTCTGTTTGCTATTCAAGAGGCTTTACGCTCTCCCTCGGCGCGCATTGTGGAGCTGCCCATTAACGAAACTCCAGCGCTGCCGCTGGACCCCGCCAACCTTGAAATCTTCCTCAAGCAAACGATTCTGCTATCTGGCTTCGATGGTTTAGCCGAGCTGTATATGGAACCACTTCCGCAAGGCACTCCATTGCACTTTGCCGTGCGCGCTAACGAACCTATTCCGCCGGATGTAGCTTATTCGGCTGCCAGCACAATTAAAATCCCCATCATGGTCTCGGTCTTCAATCATTTGGGCGAGCCGACTCCCGATCTTGCCTTGGGCTGGATGCGCGGCATGATCACCCAATCCGAAAACCCGCCTGCTGATGCGCTAATGCGCACTTATTTGGATGAAAACTTAGGACCTTTGATTGTGACCGAAGACATGCGCGCACTTGGGTACCAAAACACTTTCCTAGCTGGTTACTTCTACTCGGGTGCACCCTTGTTGCAGCGCATTCAGACGCCTGCGAACAGCCGCACGGATGTATACCTCGATCCGGATTTTTACAATCAGACGGTGCCTTCGGAAATTGGCGATTTGCTTGCGCGCATTTACCGCTGTGCGGCTGCGTCAGAAACACAGCAACATGACCTTTTCCCTGGCTCAGTAACGCCTAGCGAGTGCCAGACGATGTTGAACTTGCTGGCAGAAAACAAAATCGGCGCGCTGATCGAAGCAGGTCTACCGCCAGAAGGTGACGCTGCACACAAGCACGGCTGGACATCGGATCTGGATGGCTTGCTGCACACGATGAGCGACGCCGGCATCGTTTCTACCCCTGGCGGGGACTATGTATTAGTTATTTTCATTAACTCCAGCCAACAGCTCATGTTCGATCAGGGCAATTGGCTTTTTGCAAGGCTCTCCCAAGTCATTTATAATGCTTTTAATCTGGAAAATCAGGCTGCCTGGTTAGGTAGTTAATGCGCGAAGCCCGGCTTTAGCAGCCAGAAAAGATCATGCCCATGAAGGTTATCCTCACCCACGAACGCGCAGACTTGGATGCATTAGCATCACTTTTGGGTGCCCATCTGCTCTATCCGGATGCTTACGCTGTGCTGCCGCGTGAGGTCAATCGCAATGGAGCAACATACTTGCATAATTATGGCGGCGAGTTGGGATTCACCAAGCTCAGCCAGCTCCCGCAGGAATCGATCAGTGAGATCCTCCTAGTCGATACGCAATCTATGGTCACGCTTAAGGGCATTACCCCGCAAACACGCGTACAGGTTATCGATCACCACCCGCTGCGAGAAAATCTTCCAGCCGAGTGGGAAGCTGACCTGCAAAATACAGGTGCATGCACCACACTGCTCGTCGAGAAGATCAAGGCAGATAAAATCGCTTTCAATACTGCCCAAGCTAATCTGCTCTTGCTGGGTATTTACGAAGATACCGGCTCACTCAGCTACGCCACCACTACCACGCGGGATCTTTTAGCTGCGGTCTACCTTCTGGAACATGGCGCTGATCTAAATATCATTTCTCCTTACCTGAACCCGCCGCTTTCGAATTCCCAAATGACCTTGTTCGACCGCTTGATGCGCGACATCACCGCGCACAAAATAGACGGCTTAACCATCCTCCTGGCTAAAGCCGATGCTTTAGACCTTCATGACGAAATTTCTACAGTTGCCCACAAATTACGCGATTTTCTTAATCCTGACGGATTAATTATTTTGGTGCGCACGCGGCAAGGCATCCGCATGGTGGCGCGTTCAACCACGGATGAAATCGATATGGCGCAGTTAGCACGTTACTTCGGCGGCGGCGGGCATCGACGCGCTGCTTCCGCCCTCATCCACCTCGATGGCAACACTAAAGCTACCGATGCAGACTTCAAATGGAATCATATTATTCAGCAAGTGGTCGATTACCTCCCGGAAATCGTTCACCCCTCGGTACGCGTGCATCAAATTATGTCTAAAAAACCGATGACGCTAACACCTGATACACCTGTAGAAACGGTTGCAGATTTGATGCGCCGCTATGGCTTCGAAGGTTACCCCGTGATCGAAAATGGCAGAGTTGTGGGTCTGCTCACGCGGCGCAATGTGGACCGCGCACTCAGCCACAAACTCAAAGCCACTGCTGGTATGCTCATGGAGACAGGTTCAGTGAGCGTCACCCCGCAAGATACCCTCGAGCACTTGCAAGAGGTGATGGCTTCTAGTGGCTGGGGGCAGGTACCCGTCATCGATCCGGAAAGCCATGAGATCATCGGAATCGTAACCCGCACAGACTTAATTAGCACGCATAGCGGTCAAAACAATCTTCCCAGCCCTGAAGAAATCATCCAGCTGCTACAGAATGCCATTCCATACCCACGCCAGGTATTGCTGCGCGTAATTGGCAAGGAAGGCACACGCTTGAACATGCCGGTATACATCGTGGGCGGTTTTGTGCGCGATTTGCTGCTCAGGCAGCCCAGCCAAGATCTGGATATCGTCGTAGAAGGAGATGCCATCGCTTTTGTAAACGCGCTGGTGCAGCTTTATGGCGGGCGGGCTGTGGTGCACCGGCGTTTTGGCACCGCTAAGTGGATCATCGCTGAAGCCCGTGAAACCTTAGCCCAGGCGCTGAAACCCGACCTGCCTTTGGACCCTCATGCACTGCCGGAGAGTTTGGACCTAATCACGGCGCGTACGGAGTTTTACGAAAAACCAGCAGCCCTTCCTACTGTGGAAAGCAGCAACATTAAAATGGATCTGCACCGGCGCGATTTTTCGATCAACACTTTGGCTCTGCGCTTGGATGAGCCTTTCTTTGGCAAGCTGTATGACTTCTGGGGTGGTTACCATGACCTCCAAAACGGCATCATTCGGGTTCTCCATGCGCTTTCCTTTGTCGATGACGCCACACGCATTTTACGGGCACTGCGCTTTGCCGCCCGCTTTGAGTTCCGCATCGAGCCGCGCACCCTCAGCCTGATGCAAGCCAGCCTTTCAATGCTGAACGAAATTTCC
Organism: Anaerolineaceae bacterium; assembly: GCA_040766895.1. Classification (GTDB taxonomy): domain Bacteria; phylum Chloroflexota; class Anaerolineae; order Anaerolineales; family Anaerolineaceae; genus Mesolinea. Next base: position 111,905 of record JAXGPR010000003.1, on the reverse strand, counting down.
GGCTCGCGCTTGCGCCATGAGATAGATTTGATCTTGCTCGAGCCAAAAGTAGTCGATATATTCGTCGCCATGGTGCGCACCAATGTGATGCAAGCCATCCATCCTAAGCTGCCTTGGAGCTTAGAAATCAAGGAGCGCTTAGGGTATCTCAACGCACCAGCGGCACAAGCAGAATGGGAGACCACGAGCAGCGAAAAACAGCTAAACATCCGCCAAATTTTTGGTTACATTTATTGGTTGGAAGATCTCCCCAAGCAGGATTTGGAGCGCGTCGCAGCGCGTTTACGCTTGCCTGCTAAGGTGATTCAAAATATCCGCCAAGCAGCGGAATTGCGCACCCAGCTTCCAGAGCTAAGAAAAGAAAAACCTAGCACCATCACCGCTGCACTCGAAGCTATCGACCCATTGGTCATCACTGCGGTTTATCAGAGCACCCCAGAAGCAACGCTTCGGGAACCGCTACGTGCAATGATGCTTCACTACAGGCAGATAAAGCCAACGGTGAATGGAGATGACTTGCGTGCCATGGGCTTACCTCCTTCCGCGCGTTATCGTGAAATCTTGGATGCATTGCGCAAGGCTTGGTTGGATGGTGAAATTAGGACGCCAGAGGAAGAACAGGCATTCCTACAGCGTTTGATTGAGAACGACAATGGTAGAAACGGTTAATCAAGCGACTTTTTATCTGCCAAACGGCGGGGGGATTATAGTGCGTCCGGCACATGAGAGCGATTTGCCCGCGATGGAATGGGAAGGGCAATATACTCACTTTCGCCAGCTCTATGCCGACCACTTTGCTGCCAGCCGTCTCGGCACCACGCTGATATATATCGCCGAGACCTTAGAGGGTAAAATGGTTGGGCAAATCTTCCTGCAGCTCTATGCACGCAACGCCGAACTAGCGGATGGAATACATCGTGCATACTTGTTTTCTTTCCGCATCAAACCAGAGTACCGCAGCCAAGGCATAGGGAGTTTTATGCTCCAATTTGTGGAAGATCAACTTTTATCGCGTGGATTCGATAGCATCCGCCTAAACGTGGCGCGAGCAAATGTGCGTGCTCGCAAACTCTATGAACGGCATGGTTATCACATCATCGGTGTTGACCCAGGCGTCTGGCGTTACCAAGACCATCTGGGCGAATGGCACACTGTGCACGAGCCTGCCTGGAAAATGCTCAAGAAGCTGCGCTGAACCTTAAGGCGTTTACTGCTCATCTTCTGGTTCGTCTGCCTGCAAGATTTCCTCTTCAGGTTCAGGCTCTTCAGGCTGCTGCTCTACTTCAAGCAGAGGTGCTTCCTCAAGCGCTGGAGCTTCTGCTTGCGCTGCAGCTTGGTTCTCAGCGATCCAGCCTTTCAATGTCTGCACCACTTCTTGGTAGTCCTCATCAGGCAAAAAGTTCGTAATCACCAAAATGTCTTTGCCTTGTTTAGCGGAAATCAACATCCCGTACTTCTTCTCTGTGGCGCTGAGTAGGTCACTCTTGTTTAGGCGCAGCTCTGGGTATCGCGGCTGATTTTGGATTAAGTGGTCATCATACAGCTCAAGGCTATAGTTCTCCCAAAGCTCCTTGCGCTGCTTATAAGCCCGATTGCCAGAATAGAAGAACAGAATCGCGATTAACGGAATCATCCAGAGGAGCGAGCGCATCGTTTCCTGCCCCCAGTTGGGCGCTACGGAAATAGCAACTAAAACTAAGAAGGTGATGCCATACACTTTCAGGATGGTATTCTTTTGCTGCGGTAATTTAGCTGGGTCTAGACGGTAAGTTTTCATGGGTATAATGCCTCCATCTTGGTTACCACAATTATACTCTTTAGGCTTAGAAGCAATTTTGCCTTTGCGCATGAAGGATCGATTCGATCTTTACTTCTAGTGCCTGCATGCTCAGTTTTTATTCATCTCCTGAGTGTTTAGCCTACCTGTAATGTGGTATGCAAGGCTTTTAACCCTTAGATCTCTAAATAACTGACCGACCTATGATGAAATCAGTGTTTATTGATGCTTGGAATGAAGGATTTTTCGGTTTCGTTCCATGCTCGGTACTCACAGGGCTAACTGCACACTCCAGAGACTGGTGAAAAAAAGCAGATTAGTTTTTCGTGACCCTCATCTTCAATTTTTGAAAATTTAACCAAATTGTTTGATATAATTCACCTTCGGCATTGCGCCAAGAATGAAATCTTTACACGACGCACAAAGCGCCGTGATATTATGCAAAATTATAGGAAAGGTCAACACTCATGAAAGAATTTTCTACAGCCTCAGTACGCAACATTGTGCTTGCGTCCCATAGCAGTTCCGGCAAGACGATGCTCACCGAAGCCCTCCTCTACTATACCGGTGCAACTACCCGCCTCGGTAAAATCGAAGATGGTACAACAGTCTCCGACTTTGACGAAGAAGAGCACCGCCGTGGGATCTCCTTATATACCTCGGTCATTCCAGTTCTCTACAAAGATCTCAAGCTGAACTTGCTGGATACGCCTGGCTATATGGATTTTATCGGTGAGGTGATCTCCGCAATGCGTGTGGCAGATTGTGCCGTGGTGCTGATAGATTCCGTTGCCGGCTTGGAGGTCGGCACCGAGATGGCAATGCAGTATGCTGCCCAGTTCAACCTGCCGATGATCATGGTTGTAAATAAAATGGACCGCGATAATGCCAATTTTCAAAAAGCGATCGCATCCGTTGAGGAAGGCACAGACTACCGCCTCATCCCGATGCAGCTGCCCTGGGGAGAAAAAGCTAACTTTCAAGGTGTGATTGACTTAGTGAGCATGAAAGCCTTTAAGGGCGATGGTAAGACGGTTGTGGATATCCCAGCGGAGTATAAAACCCAAGCAGATGAAGCGCGCCTTAAATTAGTTGAGGCTGCAGCCGAGGGTGAAGATGCCTTGCTCGAGCGATATTTCGAGAATGGTGGGCTTTCGGACGAAGAAATCTTGCAAGGAATGCGTAAAGCCATTGGAACCAGCAATGTCATTCCAGTGCTTGTGGCAGCCGGTGCCCACATGATCGGCATTGGGCCATTGCTGGATGCCTTGATTGCCTTAGCGCCCTCCCCGCTTGATCGACCGGCTGCTGTGGCGCAATCTCCTCAAGGCGAGGTGAAGTTAGAACCTTCCGATACGGGACCGTTAGCTGCCTACGTTTGGAAGACCACTGCAGACCCCTTCGTTGGGCGTCAGACGTTCTTCCGTGTTTATTCCGGCGTGATGGTCTCCGATTCTCGCGTTTGGAACGCAAATAAAGGTGAAGAGGAACGCATAGCAAGCGTCCAGGTGCCATTTGGTAAGGAAAACTTACCTGTACCCGCCATTCACAGCGGCGATATTGGCACGGTGGCAAAGTTGGCTGTTACCACAACGGGAGATACCCTCACTACGCGTGAACAAAACCTTATCTTGCCCAAGCCAAGCTACCCTAACCCGCTCTATCGCGTGGCAGTTGCCCCGAAGACGCAATCGGATGCAGCTAAGATGAGCAGCACCCTGACGCGCCTGTGCGAAGAAGATTTAACCCTTTCATGGGAAATGGAACCCGCCACCAAGCAAACGCTGCTCTTTGGTATGGGCGATCAACACATCGACGTGGCTGTTCGGCGGGCAGAGACCAAATTCCAGCTTTCAATGAACTTACTGGAGCCGAAAGTGCCCTACGAAGAGCATATTACCAAAGAAGCCAGCGCCATGTACCGCCACAAGAAGCAAACCGGAGGTGCCGGTCAGTTTGGCGAGGTTCACCTACGCGTATTCCCCATCCAAGATGAAGATTTCACCTTTAGCAATGACGTTTTTGGCGGTGCAATCTCCAACAGCTATATGGCGCCGATCGAGAAAGGTATCCGCTCGGTGATGAAAGAAGGCGTGATTGCAGGTTACCCAGTGCATAATGTTGGCGTCTCGGTCTTTGATGGTAAAGAGCATCCCGTTGATTCCAAACCGATCGCCTTTGAAATTGCTGGGCGTGAAGCCTTTAAGTTAGCTTTCAAGGATGCCAACCCTGTGCTTTATGAACCCATCATGAAGGTGACTATCACTGTGCCAGAAGCCAATATGGGTGATGTACTCGGTGACCTGAATACCCGCCGTGCTCGCGTGCAAGGCATGGCAACCGAAAAAGGTCGCTCAGTAGTTACTGCAATGGTGCCGCTGGCAGAAATGCTGCGCTACACTACCACCCTGCGTTCGATGACGGGGGGACGAGGTTACTTTACCATGGAGTTCGACCATTATGACTTGGTGCCAACTCACTTGACCCAAGCGATTATCGAGGCACGCCAAAAAGAATTGAAATCCGAAGATTAGTCTTCGTTTTTAAAAATTCACAGCCGCCCAAACTGGGGCGGCTGTTTTTGTTTACGCAGTTCTTTCAGGTTTTGGCTTAGCTTTCGCCATCGAAAGCAGAGCTTCTGCCAAGGGAATGCAGTCTGCTACCACGCGTTCATCTGCAACTTGGAAGATTGGGGCGTGCGGGTCTTTATTCACCGCAATGATGTAAGTCCCTTCGGCTAAGCCAGCTAAGTGCTGCACTGCTCCAGATATGCCAAAAGCTAAGTACACTTTCGGAGCAATTGTGATACCCGTTTGCCCGACCTGATGCATATACGGCAGCCAACCTAGGTCCACCACCGCGCGGGAGGCAGCTAGACCCGCACCCAGGGCTTTTGCGAGGTCCTGGAAGAGAGGCAAGGTACGTGGGCTGCCGATGCCCCTGCCTATCCCAATTACGATTTCCGCTGATTCCAGGCTCAAGGACTCGCTTGTGGTGAGTCTTAAATCTAACTGCTGGATGAGGTGGTTTTCGGGCAGGCGCACTTCAGCATAGGTTAGGCTGCCTCGCCGGTTAATATCGGGCACAAGTGGCTGCATCACATGCGGACGTACGGTCGCCATCTGTGGGCGTCGATTGCGGCAAAGGATGGTTGCCATCAGGTTGCCGCCAAAAGCCGGCCGTGTTTGGTGCAGCAATCCGCTCTGCGCGTCAATCTCCAAGCGGGTACAATCAGCTGTCAAGCCTGTTTCCAAACGTGAGGCAATCCGTGGGGCAATCGAACGTCCAAAACCTGTTCCGCCAATCAAGAAAATCGAAGGCTGGTAAGCTTGCACCAATTGAGCCAGAGCAAGTGGATAAAGCAGCTCATCGCGTTGGTCAAGCTCTGCCATTGGCACCGCCAGCACTTCATCTGCGCCGTACGCCCAAAGCTGGCGATAGCTCTGGGCAGCTTGCTCCCCCAACACGATCGCGCATACAGGCTCTCCACTGCTTGCAGCGAGGCGGTGCGCCTCACCCAAGAGCTCAAAGGTCACCGGTTTGAACTGCCCAGCGAAGAACTCGGCAAAAACCCAAATTCCGCGTGCCTGAGGGTTTGGTTGGACCGCTTGCGGTAAGCGGAGCTCAATAGCCTCATAGCGGCAAGCCGGCACGCATGCACCGCAAAAAACGCATGCCTCCGAGATGACAGCCGTGCGCCCCAGCATGCTAATTGCGCCATAAGGGCAGGCTGGCAGGCACTTACGGCAGCCGACGCATTTTTCCGGCAGTACGCGGATCTCAGCCATGCTGCTCCCTCCCAGCTTGTTGCTGCAAGCTTGCCAGGATCTGACTCGCGATTTCAGACAGCGTACCTTCTACCAGATGGCTGGTTTTATTGTGCTCCGGCACAAAAGTGGAGATGACTTGCGTGGGCGAACCTTCCAACCCAATGCGCCCAGGGTCAACATCCAGATCCTCTACTTTCCAGATGAGAATATCGGATTTCTGCGCCCGGCGGAAACCTGCCAGTGTTGGAAAGCGCGGTGTGTTGATCTCCTTGACTACGGTAAGCAATGCGGGCAGCTTTACTCTAAGGCGCGCGTAGCCTTCATCAATAATCTTTTGGCATGTAAGCATTCCAGCGTTGATCTCTTCAATTCTAGTTACAGCCGTAGCATGTGGAATGCCTAACTTCTCGGCTAATTCGGGACCAACCTGAGCTGTATCGCCATCAATTGCCTGCCTGCCGCATAAGATTAGGTCTACCATGCCTAACTTTCGGATTGCAGCTGCTAAGGTAGTCGCCGTAGCGAGCGTATCGGCACCGGCAAAGCGACGGTCAGTTAGCAAGATGGCTCGGTCTGCCCCCATAGCGATTGCTTCCCGCAACATCACCGCGGCACTGGGGATGCCCATTGTGAGCACGCTCACCCTGCCGCCATGAGCCTCGCGCAAGTGCAGCGCTTCTTCCAAGGCATAGGCATCAAAGGGGTTGAGCATCAGCTCCACGCCTTCGCGGATGATCGTACGGGTGCGCGGGTCCAGCTGAACTCGTGTGGTAGCGGGCACCTGCTTAACGCAAACGACAATCTCCATACCGCTTTTAAGCCTCCAGTGGGAACATATTCCCAGGATTAAGCAACCCTTGGGGGTCAAAGCAGCGCTTGAGTGCGCGCATTTCGTCCAAGGCTGGTGCGCCGTAGAGCTCAGCAAGCAGAGCATGCTTGAGCTTGCCAATGCCATGCTCCGCTGAAACTGTACCGCCAGCGGCAACAACCTCCCGCGCCCAATGCTCAAAGAGCTGCTTACCTTGAGCATATTCAGATTCATTATGAGGGAGGATGTTCACGTGCAGGTGATTATCACCAATATGCCCAAACTTTAGCGCTTCCAAGCTGGCTTGGGTGAGGGTCTCTTCATACAACTTCATCACCCAATCGAGTTTGTCATCTGGCACAGCCATATCACTGCCCAACTTGGTCAGATTGGGATGTTGCCGCTTGCGCTCAGCAATGATGCGGTTGATGCTCTCTGGAATGGCATGGCGGAAAGCAACCAGCTTTTCCAAATCTTGGCGCGAAAGCGCTAACCAGGTGGCTTGCTCGTCACCGCCTCCAGCGTTGAGCAGGTCAGCAACCCGATTGATAGCTTCATCGCGCTCGGGTAAGCTCTCAGCGGTAAACTCCGTGTAGATTGCGCTCTGAGCCGCTGGACTAAGCGTAGGGATATCCTGATGGGCGTGCAGCTGCTCTTGCTCGGTGCGGATGAGCGCTAAGCAAGCTTGATCAAAAAATTCGATGGCGGCTGGCTGCTCAGCTTGCGGCAGGGCTCTTAGGGCATGTACATAAGCCAAGGCATTCTGCTCGCTTGTGAAGAATGCCATCATTCCCCAAGTGAAGCCTGGCTGCAGCGCTAAGGCTAAAGTGACCTCGGTTACAATCCCCAGTGTCCCTTCCGAGCCGATGAAAAGATCGATAAGATCCATGTTTTCATGCACATAATACCCAGAAGCATTCTTGACCTGCGGCATGCGGTAAGACGGCAGCTGCCCAGCGATCTGACTGCCGTCATCCAAGCGCAATGCAAACTGCCGACCTTGGGCAAATTGCTCGCCGCGGCGCAAGCTAAGGCTCTTGCCATTGGCAAGCAGCAAGCGCAACCCAAGCACATGCTGGCGCATAGAGCCATAACGGTAGGATTTTGCCCCTGAAGCGTTGGTTGAGACCATCCCCCCAATCGAAGCAGTCGTCTCGGTGATATCCGCCGGCAGGAACCAAGCACTGCTTTGCTGAAAGCGCCGCAGAGCAGATTGTGCTTGTGCACTCCAGCCAGATGTATCAAAGGATTTTTCGGCGATAGCTTTGTTGAGCTGATTGAGCTGCACGCCAGGCTGAACTGAAAGCAAGAAGCACTTCCGCTCGGCATCCCACCCCATTCCGGTAATGCGATTGAGCTTGCTGAGGTTGAGGATATGCCCGCCTGTAGGCACAGCACCACCCGTAATGCCCGTGCGCGCGCCTTGCATCGTGAGCGTTTGATGAGCTTGGCGAACCGCGAGCAAAACCTCGCGGATTTCTGCTTCACTTTCTGGGAAGGAAATGCTCTGCGCCTGTCCGGTGACTTTGGACTCGTCACTCAAGTAAGGCTGGATTATTTGGGGGTCGCTCAGAATTTGTACTGGCATCCTGCCAATTGTAAAGCAAAACTATAGTAAGCGGATTATTTATCCCAGCCCACCTGCCGGAATGCGCCGGGTAAACCCATAATGATATCTTCTGGGGTGAGGGCACGCTCCGTGAGCAGCTTGGCTTGCAGGTCGGCTGCTAACCCGTGCAAGCAGACCGCTCCGCAAACTGCCTCCCGCAAGGGCAAGCGCTGCGCCAAGAGAGAGCCAAGAAGCCCGCTCAGCACATCACCAGAGCCCGCTTTTGCCATGCCAGCGTTCCCAGATGTGTTGATCCACACTTCGTGCCTATCTTGCTTTGGTGGGAAAGCGATTACCGTGCCGGCACCTTTGAGGACCACCACGCTCGTAGTTAATGCAGCCAAGGCTTCAGCGCAGGCGATGCGATCCTGCTCGACCATCGCAGCCATTTCTGGGCAAAGCCTGCGAAATTCACCCGGGTGCGGGGTGAGGATGGCAGGTTCTAACCCGCTTTGCGTGCGGGTTCTCAGTGCAGCCCGTCCGGCTTCCAATGCGTCAGGCCCAGTGAGCAAATTTAACGCGTCGGCATCTAACACCAAGCGTGGAGCTTCTGCAATCGCTGCCATTACTAAGCTAAGCAGGTCCGGGCGCTTCGGCGTACTCTTGCCCATGCCAGGGCCAACTAAGGCGGCATCACAATTTTCTAAGCGTTGCGTCCAAAAAGACAATTGTGCCTTAGCTAATGCTTCTTGCACTAACGGCTCCTCTGGGAGGGGTGCGCTCAGTAGCGAAGGCGCTGCCTCGAGCACTGCTGCGTAGATCTCGGCTGGTACCGTGAGGGAGACGTAACCTGCACCGCTTATCTCGGCTGCACGCCCGCTCAGAATCGCTGCGCCTGCCAAGCCTGGGCTGCCTGCCAAGATAGCTAAGCGCCCGAAAGTACCTTTATGCGCGTCCATAGGACGCTGCGGACGCCATGCGCGCAGCTCTTCAGCGGTCAGCGCAGAAGGAGTGTGCAGATTTTGCTGCTGCCAAACTTGCTCTAAAAAACTCTCTGGTAGGTCGAGGTCATGCACGTACACTTGCCCAGCTGCTTTATGCCCAGGGTAGCTTACTAAACCCGTTTTTATGTAAAGAAAGCTTAGGGTTTCATCAGCTTGGATGACCGTTGGCGCAACCTGGCCATGATCAGCCTGCACGCCAGAGGGCAAATCCACCGCTAAGACCAATGCGCTATGCTCCATACGGGCTTGATTCACCTTGCGAGCTAAGCGCTCAAACTCTGGGCTCAGAGGACGGTCTGCCCTAAAACCGCTGCCATAGACAGCATCGATGATCAAACCGTCCGTGGGCTCAAATTCAGAAAACGGCTGGGGGGTTATGCCCAAATTTAGGCAGATTTGACGGTTGAGGTGGGCATCACCTTGGTTATCTTTGGAAGCTTCGGCTTCAAAAACTTGCAGATGCTGCACGCGACCCAAGAGCAGCCGCGCTGTAGCAAAGCCATCTCCGCCATTGTTACCCGCCCCGCACAATACCATCACTTTTCTAAAGCCGCGTTCTGCTACAAGCTGCAGAGCCCGCATAGCGATGGCGTGGGCTGCTGATTCCATCAATAGCAAAGTCGGGATGCCAGCCTCGGCAGCGGCTTTTTCAATAATCCGTTGTTCGTTTGAACCAATGGTGCGCATGCTAAGCCTCCTCAGCCAAATGTTCTCTTGTAAATCTTCACCAACTCTTCATTAGTTACTCGCAAAATCTTCAACAATACTTGCTATGATACGCACAGTTAGTAAATATAACTAACATTATAACGAATAGGAGATAACCATGAAAACTTACACAAAAATCTTATTGCTCAGCTTGATTGCTATCCCGCTGGTATTTACCGCGAGTGTACCTGTTAGCTTAGTTCAGGCATCTGCTCTCTCTGGAGCGATCACCACAACGAATACATCCCTACCCCTCAGCCCAGAGGAAGAGGCGACCTTGCTTGCCATGCGTGTTGAAGAAAAATTAGCACATGATGTCTATGCTACTTTTTACGATCTCTGGAATATGCCCATTTTTTTGAACATTTCTCAAAGTGAAAGTCAACACACTTCAAGTATCGCTAAACTGCTCAGTGCCTATAATATTCCCGACCCTGTAGATGATAGCCAAATTGGTGTGTTTGAAGATCCAGAAATTCAGAAGTTGTATACAGACCTAATTGCCCAAGGTTCAGTCTCTCTAGCCGAAGCCTATAAAGTAGGTGCAACCATTGAAGAAATGGATATCATAGATTTAGAAGAGGCTCTCGCAGAGACAGATAACGCTGATTTGGAACGGGTCTATAGCAACCTTAAGAACGGATCCATCCACCACCTCAGTGCCTTTTCGCGTGCCATAGAAAACCAAACTGGAACTGACTATATACCACGCCTTATGACTACCGAAGAGTATAACCAGCTGACATCCAGCAGAGGAAATCGCGGACTAGGAAAGCAAAGATAAGAAAAACAAAACTTGCATTGAAGCAAAGCCTGAACAATTCAGGCTTTGCTATTAATAATAATCTCGCAAGGAACTTTTATACTTGGGGTTACGCAGCTTGCGTAAAGCCGTGCTCTCGATTTGGCGGATGCGTTCGCGCGTCAAGCCGAAGCGTTCACTGATCTCCTCCAAAGAATGGTTAATCCCATCGGTCAAGCCAAAGCGCATCTCCAACACTTCGCGCTCACGGTCAGCCAAAGTGCCCAACGAGCGCCGCACACTTTCACGCAGGTCTTCCAGGATGACTTCTTCAATCGGTTCGGAAGCTTCAGCATCCTCGACATAATCCGCCAAGGTGCTGTTGTCTTCATCGCCTATGGGGCTTTCCAAGGAGATAGGCTCCTCGCTGATTTTTAGGATTTCCATGACCTTTTGGGTAGCCTCATCCCAGCGGTGTAAACATGCTGGATCTAATTCTTCGCGGTTATAGTTTGCCCTTTTAATTGCCTTCTGATCTTTTTCATCGAGAATGCCGGAATCGACAGCTATTTCGGCAAAAGTTGGTTCGCGGCCAAATTCCTGCACTAATTCGCGCTGCACCTTCATCAGTTTACTGATGGATTCGACCATGTGCACAGGGATGCGTATAGTACGCGCGTTTTCCAAGATGTAGCGGCTGACAGATTGACGGATCCACCAGGTGGCATAGGTGCTAAAACGGAAACCGCGGGTTGGATCGTATTTCTGCACAGCGCGGAGCAACCCGATATTCCCTTCTTGAATGAGATCCATGATGTTGATGCCCCTGCCAGTATAACGTTTGGCGACGCTCACCACCAAGCGCAGGTTATATTCCACCAGCTGACGACCAGCCGCCTTAGCATTTTCGCGTAATTGCTCCACACATTGGCGGTTTTCTTCTTCGCTTGGAAGTGCTTCGGTCAACACTTCCCAGTTCGGTAAGTGTTCCTGCTGGCTGACATGGCTCAGTAAGGCTTGTAAAAAATCCGGCGGCAGCAAATAGGCATCTAAGTAAATCCGGCAAAGATCGCGGGCTAAAATCTCCCATTCATGATCCTGCCCCCAACGCTCATCGCGCAAGTAAGCATAGACGTACGAATCCTTGCTTTGTAAACAGTCTTGATGCAACGCTCGAGCTTCTTCCAGCACTGCACTAAGCTTTGGTGGCGCTTTGTGCACATGCTCGGCATCCAGCTCCACCTGTGACCAAGTCGATTTCATGTCTTTGTACACTGCTTGTAAATCTAAAAGCTTTTCTGGGGTCAGGTATGTCTTTAAGCGCTTTTCAGCCTGTACGCAGATAGCAAGTTGGAATTCGCCTTTATCGTCTAATAACTTATCACGATTAATTTCCTGCAGATAAAGCTGAATAGGTTCCCCCACCAAAGAGGCGTTCTCTAAAACTGGCAGGTAGTACTCCTTGATGTCTTCTTCGTCATAAACAATTTCTTCATCGTCAAATTGAGGATTGTTTTCCTCTTTATCTGCTTCTAAGGAATGATTTTCCATTTTCTATGATTCCTTTTATTAGGTTTACCGGCTGTGCTTGTAGGATGCACTCGTGCCGCCAGCTAATGGAGATTGAAAAGCCAGGTCCAAAATGCGGCGTCGATTGAGCAGCTCAAGCAGTAAAATCTGGGCTTCTTCCTCACTAAAGGTTTTTTCTTCCAATTCCGATTGTAGGAACTGAATTTCTTGAATGCGATCCTGTACAACATTACGCCGGATCCGCAATACAGTGCGTACCTGTTCAGTTAAGTGCTTTTCCTCTGAAGGCGGCAAGATTTTGCTCATTGTGGGTGGCTCATCTTTTTCCTCTAAACCTTCAGGTAGATTTTCTTCTAAATATTCCTTCGGAGACATTAAATCTTGTTCTAAGCTAGCCTTAACCAGCTTAAACCCTTGGCGGAAGTCGCTCTCCATAAAATCAGCTTCATCAAAAGATTCCAGGCCAAGCAGCCCCAGCGAACGGTTCAGGCGGTAAAGCGATTCCGGATCCCGAAGGAGAGCTTGTAAAGCTTCCTTTTCCAATATGCGGTTGCGAGAAGCGCTATCCGCCAGTGGACTCGCTTCAGGGCTTAGCATTGCTTCCCTTTGCGCCCCTCGTGAGCGCCGCGGTTGGCGTTTCTGTGGAGTAGCAGCAAATAACGCGCGCACATCCACATGCAGCAGCCTTGCTAACTGCTCGCGGTAGGCTTCCCGTTCAACTGGATCAGCCACATCTTCAATCAAAGGCAGCACCTGGGCGGCAATTTCCCGCTTGACTTTGGCATCCTCCAGGTTCTGAGAAGCAGCTAAAGTCTCCATCACATGCACCACAATGGGTTTAGCCTTGGCAACAATCTGCTCCCAGGCTTGTGGGTCCGCAAGCACAATCTCATCAGGATCCTTGCCTTCAGGCAGTGTAGTTACGCGGATGTCTGCCCTTAGGCGCGATTCTACATGCAGCAAGCCGCGGGCATCGAAGCGCAGTTCTGCTTCTTGATCCAGCGTTTGGCGCGCGGTTTCCAAACCACGCAAGGTAGCCTTTTCACCTGCAGCGTCTGGATCCAGCGCTAAGACGATGTTGCGCGAGAACTTTTTAAGTAAAGTAAATTGATCCTCAGTCAGCGCCGTACCCATTGGGGAGACAGCATTATGAAAGCCAGCCTGATGCAGACCGATCACGTCCATATAGCCTTCCACAATCACTGCTTGCTCACTTTTGCGGATCTCTCGGCGAGCCATATCCAAACCATAGAGCAAGCCGCCCTTATCAAAAAGATCCGTGCGGGGGGAGTTGATGTATTTAGCTGCGGTTTGATCCTCACTGAAAAGGATCCTGCCGCCAAACCCCGCCATCTTCCCATAAGTATCCCGGATCGGGAACATCAGCCTCTGGCGGAAGCGGTCGTAACTGGTGCCATCTTCCCGCAGGGTTATCAGCCCAGCGGATTCTAACAAGCTTTGGTTATATCCTTTGCGTTGCAGGGCGCTGCCCAGCGCATTCCAAGATGAAGGAGCATATCCAAGCCCCCAAATTTTAATCGTTTCATCGCTCAAGCCGCGTTGATGCAAATAATCCAGGGCTTGCCTGCCTTCATCCGTTTCTAACATTTGCCGGCGGAAAAACTGAACCGCTTCCTCCAGTACCTGCCGCAAAGCTTCTTTGTGGCTCTCGTCGGCGGAGGATTCTTGCGTACGTGGGCTTAGTTGCACGCCAGCTTTATCCGCTAAGTAACGCAAGGTTTCGGCAAAATCCCAGCCTTCACGCTTCATCACAAATCGAAATATATCCCCGCCTTCATTGCAAGCGCCAAAACAGCGCCAAGTTTGGCTATCAGGGAAGACGACGAAAGCAGGCGTGCGCGTATTGGAGTGAAATGGGCAAAATCCGATGTAGTTTTTGCCAGTTCGGCGCAATTTGACCGTCTGAGAAACGATATCGACGATATCTAATTGCGCTTTAACTTCATCAACGACGCTCATCCCCACTCCTCGGAAACATCAGCTGTGTGCTGGCTAAAGAACCTTTTCGTCAAAGGACTTGAGTGAGCTAATGTAGTTGGCGCGTTCGTAAGCGGTGGGGTTTGGCACCTTGTCGTAGCGCAAGACCCCACGCATCTGTTTAACGGAATCATATCCATTCCGGTCCATCCAGTCATTAAAGTTCCGCAGCATGGTGGCGGCAGCGCCAATGCCATGTTGCAAGAATTCCGAGACAACATAAGTTACATTTGCTCCAGCCATTACGCCTCGCACCATATCCTCGGCGGTGTGCACGCCACCGCTTAAGGCAAAGTCTGCCTTGAGCTGTGCAGAGGCAATTGCGATCCAACGCGCTGGCAGGGAGAGATCGGCACTACTGCTAAGCGGCGCCTTTCGGATGATATCCAGCGACTGGATGTCAAAATCTGGCTGCATGAAGCGATTAAACAAGACAAATCCTTCTGCTCCGGCTTTATAAGCCCGCGCTAGAAAGTGCGGTAGTGTGGTTAAATAAGGGGAAAGTTTTACCGTCACGGGAAGGTTGATACTCTTGCAAACTTCTTCAATAAGATTAATATAGCTCTTTTCGACCTGATCACAGGTTATTTGTGGGTCAATAACCATGGAATAAATGTTCAATTCCAACGCATCCGCGCCGGCTGCCTGAAGTTGTTGGGCTAATTTAATCCATCCTCCCATGCTGGTTCCATTGAGGCTCGCAATGACCGGGATTTCAACAGCCTCTTTAATGCGCTGCAACCGAGCAATATAGCGATCGGCAACGCTAAGAATTTCAGGCGGTTCCACCAGGTAGGTTTGCGCTTCTGGCTGGCTTTCAGTGCCCTTATTGAGGAAATAATCTAAGCGTAAGCTTTCATGAGTGATTTCTTCTTCAAAAAGGGAATTCATCACAATAGCGCTAACGCCGTTATCTTCTAATTGTTTTACCAAGTCCAAATGGTTGGCAAAGGGAGAAGCACCGGCAACGAGGGGGTTTTTAAGGTTCAATCCCAAATATGTGGTTCTTAAATCAGCCATTTTTCCTCCTGCAATGAATTATACCCATTAGAAGTAAAAAGAATAACGATGGCGTTGTATTCACACCATCGTTATTCTACCTTAGTTAGGGCTTAATTTCTTGAAGCAGCTCATGCACCTGCATAAAGACTAAGCCAAAAGTCAAATCGACTATTTTTCAGCGGCGCTTGTTTCTCCACTCTTACCGAGCGAGTAATCCATCGCAGCCATCTGAGAGTAAATTGCCCAACGGCGGTCAGCATCTTCTTGTGCTTTACGCATCAGCTCTTCCGCGCGTTCCTCGTCCATCTGCAGTAACATGCGATAACGGGTTTCATTATAGGCATACTCGGAGACTTTGATCGAGGGTGCCTTAGAATCCAGCTGGAGCGGGTTCTTACCTGCTTCAATCAGGCGGGGGTCATAGCGGTAAATTGGCCAAACCCCAGCCTCGACTGCCAGCTTCTGCTGAACTAATCCCTGGGACATATCAATTCCATGGTTGATACAGTGGCTGTAGGCAATGATCAACGATGGTCCTTCGTAGGAATCAGCTTCCACAAAAGCTTGCAAGGTCTGCCGATCACTACCGCCCATCGCCACCTGTGCTACATAGATGTTTCGATAGGTCATCGCAATCATACCCAGGTCTTTTTTGGCACTGGCACGCCCGTTGCTGGCAAATTTAGCAACTGCAGCACGCGGCGTGGCTTTGGAAGATTGACCACCGGTATTGGAGTAGACTTCGGTATCGAGCACCAATACGTTCACGTCTAAGCCAGAAGCTAAGACATGATCCAAGCCGCCATAGCCAATATCATAAGCCCAACCATCACCGCCAAAAATCCACACACTCTTGCGCACTAAGTAATCCGCCAAGGATAGTAAGTTGACCAGTTCTGGGGTGTCCTTTCCTTTCAGGACCTCCTTCAACTGGGCAACGCGCTTACGCTGCTCTTGGATTTCTCCTTCGTTCTTTTGGGAGGCGGTGAGCAAAGCCTCAGCCAATTCCTCGCCAATCTCCGCTTTGTGTTTTTCTACAAGCGCAATCGCTTCGTCTTTCATCTTATCAATAGCCAAGCGCATGCCCAAGCCAAACTCAGCATTATCCTCGAATAATGAGTTGTTCCAAGCTGGTCCACGCCCATCTTGATTCTTGGTGTAGGGTGTGGTGGGCAGGTTGCCGCCATAAATTGACGAGCAGCCCGTGGCATTGGCGATCACCATGCGGTCGCCAAATAGTTGCGTAGCTAATTTGATATAAGGCGTTTCACCACAGCCAGCGCAGGCGCCTGAAAACTCAAACAGCGGTTCGAGTAATTGGGAGTTCTTGACCAGATGTAACGGAATCGTTGCCCGGTCGATGAATGGAAGCGTCAGGAAGAAATCCCAATTCTTCATTTCGCGTTCGCGAATGGGCGGCTGAGGTACCATCATCAACGCCTTGCGGCTGGGGTCGGTTTTGTCCTTCCCAGGGCAGTTCTGAGCACACATGCCGCAGCCCGTGCAGTCTTCTGGGGCTACTTGCACCGTCCAAGAATAGCCTTCCATCCAAGGGCGGCTTTTCGAAGCTGTCGACTTAAATTCTTCAGGGGCGTTTTCGAGCAGTTCGTTCTTATACAATTTCACTCGAATAGCGGCATGCGGGCAGACAAAGGAGCAGCGCCCACACTGAATGCACAATTCGGGGGTCCAGTTGGGGATCTCCAAGGCAATGTTGCGCTTCTCCCACTTGGTCGTGCCCGTTGGGTAAGTGCCGTCATTAGGCAACTTGCTCACAGGGAGCTCATCGCCACGCCGGTCGATCATCGCGCCTAAGACTTCACGCACAAACTCTGGGGCTTCAGCAGGAACCGGGCTGCGCCGTTGCTTGGTGCTGGTAACCTTATCTGGCACAGTGACTTTGTGCAGGTTCGCTAAGGCATTATCCACCGCCTCGAAATTCTTCCGCACTACCGCTTCGCCGCGTTTGCCATAGGTTTTTTCAATGGAATGCTTGATTTGCGCGATGGCTTCCTCGCGGGGCAAAATGCCGCTGATAGCGAAGAAACAAGTCTGCATAATTGTGTTGATGCGATTGCCCATGCCGGCTTTATCGGCAACTTCGTACGCATCGATCACATAGAAGTTAATCTGTTTGTTGATTAGATCCCGCTGCATTTCCACCGGCAAAGTATCCCAGACCTCTTCCGGTCCGTAAATAGTATTGAGCAAGAAGGTTGCCCCCTTGCGGGCATACTTGAGCATATCGAAACGATCGATAAAACTCATTTGGTGGCAGCCAATAAAGTTAGCTTCGCCTTCGTGGATTAAGTAAGGTGCATGAATGGGTTTGGGCCCAAAGCGTAAGTGCGAAACTGTGACAGCGCCTGATTTCTTGGAGTCATATTCAAAGTAACCCTGAGCATAATTGTCGGTTTCGTCCCCGATAATCTTGATAGAGTTCTTATTAGCGCCCACAGTACCATCAGAACCAAGCCCAAAGAACATCGCTTGCACCACGTCTTTATCCAGAACTTCAAAGGTGGGGTCCCATTCCAAACTCAAGTTGGTGAGGTCATCGATGATGCCAATGGTAAATTCGGTCTTTGGCTGCTCTTTTTTGAGCTCATCAAAGACTGCTTTTGCCATAGATGGGGTGAATTCTTTGGAGGAAAGACCGTAGCGCCCGCCTGTGATGATGGGCATGCTCGTGAAGGGTGCTGAGCCTTCCGCCAAAGCCATTTTCACAGCGTTGACCACGTCTTTATACAGCGGCTCGCCCATCGCCCCATTTTCTTTTGTGCGGTCTAAAACAGCAATTTTCTTCACTGTGGGCGGCAGCACAGCCATCAAGTGCTTGGTGGAGAACGGACGGTAAAGGCGGACGGTTACAACGCCAACTTTTTCGCCACGTTTGGTCAGGACTTCGGCAACTTCCCGCGCGGTTTCAGCACCAGATGCCATCACCACAATCACACGGTCCGCATCCGGCGCACCGTCGTATTCCATGATGTGATAATTGCGGCCAGTGAGTTCACCGAACTTGCGCATTTCCTCTTCGACAATGCCAACTGTTTTCTCATAGAAGGGGTTCACCGTTTCACGACCCTGGAAGTACACATCCGGGTTTTGCGAAGTGCCACGGAGTACAGGGGCTTCTGGGTTTAAGGCACGTTTGCGGTGTTCAAAGACCAGTTGGTCGTCAATCATGGCGCGCAGGACTTCATCGCTGATCCGTTCAATTTTGTCGATCTCGTGCGACGTGCGGAAGCCATCGAAGAAGTGCAAGAAGGGCACTCTCGAGCGCAGCGTAGCCGCGGTAGCAATCACAGCGCTATCCTGCGCCTCTTGCACAGAGCAGCTGGCAAGCATAGCAAAACCAGTCGCGCGGCATGCCATCACATCTTGATGGTCACCAAAAATCGAGAGGGCTTGGGCTGAAAGCGAACGCGCCGAAACATGAAATACGGTTGGGGTCAGCTCGCCAGCGATTTTATACATATTCGGGATCATCAACAGCAAACCCTGCGAAGCCGTAAAGGTGGTGGATAGTGCACCCGCTTGCAGCGAACCGTGAATTGCGCCGGCTGCGCCGCCTTCGGATTGCATTTCCATCACGGTGGGTACTGTGCCCCATAGGTTGGGAATGCGTTCTGCGCTCCACTGATCGGCAAACTCTCCCATCGGAGAGGAGGGCGTGATGGGGTATATCGCGATTACTTCATTAAGCCGATAGGCAACATGGGCGGTTGCCTCATTGGCGTCAGTCATGACCATTTCTTTTTTCATTACAATGCTCCTTAATTTTAATAAATACGTATTCTGCCAAAAATTACCGCACAGATTGTGTGTTTTTTAACTAGCTCCTATTGTATCTTAATTTCTCTTTTCTAGGCACAATATTACTACTATTTTACTCTTATTTTCTTTGCGTATTCCCAGTTGTAATCATTCTTTCTACTCATTAGCTCGATCTGTAGTGCCGCTAAACCCTGAAATGAGCGTATTTTTCAGGGCAGGGAAGTGCTGCAGTAATTTGGGCAAGGCTAACATCAAGGTTGCGATGGTTTTACCATCCTGCAATTGCCCGGACCAAAGCATACGGTAAACTTCACCAAGCGGTAGCCGGTTAATCTCCAGAAATTCATCCTCATCCTGTGCCAGCGGAGCTGGGTGTAGCTCCAGGGCTAAGAAGGCAGACATATACTCACTGGAATAGCCCGGAACCATATAAAAGCCTCCCAACGGGACGAACATGTCGCTATCCAAACCAGTCTCCTCGCGCAATTCACGGCGGGCGCTTTCTATTGGGGTTTCGCCGGTGTCCATCACGCCAGCAGGCAGCTCCAAGAGCTCGCCTTGTGCACCAATCCGGTATTGGGAGACTAAAATCACCTCGCCAGCCTTGGTGATCGGCAGCAAGGTGACGGCATCGGGATGCGCTACCAAATCATAGGCATGCTCGCGGCCATCCGGCAAGCGGAAGTGAACCTTGAGCACATCGAAAGCGTGTGCCGAGAGCACTTTCTCCTGACCCAGGATTTCAAAAGTATGCATACTCACCAACCTCTCGGGGGGTAATTATACTCGCGCTTTAGCGCAAAAACCGATAAGTTTTAGGCAATTCTGGAATCAAAAAGGGCGCAAACGCGCCCTTGAGCTTGAGTGGAAATAAACTCGTGGATTATGGGATCTGCAGCACCTGACCAGGTGTGAGCTCGTAAGGTTCCTTCAAACCATTCACGGCAATGATCGCCTCGGGGTAAACGTCACCATAGGCACAGGCGATGCTATAGACCGTATCGCCCTCGCTCACCTCCCAGGTATCCGGATGCGGCAAAATCGCACGGTCTTCCGTGGGCCAGCTGCCCGTCTGCGGAATTTCAAGCACATCGCCGATATTGAGCCAGCTGTTGTAATTGTTCAGCGCGAGCAATTCTTCCGGGTCCACATCAAAGCGCCGCGCTATGCAGTAGATTGTCTCGCCGCTTTGCACCGTATATTGCAGCGGTTTGGTTACCACTGGTGTGGGGGGCAGCGGCGTGGGCGTAGGCGTACCCGCAGGGGTATTCGTAGGCATGAGAATGCTGGATGCCGTCGCAACCACAGGCGTGCCCTCGGTGTTGGTTGTCATCACCGTGGGCTGGTTAAACTTTTCCATAATCGCCTGAGCGGTGTAGGTGGCGTTCAAGATCTGCTGATCCACGGGCAAAGGCGTGCTCGCCGAGTCAATTTGCTGGGGCGTAGCCACTGGTGCCGTGGAAGCTGGCCGTTGGCAAGCCGAGAGCATCAGCGCTCCGAGCAGCAAAATCACAAAAATGAGACCAATCTTCTTAGGCATGGTAATTCTCCAATCGTTCATCCAAATGTTGAAAATAAAGGTGCAAGCTTTGTGCCAGAGGAGAGAAGAAAAAACCGGCAAGCTTGCGCTGCCGGAATTGCCAAACTTTGGTGTGGATTGGGTTAGGCTTTCTTGAGCACCGGAAGTCCGGAGTTCAATTCGACCACGACTTTGCCAGCAGGGATTTTATCCACGGTGTTGCCTTTATCGGGGTCAGTGGAGAAGTAGTACAGCTCCGTGACCTTACCGCTGGCGCGTTCCATTTTCTTGACGTGCAAGAAGTATTTCTTCCCTTTAGAATTTGTGTATGTATATGCCATGAGCACCTCCTTTAGGAATATAAATGGCTTCAATAAAAGTTTACAGGGTTTATGTAGGGATGTCAAACGGAAGTTAGCCCAGCAATGCCCAATAGTGATTATTATGAAATTTGGTAAAGTCTTTATTTATCGTTTGCTTTTATTTTCCATCAATAATTTTAGATAATCATCTTTTGAGATGTGGCAATCTAAAATGCCTTTGAAAACATTAGGTTTGACTTGCAATTGTCTTGAGATAATGCTAAGGAGTGAATCTTCGATATCTTTTTTATGATTGGTAGGTAACATGGTGGTAATGGGGTTTAGTCCCTCAATCTCGAGCACATACCAAGAGTGCGGGTTATTGGGGCGACTTTTTAATGACATGCCTAATTTCTTTATTAAAATTTTTTCAACATCTGAAGGTTTATAACCCACTCTTATTGCCTTCGCTTAGCGAGGTTTAATATATTGCTCTACTAAATTAAGCGCATCTTTTTCGCTGATTCCATTATTTGAAACTTCAAGAATTATCGAATAGTATTCAATAAGAGATTGTTTATAATCCTCAAGAGCGTCTTTTATCGTTTCCCCCGTTCCATACACATTAAAAATAGGATCATCCAAAATTACCAAGCCGCTATTATCATGTTCAATTCTTAAATTTAAAGGTTTTGCAAGTCTTAGTTTTTCATCTAGTGGGCCATAAAGATATAAACCGGGATTTAGACCATGTTTAATATCAGTCACTTCTCCCTTAGTAGGACGAAAAAACGGTTTGGATGTAATCGCAGCCTTCTGAGTATCGAGATCGTAATAAGGTGTAGCAACAGTGATCATAGTTATTTCACGCTTTGATTAATTTCATCTTCAGAATCCAACATTTTATGAAGTAGATCATAAAATGCTTTGATTTGTTCATTCGACATATAAACTTGCGCCACACATTTCGCTTCAATTTTCTCGATTTTTGACAAATTTAAGTTGATCTCTTCCACATTTCCAATAATTAATGGGGGCTGTATCTCGAAGAAAGAAATCAAATAGTTAGATTCGGTCTTTTGAACCACAACATTACTTGCGTAGCGGGCAATCACGCCTTCTGGAATAACCCATTCGATTTGAATTTCCTTATGAGTTTCGTTATCCATCCTTGCCTCTCAATTTCAGCCAAAATAAAAATATCTGATCTATCAGTTGTTCTAACCGTTAATTCTGATTTTTGATTATGAGTGTATTATAAACCCAATCATAAAATTTTAATTTGCTAAACTTCTACATTTATTTTCTCTGTTCTCGCCGGTCTCCTGAGTGCGAAGCCTACCCATAGCATACCATAAAAGAACAAGCTCGCATGTAAAGTACCATTAAAAAACAGCTCGTAGATCGAATTCTAAACCTTGATGTTCGCTGAACTTAAATATGATCAAAAATGAGTATAATATTAATATGAACACCCTCTACTACGGTGATAACCTCGATATCCTGCGGCGCTACATCAAGGACGAAAGCGTGGATCTGATATACCTCGATCCGCCCTTCAATTCCAACGCCACCTATAACGTGCTCTTCGCGCAAAAAGACGGCAGCCAATCCAGCGCGCAAATCCAAGCCTTCGAAGACACTTGGCAGTGGGACGAAAATGCCGTGCGTACTTACGAAGAAGAAGTGGAAAAAGGCGGACCGGTAGCGGATGCTCTGCGCGCTTTTCACCTCATCCTGGGCGGCAGCAACATGATGGCATACCTGACTATGATGGCACCGCGCCTGATGGAGCTGCGGCGTGTGCTCAAACCCACCGGCAGCCTGTACTTGCACTGCGACCCAACCGCCAGCCATTACCTCAAAGTGCTGCTGGATATGGTCTTTGGCGCTGAAAACTTTAGGAATGAGATAGTTTGGAAGAGGACAACAGCAAGAAGCGATTCTCGTAAATGGAACCGTGTCCATGACACAATTCTTTTTTATTCAAGGTCTAAAAATTATACTTGGAACACTCAGTTCATTTCATATGACTCTGATTACTTAAGAAAATTTTATCGTTTTGAAGAAAAAGAAACCGGAAGAAAATATACATTAAGTGACTTAATGGCAGCAGGCACTAGAAATGGTTCATCTGGTTTACCATGGCGAGGTGTTGATCCAAGAACTCGAGGGAACCATTGGAAATATACTATTGAAAAGCTTGATGAATTAGAAAAAATGGGAAGGATTGTTTGGCCTAAAAAGCAAGGAGGCGTTCCTCGTTATAAGAGATATTTAGATGAGATGCCCGGTGTTGCTATACAATCTATTATCGCAGATATACCGCCCATTTCTGCACAATCAGCTGAAAAACTTGGTTATCCCACCCAAAAGCCCTTAGCCTTGCTCGAACGCATCATTCAAGCTTCCAGCAACCCCGGCGATGTGGTGCTGGATCCGTTCTGCGGCTGCGGCACAGCCGTGGTGGCGGCTCAGAAGCTCGGCAGGCAATGGATCGGCATCGATATCACTCACTTAGCCATCGGCTTGGTCAAGCACCGCTTAGAAGATGCCTTTGGCGATTCCTTGCAATTCCAGGTGATTGGCGAACCTACAACGTTAGAAGAAGCCGCGTCCCTCGCAGCCCAGGATAAATACCAATTCCAGTGGTGGGCGTTAGGCTTGGTCGGCGCGCGGCCGGCGGAGGGCAAAAAAGGCGCTGACCGCGGCATCGACGGACGGCTGTACTTCCACGATGACGCCAGCGGGAAGACCAAGCAAGTCATCCTTTCGGTCAAGGGCGGGCATGTGAACGTCCCGCAGGTGCGTGACCTGATTGGAGTGGTGGAGCGCGAGAATGCACAGATGGGCGTGTTCATCACGCTGGAGGAGCCTACTAAACCGATGCGGGCGGAGGCAGCCCAAGCCGGCTTTTACCACTCCGAGGTTTGGAACCGGGACTACCCGCGTATCCAGATATTGACCATCGCAGAACTGCTCGAGGGCAAGGGCATCGACATGCCGCCCATGCGCCAAGTCAGCCAAACCTTCAAGCGTGCCAAGAAGGAAAATCCCAAGGATGGAGAGCAAATGGGGCTGATGGAGGGGTAGGATACTACAAATGTTTAATTTTGCCATTGACATTTCGTTTTTCTCGTGTATACTAATTGTAACAGTACCAGCCACGCGCGGCTCGAAAGAGCCAGCGGACCAGGGCTGGTCGTTTATTTAACCTGCCATGCAACTCAAACCACCTTTGTCCTTTCATGATCAGGTAGAAAAACTGCTTTCTAGAGGTATGATTGTTAGCGATTTAAACTCCGCTGAAAAATTTTTACAATCCCATAACTACTATCATCTCAATAAATATTTCCATGAATTTATGGATTCAAATGGGAATTATTCTCAAGAGACATCTTTTATACAAATCAAATTCATTTACGAAAATGATGCTTGGCTAAGAAACCACCTTTTCTATCTGATTGAGCCATTTGAATTGGAAGTAAAAACAATTGTGGCTAATCACCTTTCCTTGAAGTATGGATCTGATGTTTTCTATAAGTATGAGATTTATCAAGATATAAATGATTGGCAAAACACTATGAATATAGTTTTGCGCGAAGTAAAGCGAGATCCAACTAATCCTGTGGTCTCATGGCATATGAAACAATATGATGGCATGTTTCCAATGTGGGTATTAATTGAATTTTTCTCATTAGGTTCATTGTCTCATTTTTTTGGAAATCTAAATAATATCGATAAAAATGAAATAGCGAGATTTTATGATATTTCAGGATATTATCTTTCCTCTTGGTTGCAATCCATCAGTTTATTAAGAAATCTATGTGCACATACTCGCCAGCTTTTTAGAAGGAACTACACTTCGCCGCCATCCTTACCAAACTTTTTTAACTGGACACCTAATGATAATCGTCACTTATTTGCTTTATCACTTGTTCTAAAACGACTCTCTACTCAGACTAATTGGCAAATCTTCGCTAATGATTTAGACCAACGCGATAAAAATCAACCTTTTCTATCAGATTATGGATTCCCACAAAATTGGCGTAATTACTTACTATAATTTCGACGGTTTCGACTGTTATTTGAGAGTTCCTTTCGTTTTTGGTGTTACAAACCCTATTATCAAGGAACTCTCATTTATTTGCATCCCTCTAATCTATGAACTTTTGAAAAAAATAACACATTTCTAATTAGCCTTGACAGCCACATACTTAGCGTCTACAATCAATTAGTGATCATGGAATTATTCGATGCTCACAGATTCTTAGAGAGAAAATATGAAAAAGTTTGCCTTACCAATCCTTATCTTGATAATTTTGCTCACGATTGCTTGCGGTATTGGTCCTCCTTCGGAGGGCATAGCTTGGGTCCAAGAAATGACCGATAGGGCCAACGAGGAGCTTGAAGAGAACCTTACCTCCGGTAACACACCTGAACCAATCGAAAAGCCGGCAGCCACATCTGAGCCTGATGATCAACCCGGCCCTTCATCCCCGGCAGAAATATATGGCGTTACTGGCGACTTTGTCGAGTATTCTGTCACCGGCACCGATAATGGTTGCGTCTGTTCCGTCGGCGGCAACATGATGATCTCATTGGAGGTTCAAGACGACAAGCTTTTTTTCAACCTACCAGA
The DNA here is from genome assembly GCA_040766895.1 of Anaerolineaceae bacterium. Lineage (GTDB taxonomy): Bacteria > Chloroflexota > Anaerolineae > Anaerolineales > Anaerolineaceae > Mesolinea. The sequence goes on along the minus strand of JAXGPR010000003.1, from coordinate 86,774 downwards.
TGGAACATCCACCGAGTTTGCTAAAGTTGGGGCAAACACATACAAAAGAGACTTCATGGGGTACTATATCGACGTCAACCCCGAGACCGGTGAGGAAACCCGTGTAGATGAAGAGCGCCATGAAGTCATCATCCTGACAGACAACGGGTTTATCAGAGAATATTACCATGGAAGTGAAAGCGATCCCTGCTGTTATCACTTCTTCACTAGTGTGGATCAAGCTCCTTAGTTCTTAGGGCGCCTTGAAAACGTTCCAAACCTCAAACATAGTGTGTCTTGTACCCGTTCTTTAATGGTACCCTACGGGCAGGCTTTGCACTCTCCTGACCATGAAAGGCATTTGACCTTTAGGTCTCAAATATGGAGACCTTCGGTCAACTCACTCGCTCGGTACCCTACGGGCAGGCTAAGCACTCAGGACACCACCGAGAATAAGAGCCTTCAACACTTCTGCAACCGAAAATCATCGTCTTCCCCTGCCTTATAATTACCCTCATGGAATTTGAATTACACGCTCCTTATCAACCCACTGGCGACCAGCCTGAAGCCATCCGTCAGCTCGTGGAGGGTATTAAAAAAGGCTACCGTAATCAGGTGCTGCTGGGCGCCACGGGCACGGGCAAAACCTTCACGGTCGCGAATGTAATTCAAGAGCTGCAGATCCCTACCCTGGTGATGACACACAACAAAACCTTAGCCGCGCAGCTCTACGCTGAGTTCCGTGAGTTTTTCCCCAATAACGCCGTCGAATACTTCGTCTCTTACTATGACTATTACCAGCCGGAAGCCTACATCCCGCGCCGTGACCTCTACATTGAGAAGGAAACGGACATCAACGAGGAGATCGAGCGCTTGCGCCTCTCCGCCACCACGAGTTTGATGTCCCGCCAGGACGTGATTATCGTGGCATCAGTCTCTGCCATTTATGGTTTGGGCGACCCAGAAGCTTATGGCAAGAGCGTACTAACCCTCGAGACAGGTAAGATTTACCGCCGCAACGCTTTGCTGCGCCAGCTGGTGGATATCCAATATCAGCGCAACGATTTCGAGCTCAAGCCGGGCGTCTTCCGTTTGCGCGGCGATACCCTTGAAATCCTGCCGGCTTATCGCGACCGCGATATCTACCGCATCAGCTACTTTGGCGACGAGGTCGAGCAAATCACCCGCCTGGACCGCATGACTGGTGAAGTGGTTGAAAAGCTGAATAGACTGGATATTTACCCAGCTAAGCATTACATCACCGAAGAAACGCGCAAAGAAACCGTGCTGCAAGGCATCGAAGCCGAGCTGGAGGAGCGTTTGGCTTACTTCCGCAAGGAAGGGCGCATCCTCGAAGCCCAGCGGCTGGAGCAGCGCACCCGTTACGACCTGGAGATGCTGCGTGAGGTGGGTTACTGTGCCGGCATCGAAAACTATTCGCGCCACATCGACCAGCGCCCGCCGGGCTCACCCCCTTGGACGCTGCTGGATTTCATGCCCTCGCGCTACTTGATGGTGCTGGATGAGTCGCACATGATGATCCCACAGCTGCGCGGCATGTACAATGGCGACCGCTCCCGCAAGGAGATTTTGGTCGAGTACGGCTTCCGGCTGCCTTCGGCACTGGATAACCGCCCGCTCAAGTTCCCTGAGTTCGAGAAGATGATGGGCATCACGCTCTACACCAGCGCCACACCAGGTCCTTATGAGATGGGCAAAGCTGACCAAGTGGTCGAGCAGATCATCCGCCCAACAGGCTTGGTGGATCCAAAAATTACCGTGCGCCCTACCAAAGGCCAAATTGATGACCTGGTGGCAGAGCTGCGCAAGCGCATCGCCAATGGCGAGCGCGCCCTGGTCACCACGTTGACAAAACGTATGGCGGAGGACCTCTCCACCTATCTGACCGAGCTAGGCTTCAAGGTGCACTATTTGCACTCCGAGGTCGAGACGCTGGAGCGCGTCAGCATCTTGCGGGATTTGCGCATGGGCGTTTACGACGTGGTGGTGGGCATTAATCTGCTGCGCGAGGGGTTGGATTTGCCAGAAGTTTCCCTGGTAGCAATTATGGATGCGGATAAGGAGGGCTTTTTGCGTTCTGCCACCTCACTCATCCAAACATTCGGGCGCGCTGCCCGCCATGTGCATGGTGAGGTGATCCTCTACGCCGATAAGATGACTGACGCGATGCAGACAGCGATCAACGAGACCAACCGCCGGCGTGCCAAGCAGGAAGCCTATAACGAAGCCCATCATATTTCACCGGTGAGCATTACCAAAGCCATCAAGGACCTGACAGACCAGTTAGCTTCCGCTGCTGGTGTGGAACGCCCTGCCAGCCGCAATGCGCAGGAGCTGGCAGCGAAAATGGAAGTGAAAGAGATGGAGCGCATGATTGCCGAGATGGAAAAGCAAATGCGTGCTGCTGCTTCGCAGCTCGAGTTCGAACGCGCCGCGATGCTGCGCGACCAAATTTACGAACTGCGCGCTATATTAGCCGAGAGTTCTAACTTGCCAGAATGGAAAAAACAAGAGATCTTAGTGGGTAGGGTTGATTAGAAATATCTAGAAAGTCACGCGAAAAGAATAGTCTTCACCGGTTGGCGGGAGATATTCGTACGTGATATCGCGCACATAAGCGCCTGAGGGTCCTTCATACAGCTTGCGCAAAAGCTCTTCGAGGTCTTGCTGGCTGCCTTCGGCAGAGACTTCCACACGCCCGTTGGGCAGGTTGCGCACCCAACCGGTCAAGCCTAATCGCCTCGCCTGCTCTAAGGTGAAATAACGAAAGCCCACGCCTTGCACGTAGCCCTCGATTTGGGCATGCAAGCGTTTGATCCCGGAAGGATTAGTCTCCATCGAACCGCAAGCCTGCCTGGAAGGGATTACTCATCCTCTTCCTCGTCGAATTCGTCATCATCTTCGTCGTCGAGGTCATCGAAATCATCATCCCAATCATCGTCATCAACGTAGTGCTGCCATTCGTCGGGATCGTAGCCTTCGCTGAGAAAATGGGGACCATCAGTTTCTTCGTCGATCACTTCGAATGCCTCGTTTTCGGCATGCGTTTCTTCATCCTCATCATCATGGATCAAATCAGCGTCTATGTCAACGTTCATTAGCTCAAAAATACTTTTATCATTGGTGAAGTTTAATTCGTCCAAGGCGTCTTCAATGAGGGTGAGCTCCTCTTCATCGTCTATTCGATCCATCAGGCGGTAAAAAGCTGCTTCGATGCCTTCGCCGCCAATCTGGGAGAGCGCCCAAACAAGCTCGTGACGCAGCTCTTCGTTTTTATACTCCTGGTTAAGCATGTGCAGAAGGGTTTGACGGGCAGCAATGAGGGTTAATTCCCCAGCAGCGTGAATAGCTTGCAAACGGACTTTGAAGTTTTCGTGTTCTAAGTTTGCCAGCACGAAGCTTTGCCATTGATCATCAGCGGATTTACCCATTGCAAACATTGCGCTCTCTTGCCAGGTTGCTTCCGGACGGAAATAAGCCGCGCGCAGCAACTCCGGGACGGCTGCATGACTGGAATAGCCTAAAGATTCAAGCACCCGGCGACGTACCAGGTCAGAAATGTCGTTTGCGTAGATGTTCAACATCACTTCAACGATGTTCTGCAGCAGGTCAGGATGGATTTTTTCCACCTCGCCAAGATAAATATAAGGACCAAGCGCATTAGCAGCCGCCGCTCGCACCCTCTCGTTGAGAGCCACATTTTGGAGAAAGCGCAAGAATGTGGGAATCAGCCGGCTGTCTTCCGCCTGAAAAAGCAGGTCAATCGCTGAAACGAGCACATCGGCATCTTCATCCTCTAAGGCGACTTTGCCAACCTCTTCGAACATCAACAAGTTATCTCTCTCCGCCATCTCAGTCAGGTCTTCGAGCAAAGTGCGCCGGCGCATCAAAGGTAAGTGCGGCCAGGCTGCTTTTAGGATGCGGATATCATCCGCATTGAGGTCCGAAAAGGTGTAGAGTAAAGCCGGGGGGAATGGCTTTGATTCATCTGTCAAGGCGTTTATAGCTTCATTGATATTATGAACTTGGTAGTACTCGTCCATAGTTTGCCCTCCTTCTTTCAGGGCAAGGTGATTGGGTTAATAATATCTTGTATGGTGATGTAGAACATCAAGATAACCAGCAGAAAGAAAAACACCGAGTTTATGGCGTTCGCCACATTTTGCGGCACGCGCTTCTTGAACAGGAACTCTGGTAGTAAGAATAGAATTTGTCCACCATCCAACGCTGGGATAGGCAAAAGGTTGGTTAAGCCTAAAGCAATCGAGACTGTAGAAATAACCGAAAGGCGGAAAACAGGCAAAGGTGTGGCAGTAGCCACTGGAGCCGTCTCATCGAGCTCGCTGGCATTGCTGAAAATGTTATAAATCCCAACTACGCCTACCAAACGGGCATTTTCGCCAGATACGCGCCCGGTGATGAGGTTATACGGCAGCGAGACAGTTTCCCGCAGCTGAGACCAGAAAGCCTGAAAAGCAAAGCCTATCGATTGCGATAGCGGTTGAGGCTCGTAGGGCGTGGTGTACCAAATGCCAACCGCACCCTCACCCTCTGGCGGGTTGACCCGTGGTGTCAGCTTGAGCGTTAGGGTTTCATCCCCGCGCACGACCGTGAGACTGATCTCTTTGCCTAAGTTAGCTTGGATGATAGTGCCCAGATCGTTCACATCGTTTAGCTTGGTTTCGTTAACCGCCGTGATAACATCACCGACTTGCAACCCAGCCATCTCGGCAGGGGAATTGGGAGAGATGTCAGTAATTAGGACCTTATCCACTGCTGGGGCGCCAACACCCGCAAAGAGGATGATTAAGACAACAACGCCAACCAGAAAGTTCATCATTGGGCCGGAGATGAGCACCAAGAAACGCTTCCACGCAGGGGCTGCAGCCATCCCACCGGGCACGGTTTCATCCCCCTCTCCTTTGGGGCGCACAAAGCCGCCGAATGGGATCCAATTGAGGGTAACGTCGGTGCCCTTCCAGGTGAACAGTTTCACCATCCTTGGCGGATAACCAAAGCCAAATTCTTCCACTTCAATGCCTAAGGCTTTGGAGCTAAGGAAATGCCCCAACTCGTGGAAGAAAATCAGCAGCCCAAAAAAGAACACGAACTCAATAATGGTTAGAATACTCGACATAATTAAAACTCCTTATTAGCAGAAATTATACCTAGAATAAAAAAATAAATTCCGATGCTTCCAGCGCTGTATAAGTCAGCCTATTACACCTTGTTCTCGCCAGTCTCCTGAGTGCGCAGCCTACCCGTAGGGTACCGAGCGAGAGGGATTGACCGCAGGTCTCTGCATTTCAGGCATTTTTCATTATCAGTTGTCATCATAGAATTGTCATCTTCTCTGAAACCTAATAGTCATTGCCTGTTCCTAGTTTTTATTAGGACATTTCAAATTTGCTACTTTAGGATATTATTACTTTGCTCTTACATCTTATTTAATTTTGTGTCAAGGCTAATTAGAAATGTCCTAACGCGGGCAATTTAGAAATGTCCTATTGAGTGGATAAAGTACTCAGTATGGGTTTTTGCTCATAACTAACCATTTTATTTCTTCTTGTCTATAATGATTCACGGTAACCCTAACCCTGACCCTTCCCCAGCGGCAAGCGGTTTTTTGTGACTCGGTTGAGCCGCTGGGGAAGGGAAAATAGTTTGAAAGAGGGCGCAGCCCTCTTTCAAGCATCAACTCCCCGTCCCAGCGATAGTTAATGAGGATAATCTTATAAATATTAGTTCGCTGGGACACGTTTTGTCAAGGGGGGTAATTTAGAAAATAGGCGTATGGGCAGAACAGTTCCGAAAGTGGTCATTCGACTAAGCGAGCAAGTTGTTTGAAGGTGAATGTTCCTTTCTTACCTTTAACCCTTCATGCAGAGCCTATATTCAGATTGAAAGTTCGATTGAGATCGGTGTTTAGCAACGCGGGCGCAGCCGTAAGAAGGCGCAGGTGGTAGGAAAGTCTTTGGCCGTAGGGTCTCACTAACCCACAATTTCCAAGCAATCGCGAGCCAGCGGTTGCCCAGACAGCGCAGGACGTGGCTGTCAGAACGGCAATTCGACGAACACGGAGATAGTAGGCCTCTGCCCAGAGGAGTGCTGCAGACTGTGCCAAGCCCATTGCTGCACGTAGTGGCGAAATCTGCATCACAGGATTGGCGGAAGCGCACATACTTGCTTTTACCGCTCTGAACCGTGATGGGGCAGGTTCCCGCCAGCGCTTGCACCAGTTCGGGCTGTGGAAAACGCTGCCGGTCTTCGCCAAATTTGACCAGCATGGCTGGAGCCAGACGCGCTCCCAACCCTTGGCAGGGATGCGAAAATAACGTGATCCGGGTGCTGCTGGTAGAGCCTGTCCAACTCCTGAAGGGAGCCTTTTCCTTTGCGCTGGACGAGCATCTTGACTAGTTGACACAGCTGGACAGCCTCGTCTTGAAAGGCCTGTACCGTCTCAGCGGCGGGAATGGGCTGAGGTTGTTGTAAGCGCGCGTAATCGAGCAGCAGCCGCTTGGGTTGAGGATAGTGATGGGAGCGGGCAAAGGCGGAGAAAGTTTCCGAAGTCAAGCTGAGCAGCCTGCTGAGGGGTCGGAAAGGCCTGGATGAAATCCAGACAAATTTTGGTGTCCAGCGCGCTAAACACTTGCGTGGCTGCCGGGTAATAACGCAGCAATATGGAGCGCAAACGATTGGTGTGCTGCACGATATCGCGGGTCAGGAAGTAGAGGTAGCTGACTTTGGCGCGCATCTGTTGCAACAGGAGGCTGCCTCGGCCGCCAGGGATACAGATGCGAACGGTCAGTGCGAACGAGCTCGGCAATCATCAATGTGGCATCGCAACGGTCATCTTTGGCGCCACTCTGACGGTGACGCCCCTGATTGCTTTTGACCAAGTTGGGCGGCAGAACATAAATCTGGGTATAACCGTGCGCCCACAGAAAGTCGATCAGCAGGTTGTGCGCGGTTTCCAACCCCACCATGCACTCAGCCGGTGAAGCGCCCAGATTGGCTACACTCTGGTTGAGTGTCAGAAATCCATTTTCGCTGTGGGGTATCCGCAAGTGTAGGATTTCTGCAACTCCAGCTCATTTTGAAACGAAAGGTCATGTTTTTGTTCACTCCAGTCAATTCCAAGGTATACTAACATAAGAACCTCCTTGGCTCTACAGAGGCGCATCAGACCCCACCAGCCCGCGTTTTCCTGTTATGGCACTCTTGGTGCAACACGTTTGTGACGATGGGTTCTGGCAAGTCTGGGGGACTGGTCCCAGCGTGGCGCTCTCAGCGCAGGAAGGGGTGGGTCCTATTTCCCAGACGGGGTCCGGATGGGGTAGAAAGGGACATTCAACTTCATTTCTACCCCATTTCCGTGCCTTATGCCAGATTGTACAGTAACAGGGAAGGGGAGTAAGAGGGGAAAGGCTTTATTTCGCTGTTCGTCATGATTTTATCGTTCCTTTGAAAAACTCGGAATAATGAGCGACGATTTCATAGCTCCGAATCTTGATTAGGACATTTCAAATTTGCTACTTTAGGACATTATCACTTTGCCAGTACATCATTTCTTATTCTGCTTATCACCGCCTCGCCTGATGTATAATTTTCCCCATGCCTGTAATCGTCTCACTAGACCTGGAAACAACTGGTCTGGATCCCAATCTAGATTCCGTAATCGAAATTGGAGCTGTGAAGTTCAACCAGAACCGCATTGATTCCGAGTTCTCTACGCTCATTAATCCGCGCAAACCCATACCCCAGTTCATCAGCAACCTCACAGGCATCTCCAACAGTATGGTCCAGAATGCACCCATATTGCAAGAAGCACTACCCGAATTGATCGATTTTATCGGGAGTGCGCCCATTTTGGGGCAAAACATCAGCTTCGATTTAGCTTTTTTGCATAAAGCTGGCGCGTTCCGCGATAATGCTGCCATTGACACCTACGAATTAGCTTCTGTGCTCATGCCTACGGCTAGCCGTTACAATTTAGGATCGTTAGCCAGGCAATTAGGCGTTCTGCAGCCTGCTACCCATCGCGCTCTGGATGACGCCAAAGCCACGCATGCAGTTTACCTCAAGCTGCTCGAAAAGCTCGAAGAGCTGCCATTGGAGCTTGTGGCGGAAATCTTGCGCTTGAGTGAGGATCTCGGCTGGAAAGGCGAGCTGCCATTCCGCTGGAGCCTGCAAAAAATGCTGCACCAAGGTATCCAACCAAAACGGGTAATCGGAGAAGCTGGTGCATTACTTTATGAATTGGGCAAACCTGAGAAGACTAAACCTTTGGTTCCCCAAGAGGGATTAAAACCTCTGGATGCAGAGCTTTTAGCGGAAGCTCTACAGCCCGGCGGTGAGTTTGACAAGCATTTCCCAGAATTGAGCACCGTTCACAGCAGGTACAGATGCTGCAAGCAGTCGCTCAAGCCCTTTCTGAAGGCAAAACACCTGATGGTCGAGGCAGGCACGGGCATCGGCAAGTCGTTAGCCTATCTCATCCCAGCGGCGCATTGGGCATTGCAAAACGGCGAACGCGTGGTCATTTCTACCAACACCATCGCTTTGCAGCGATCAGCTGATCCACAAAGACATCCCCGATATGATGACAGCGCTAAACCTGCAGATTAACGCATCCGTGCTCAAGGGACGCGGCAATTATCTCTGCCCGCGAAGGCTGACGCTGATGCGCCGGCGTAAATTAGAGAACGTTGATGAGCTGCGCGTACATGGGTGCTGGTGTGGCTGCAGACCAGCACCAGCGGCGACCGCAATGAGATTAACCTGAATGGATCAGCAGAAAGTTTGTTTAATGCGCCTTTCGGCTGAGGACGAAGGATGCAAGTTGGAGGTTTGTCTCAAGCGTACCGGTGGGCGCTGTCCCTTTTATAAGGCACGCATGGCAGCCGAAAGCGCCCACATCTTGGTGGTGAACCATGCCTTGCTTTTAGCAGATACAGCTGCCGAAAATCGTATTCTGCCCGAATATAACTATCTGATTGTGGATGAAGCCCATCATTTGGAGTCCGCCACCACGGATGCCATGTCCTTCCGCTTGCGTGCGCCAGATGTTACCCGCTTAGTTCGCGACATCGGCAGTACGGAGCAAGGTCTTTTAGGTCAGCTGCTGAGCTTAGCCAAACCACTACTCAAACCCTCGCGATCTTTCCGCCCTGACTGTAGCAATCGAGCATGCCACAAGATCAAGCTTTCCGGTTGGATAACGCTATGACGGCTTACTTCAAAGCTCTGGATTTTGTGCTCGAAGAGCTACGCGAAGGCAAGCCGCTGGGCACTTATCCGCAGCAAGCCCGCATCCTTCCAGCGACGCGCACCCTGCCTTGCTGGCTGGATGTCGAAATTGCTTGGGAACAAGCAAAGGCTAACCTGGAAGCGTTGCTGGAGGCTCTCAAGACCGTGCGCGAAATCTTGCGTGCATTAGCTGAGGCTGATGTGGAGGAGGCTGAAGACTTGCTTGGCTCCTTAGCCAGCATGAATGGTAACCTGCAAGAAATTGGCATCCAAGTGGATAACCTAACCCTTTCCCCAGATCCAAATCAGATTTATTGGGTCGAATTGGATCCGCTGCAAGGCAGGCTTTCCTTGCAAGTGGCACCTCTGCAAATTGGCTACCTAATGGAAAAACACCTTTGGCATCAGAAAGCCAGCGTCGTGCTCACTTCGGCAACGCTTACCACGCACGGGGAATTTGATTATCTGCGCAAGCGGCTTTCAGCTTACGAAGCAGATGAGCTTATCTTAGGCTCGCCTTTTGATTATGAAAATGCCGCTTTAGTCTACGTTGCTCGCGATATCCCCGAGCCCACTGACGCACATGGCCACCAACGTGCCACGGAAGATGCTCTCATTCATTTAGCTAAAGCCACTGGCGGCCGTATGCTTGCGCTTTTCACCTCCTATGCCCAATTGCAAAAAACCGCCCGTGCCATCGAAGGACCATTGGCTAGTGCCGATATCACCATCTATCAACAAGGAGAGGGCGCCTCACCCTCAGCGCTGTTGGACGTCTTTAAAGAAACGCCGCGGGCTGTTCTGCTTGGCACACGCGCATTTTGGGAAGGTGTGGACGTGCCTGGTGAGGCGCTTTCGGTGTTAGTAATCGTAAAGCTGCCATTTGATGTCCCTAGGATCCCATCATTGCCGCTCGAGCAGAGTGTTTTGATGACCCGTTCAATGAATACAATTTGCCCGAGGCAATTTTGCGCTTTAGGCAGGGCTTCGGCCCGCCTGGATCCGCACGCAAACTGACCGTGGTGTGGTTGCCGTTCTGGATAGGCGTATCCTGAGTAAGCAATATGGCAAGTTTTTTCTTGAGTCACTGCCAAAATGCACCTTTGTGGAAGGTCCGTTAGCTAACCCGCCAGACAAGGCTGCTCGTTGGTTAGGGCTTTTATCCCACAGCGCTCATAAAAGGTAAATGGTGCATCCAGAAAGATTGAAGAGCAGAAAAGCCATTTATAATCAAGAAGAGTAGACGAAAAAAATTCAACATTGATGATGGAGTGATTATGACCGAAGATAAAAAAATCCGTGTAGCAATTATCGGCGTGGGCAATTGCGCCTCTTCGCTGGTGCAAGGTGTAAATTATTACCGCGATGCTGAAGAGGACGACCGCGTCCCCGGATTGATGCACGTAAACTTAGGCGGCTACCACATCCACGATATCGAATTTACAGCTGCGTTTGATGTGGTCGATACAAAAGTGGGCAAAAGATCTCTCTGAAGCTATTTTTGCCTATCCCAATAACACTTTAAATTTTGTGATGTGCCTCATATGAATGTGCCTGTTTACCGTGGCATGACGCATGATGGCTTAGGCAAATACCTTTCTACCATCCTCACAAAGGCGCCTGGTCCCACCGATGATATTGTAGGCATTCTCAAATCCACACACACGGATATATTGATCAATTATCTGCCGGTTGGCTCAGAGATGGCGACCAAGTGGTATATGGAGCAGGCACTCGAAGCTGGCGTTGGCGTGATTAACTGCATCCCCGTTTTTATCGCCAGCCTGTATATTGGGCTGAACGCTTCCGCAAGCGTGGTTTGCCCATCATCGGGCGATGATATTAAGAGCCAGGTAGGCGCCACCATTGTGCACCGCGTGCTAACCAGTCTGTTTGCGGACCGCGGCGTCCAGTTGCATCATACGTATCAGCTCAACTTTGGCGGGAACACGGACTTCATGAACAGTGCTCGAGCGCGAGCGCTTGGAATCCAAAAATCTCTAAGACCGGTGCGGTAACCAGCATGCTGCCTTATGAGCTGGAAGAGGAGGACATTCATGTTGGCCCCAGCGATTACGTCCCTGGTTGAAAGACCGCAAGTTTTGCTACATCCGCATGGAAGGCACGACGTTTGGCGACGTGCCGCTCAACCTGGAGTGCAAGCTTGAAGTGTGGGATTCGCCCAATTCTGCCGGCGCGTAGTGATCGACGCTATCCGCTGCCTCAAGTTAGCCTGGACCGCGGCATTGCCGGCCTAGTGATCGAGCCTGCCTCGTATTTCATGAAAACCCCACCCGTGCAGTTTGCTGGACATCGCGCTGGAAAAGACCGAAGCGTTTATCAGGGGAGAAAATCCAACTGCATGAACCTTCTACCATAAAAGAAATAACAGGAAGGAACACATAGAAGAAAAGGTGAGTATTAAATGGAAGCGCTACCTCCAAAGAAACGCGACTTTGTCAATACCTTCTTAGCAGAGCCTCGCATTGCCCGCATGGCTACCGCAAATAAAATTGGTCAGCCGCATGTTGTCCCGGTTTGGTATGCTTGGGATGGGAACACGCTGTGGATTAGTGCCTACGCAGATACCCGAAAGGTCAAAGACTTGCAAGAAAACCCTTTAATCAGCGTTGCCATCGATGAGGTTTCCCCAGAAGGTAAAACACAAGCGGTAATTTTGGAAGGCAAAGCAGTACTTCTGCATGAACCAGTAGAACTGTTAAAGCGCCAGTTTACCTGGATCTACAGCCGTTACGTTGGGGCTGACCACGTTTCGGAGCCTATTTATCAGGATTGGATCAACGATCCACAAAATACTTTGATTAAACTTACTCCAAATAAAATTTATGTCTGGAGTTGGTAAACAAAAAAGCTGCCGGTAGTATCTTACGCCCTATGGCAGCTTTTTTGATTCTTCGTTCTTCGACGGTTATGCCTTAGCGTTTTGTAAAGCAAAATCCCAATTAATTAATTTATCCAGCACGGCTTCCACGTAAGCCTGGCGGCGGTTTTGATAGTCTAGGTAGTAGGCGTGTTCCCACACGTCCACAGTGAAGAGCGGCTTCTTGCCATCCAACCAAGGCACACCAGCATTGCTAGTGGTCACGATAGCAAGTTTGCTGTTCTCCATAACCAGCCAAGCCCAGCCGCTGCCAAATTGACCAACGGCAGCCGTGGTGAATTGCTTCTTGAAGTCGTCCACGCTGCCAAAGTTAGCCTCAAGCAATGCCTTCAGCTCCGCAGGGAGTGCAACGCTGCCAGTGGCTGCTAAGCTGGTCCAGTAAAAGTCATGGTTCCAGGCTTGCGCAGCGTTATTGAATAGACCAGTTTTGCCCTCTTTATTCGCTGCAGCAACGATCTCTTCCAGCGGTTTGCCTTCCAGCTCGGTGCCGGCAATTAGTTTGAGGGTGTTATCGACATAGGCTTTGTGGTGCTTGCCATAATGGAAACTAAGGGTGTTTGCAGTAATAACCGGGTCAAGGGCGTTTTCTGCAAAAGGAAGTTGAGGTAATTCAACAGGGGTTTTGGTTGAAATTGCAATGGTCATATTTTCCTCTTTTCTTTGAACTAATCTCCCATTGTGGGGTCAATCAATTTTGAGCATGGTGCTTGAAGGTTTGTTATTTGCTCCAAGCAAATCGCGCGTTTTACGACTTTTATTATAGCCTTTATTATACAAGTTTTGTCGCAATTGTGTAGATTGGAGCGTGACTTTTTGCGTTTATTCGCCAATAATCTTAATCAACACGCGTTTGCGACGTCTGCCGTCAAACTCGCCATAAAATATCTGCTCCCAGGTGCCCAAGTCGAGCTTCCCGGCTGTGAGCGCCACAACAACCTCCCTGCCCATAATCTGGCGTTTGATATGCGCATCAGCATTATCTTCACCGGTGCGGTTATGTTCATATTGGCTGATAGGCGCATGGGGTGCGATGCGTTCCAACCAGACCTCGTAATCGTGGTGCAAACCTGTTTCATCATCATTAATGAATACCGAAGCGGTAATGTGCATCGGGTTCACCAACACCAAGCCTTCTTGAATGCCGCTTTCCCGCACTGCCTGCTCCACCTGTGGCGTGATATTGACAAACCCACGTCGCGTGGGTAGGTACATCATAATTTCTTCCCGATAACTCTTCATAATTTGCTTCTCCCATCATTAAGGACTTCTTTTTATATTTTACCTGAGAGAAACCCTTCATCCGCACTAATTTTCTGTGTGTTACAATCTCGCCACACTAACCCGCCGGCTTATCTACGGTAAGCCAGCCCTTACACATCCAGAGAGGCATCACCTCTCGATGATGGTGAGAGGAATAAAGTATACTTAGGGACAAAGCTAGATCTTATACACAACTATGGCAAACCTCGAAGAACAAGCGCCCCCGACCAAAAAGAAGACTTGGCGGTTCATTATCATTCTGATTGTGTTGGGGTTAGCGGTCAATCTGCTGCTCCCGCAGATCTCCAATTTCACGGAGGCTTGGTCCGTCGTTAAGACGATGACCTGGTGGGCGGTGGGTTTAGCCGCCCTCTCTATAATCTTCAGCTACCTCAGCTATGGGTATTGCATCCATGCGATTGTGGCAAGCCGCAAGCAGCAGCTCTCAGTGCCCAAGTCCACGCTAATCGTCATGTCGGCTACCAGCGTCGGATTAGTAGCGGGCGGTTGGGTCACCCTGGCGGGCTCAATTTTCAGCTCGGTAAAGCGCGAAACAGAGGATAATGGCACCGCCACGATTTCTGGGCTGCTCCCTTCGATGCTGTTGAATATGTCCATTGCCCTCATCGCCGTCGTCGGGCTGGTGTACTTAGGCATCATCGGGCAGCTCACCAACGGTCAGCTGGTCCAATACCTTATTTTCCTATTCTTATTAATGTTCATAACCTTCGGCTCCCTGCTGGTGTTGGTTTTTCCGAAGTTCACTTATAAAGTCATCAACTGGACGCTCTGGCATTGGAACAAAATTCGTAAAAAACCATACGATCCACAAAAGACGCAGGAAATGCTCGACAATCTTATCTTTTCCTGGAAGGAAATGGGGCGGGGCAACTGGAGAAAGCCTTTTTTAGGTGCTTTTTGTTATACGCTCTTTGACCTCTTCGCGATGTATCTCATATTTGTTGCAGCTGGCTATAACATTAAATTAGGTGTGCTTTTTGCCAGCTATGGGCTGCCCTATCTGCTCGCTAAAATTGCTTTCATTTTCCCCGGCGGCATCGGTGTGGTGGAAGCTACCATGGCTGCGATTCAAACCAGTTTGGGTGTCCCCTCAGAAATTAGCGTAGTAGTCATTTTAGCTTACCGTTTGTTATGCTTTTGGTTGCCGACCCTGTTTGGGTTTGCTGCTACGGGGTTTCTCAATCATAGCCGGCAATCAACGCCCGCAGCTAAGCCTGAGCTGCCCGCCTTTAGCCCGGCGGATCCCGTCACAGCTGACCCGAAGCCTCAAAAATAGCAAGCTCAAAGTTTTGATTGGTTAAAAGCCTTAATTTCTGACGAATTAAAGGAAACCGAATGCCTTTCACACCTTTGCACATGGGTCCAGGCATGGCGGTCAAAGCCATTGCCCAAGATAAGTTCAGCCTGATCATCTTCGGCTGGGCGCAAATTCTGGTCGACCTGCAACCACTCGTAGTTGTCCTCACTCATGAAGGTCAAACTCACGGCGTGACGCACACCTTCGTGGGCGCCGCAGTGCTTGGAGCAGTTGCTGCAGCCTCAGGCAAACCCCTCGCTGAAGGGCTGCTCAATCTATTCCGGAAGAAAGGTAAGCCACGCTTGCACATCAGCTGGAAGACTGCTTGGTGGAGCGGCTTAGTAGGGGGGTTAAGCCATGTGCTCCTTGATGGACTAATCTATCCGGATATGAGCCCTTTTTGGCCTTTTGTTCAGGGCACCCGTATGGACGTTTTTACCAGCCGGGGCATGACCGCCTTCTGCATCTTTAGCGGATTAGCTGGCTTGCTGGTCTATTTTGTTTCGCGTGGCGTGGAAGCTTTCTATAAACATCATTCGGAAAACTCAAATTAAATCTACCCAATAAAATCATCATTTTGTGGTACCCTATGATTAGTGCTGACAACATGCCTAAGATAAACTTCAATGAATGGTTGTCAACATCCTGGGTAATCCAATTCCAGTAAAAGCGTGCAATCATAGGAGGTTTTAATGCTGCAAGAAAAGAACATCGCGATTATCGGCCCAGGTGTGATGGGGAAAACACTTGCTTTAAGCCTGATTCGCACCGGAAATCTGCCACCCAAGCAGATAGCCATGGCTGGTCCAAACACTGACCGGTTAAACCAGCTGGCTTCAGAGCTTGGTGTGCGGACATTTTCCGACAACCAAGCCGCAGCCAATGCCGCAGATATCGTTATCCTAGCAGTGAAACCTCAGCGCCTGGATGAAGCCACCCAAACTTTAAAGGGCAATTTATCCTCGGGGAAACTGGTGATTTCTATCCTCGCCGGTGTGCCGATTTCCGTGCTGGAACAGAAGTTAGCCACACGCTGCATCGTGCGCGCTATGCCCAATACGCCTGCCCGCATAGGTTTAGGAATCACGGTGTGGACTAAAGCTGCAGATGTCGATGAGGCGCAACAGCAAACAGCCGCTCAAATTATGCGCACCTTTGGTGAGGAGATTTTTGTGGCTGATGAAGCCTATCTGGATATGGCTACGGCACTCTCAGGCACCGGTCCAGCTTATGTATTCTTATTTATGGAAGCAATGATCGACGCTGGCGTCCACATGGGCTTCCCACGGCGCATCGCGGAGCAGCTGGTGGTGCAAACCTTGCGCGGAAGTACAGAGTTTTACGTGCAGAGCCATGGGCATCCTGCGGAATTGCGGGATGACGTCACCTCGCCCGGAGGTACCTCCGCAGAGGCGTTGTACTACCTCGAGAAAGCTGGCTTTCGCACGGCGATCTCGCGCGCGATATGGGCAGCTTACCAGCGCGGTATTGAGCTGGGCAAGGGTATTAGCAAGCGAACTTTGGAAGAATAGTGGGTATTCGCGGAAGAATCTGATTTCCAGAGAGCCCTCAGCCAGAAAATCAACGCTAATCTTGCACGCAATTGGACAAGGTAAAATCCTGACCAATTGCGTGCAAAAAAGATAAACAGACTGTCTACATCTCCCAGAAGCCGCCCCAGGGAACACGAAAACTGCTTATCACCAAAATGACGCCTAAGAGAATATAAAAAATGATCATCGCCGTGCGGCTGGCTTTGGAAAGTTTTATATCACTCAGATCGCGTTCAATCAACAACGTCCCGAAGCCGACCAGCAGTAAGACCACGTTGGCATACAGCACCTCCAGCCCCGTTGTTGGCATCCCTTCCCCGCGAATGGCAGGCACAATATACCAAAGGAAGGTAGCAAGGGAGACAATCCAGACCGAAAGCAAGCGTGAATCTAAAAATTGCAGCCTCTGTTCAGGTTGGACTCGACGAACGAGATATTCCACCAGGCTCACAAAGGTGTAGGCAAAGTAGGACATTTTGATGTGCTGTGCAACGGCTTCACTGGTGCCAGAAAAAACAGCTAAAAACGGCGAAGGAAAGAAATCATAGGCAAAATGCAAGGCAATAAAGGCGAGCCAAAAGGCTAATAGCTTCTGTAAAACAGGCTTAAGGGAATGATCATTCATATAATTCTCCTCGATGAAAAGTATCTAATTTTACTCATTCGCAGCTAAGTTGTAATAATCACAAATAGGTTTGTATGACCCCGTTCTGATTATCCGATTATCACAATCGTCAATCAATAATGATACAAATGCGGAGACCTGCGGTCAAAACCACTCGCTCGGTACCCTACGGGTAGGCTGCGCACTCGGAGACCGGCGAGAACAAAGGGAACCCGGCTCTCGCAGCGACAATTTTGTCCAGCCTGCAAGCAAAATTCTATGAGATTCTGTATATAATTATAGTTTGCACTGCTCTAATAGAACAAATATACCATTCTAGAAGGATTTTATGCCTCAAGAAAACCTGCGCGTCATCGGCGCACGCGAACATAACCTCAAAAACATTACCGTCGAGATCCCGCGCGACAAACTTGTTGTGCTCACCGGACTCTCCGGTTCCGGTAAGTCTTCCTTGGCGTTCGATACTATCTTTGCCGAGGGCCAGCGCCGTTATGTGGAGTCACTTTCTTCCTATGCCCGCCAATTCCTCGGACAGATGAACAAACCTGATGTGGACGCCATCGAAGGGCTCTCGCCGGCGGTTTCCATCGACCAAAAAGGCACCACGCACAACCCACGCTCAACCGTGGGCACAGTTACCGAAATTTATGACTACTTGCGTTTGCTCTTTGCCCGCGTGGGCATCCCGCACTGCCCTGTTTGCGGACGGCCGGTACAAAAGCAATCCGCCGAAGAAATTGTCAATGCGATCTTAGGCTTACCTGAAGGCAGCCGCCTGCTGATTCTCTCCCCGGTGGTGCGTGAGCGCAAGGGCACTTACCAAGCGGTCTTCGAGGACATCAGCAAGTCCGGTTTTGCGCGCGCACGCGTGGATGGCAACGTCTTTAGCTTAGATGAAGAAATCAAGCTGGACCGCTACAAAAAGCACACCATCGAGGCAGTCGTCGACCGTGTGGTCGTCTCCCACCCCGAAAACGAAGCAGATGAGAAAGCCCAACGCTCACGCCTAACCGACTCCGTCGAGACGGCGCTGCGCTATGGGGATGGATACGTGACGGTGCAAAACCTGAGCAGCGATCCACCCGAAGATATCCAATTTTCGGAGAACTTAGCCTGCCCGGAACACGGCTCCATCCTGATCGAAATCGAGCCGCGTACGTTTTCCTTCAACACGCCCCACGGCGCCTGCCCCACCTGCCAAGGCTTGGGCACTATGCAGGAAATCGACCCAGACTTGCTCATCCCCGATAAAAGCATCTCGCTGCGGGATGGCGCCATCGCAGCACTAGAATGGTCTGGACCGCGTGAGGAAGGTGGCTACTACTGGCAAATGCTCGAATCCCTGGCTAAAAGTGCCCATATCGACCTGGACCAGCCCGTCAGCAAGCTGACCAAAGCTCAGCTGAACCTCGTACTCTACGGCACGCAGGGCAAAGAAATCCCAGTGGAGTACACGCGGCATAACGGCCACGAGTCAGTCTTCTACACCCCTTTTGAAGGCGTGATCAACAACCTGCAGCGCCGCTACCGCGAGACCCAATCTGAATATATCCGCATGCGCATTGCCGAATTTATGGGCGAAAAGCCCTGCCCAGAGTGCGGCGGTAAGCGCCTGCGCAAGGAAGCTTTAGCCGTCACCGTGGATGGCTTTAACATCATCGACGTGACCGAGTGGCCCGTCAATAAAACCCTCACCTGGATCAATCGGCTGGCTTCCTCCACCGACTCACCGCTCACTACGCGTGAAAAAGCCATCGCCGAGCGCATCTTCAAGGAGATTACCTCGCGCTTAGGCTTCTTGGTGGATGTGGGGCTGGACTATCTCACTTTGCAGCGCTCCGCGAGCACACTTTCCGGCGGCGAGGCGCAGCGCATCCGGCTTGCCACGCAGGTTGGCTCGCGCCTGATGGGCGTGCTGTATGTGCTCGACGAACCTTCCATCGGGCTGCACCCGCGCGATACGCGCCGCCTGCTCAAGACGTTGGAGGGCTTGCGCGACTTGGGCAACACTGTTCTGGTGGTAGAGCACGATGACGAAACCATCCGCAGCGCTGACTGGGTAGTCGATCTTGGCCCCGGCGCGGGCGAGCACGGCGGTCAGGTGATTGCCCAGGGCACACCCGAGCAAATCCAGCAGGTGCCCGAGAGCCTGACCGGTGCATACCTCTCTGGGCGGCTCGTCGTCCCCGTCCCCAAGCAGCGCCGCCCGGGTAACGGCAAATATCTGCGCATCATCGGTGCGGCTGCCAATAACCTTAAGAACCTCACGGTAGATATCCCCTTGGGTAAGTTCGTTTGCATCACGGGCGTCTCGGGTTCGGGCAAGTCTACCCTGCTGGTGGATGTACTTTATAACGCTCTAGCCCGCCAGCTGATGGGCGCGCACACCCAAGCCGGCGCTTACCAGCGCATCGAGGGCACCGAAAACCTGGATAAGATCATCAACATCGATCAATCCCCCATCGGGCGCACGCCGCGCTCGAACCCCGCCACCTACACGGGCGCCTTCGATGATATCCGCGACCTGTTTGCCAGCATGCCAGAAGCCAAAATGCGTGGCTATACCAAAGGGCGCTTTTCCTTCAACGTGAAGGGCGGGCGCTGCGAAGCTTGCCAGGGCCAGGGCGAGCTGCGCATCGAGATGCAATTCCTGCCGGATGTCTACGTCCCCTGCGAGGTGTGCCACGGCAAGCGCTACAACCACGAAACCCTGCAAGTGCGCTTCAAGGACCTCAACATCGCGGATGTGCTCGACCTGACGGTGGACCAAGCCCTGGAGCTTTTCTCCGCTTTCCCGCGCATTACCCGCCGGCTGGAAACGCTGCAAGCCGTGGGTTTGGGCTATATCCGCTTAGGTCAATCGGCGCCCACGCTCTCCGGCGGTGAGGCACAGCGCGTCAAGTTAGCCAAGGAGCTCTCGCGCCGCGCCACGGGCAGCACGCTGTATGTGCTGGATGAGCCTTCGGTGGGCTTGCATGCCGCCGATGTGCACCGCCTGATCGAGGTGCTGCAGTCGCTGGTGGATGCCGGCAACACGGTGGTCGTCATCGAGCACAACCTGGATATCATCAAGGTGGCGGATTGGATCATCGACCTGGGACCTGAGGGCGGCGAGAAGGGCGGCGAGCTGGTGGCGGAGGGCACCCCAGAGCAGCTCTGCGGCAGCCCGGCTTCGTATACGGGGCAGTACCTGCAGAAGTACGTCCGCCAGGTGCACCAACGCGAATGCGTGTAAGAAGACAATAAAAGCCCGGGATTTGGTTTCCGGGCTTTCTATTTATAAAGTAGAATAAACTGTAACACGCTTGGGAGGAGCTTTTTATGACCGTTAAGGATTACCACGAACAGCAGTTTTTCGACGCCCTCAACGACATTTTCATCGGTGCCAAAATCGAAGGCGAGTCAGGGTACATCAATCTGATGCGCATCAAGTCCCGTTATTACCGAGAGGGCGTCTTCCCACAGCTCAAAAAAGATATCGATGAGGCGGTCAAGGACTTCCCTGATTTCCGCGAGGAGCTCTTTGATAAGCTTTACTCCTTCTTCCAGCGCTATTTTAGCGAGAGCGGCTCGATTTACTTCCGCTACACACCTTTGCATCAAAATATCTACGAGAAAGTCTACACCGACGATCGCGATGTAGTGCTTTTCTGGAAAACGCATATGCTCTACTACGTCAAGACCGACCGCCTGTTCAAGAGCTTAGCGGTAGAGGTGGATGACGTCAAGTTTTGGTTCGATGCCAGCGCCCTGGAGCTCAAGCGCGCCAATGAAAAGCGCGAAGTAATCTTCAGCTACCGCGAAAAGCGCGCCGATGGCACGCTCGTCTTCGAAGTAGGTTATTCCGAACGCGGACGCATCACCAAACAGGAGGATATCCTCAAGGCGCTCAAGAAAGAGGGTGTGGAGCTTTCGGAAGAGACCCTCAATAAGGCTTTCCGCGTCTTTGAGAAGCAATCGGAGGTGGATTTCTTTATCAATAAAGACGCCCGCGCCTTCTTACGCGAGCAATTCGACCTGTGGATGTATCAATACTTGTTTGAGGGGCAAAACGTGTGGTCGGAGCAGCGTTTGGCGCAGCTGCAAGCGCTCAAATCGATTGCCTACAAGGTGATTGACTTCATCAGCCAGTTTGAGGATGAGCTCGTCAAGATTTGGAACAAGCCCAAGTTTGTGCGCAACAGCCACTACGTGCTGACTATCGACCGTATCATAGCGAACTCTGCTACTCCTGTCATTGCGACCCCCACAACGGCTAACACTGCAAACTCTGCCACGCTTTTCAGTGCGAACCCCACCACTCCTGTCATTGCGAGCCCCGACACTCCTGTCATTGCGAGCCCCGCAGGGGCGAAGCAATCTTCTGCTGAGAGAGAGGAGATTGCTTCGGGCACAGAACGCCCTCGCAATGACATATTTGCTCGGTTGTTGGCACACCCCAACATGCCGCAGCAGGTGCAGGAATGGTGCGACCTGGGGATGGTTGACGAGGATTTCAGGTTGGAGATGCTCACTCAGAAAGACCTGACCGGCGCGCCGCTGCATCCGCAATACCAGCACCTGCCCATCGATACAAAGTACTTTTCCGACCTGGAGCTGGACATTCTGGCATTGTTTGACGACCTGGATTCTGCCCTGGATGGCTGGCTAATCAAGAGCGAAAACTATCAGGCATTAAACACAATTTTGCCGAAGTTCAAAGGAATGGTGCAGACCATTTACATTGATCCACCGTTTAAACTTAGATGATTTCTGACCAATTCATGTATCGCACAAATTATAAGGATGCAAACTGGGCAACGCTGCTTGAAAATAGACTGCGAATAGCAAAAGATTGGCTGAATGAAAAGGGAAGCATTTTTGTGCGTTGCGATTATAACGGGAACTGGATTGTCAGGTCAGTTTAGATGAAATTGTTAGGCAAAGAAAATTTTAGAAACGAAATTATTGGAACAAATATACGGTTATAAAACTGAAGGAAACAAGTTTGTGAGAAATGGCATGATTACTTTTACATTTAAATGCAAAATGATTCAAGGCATATTACAGATGTAAGAAATCGAAGAGGAGTGGAGATCATATAGACACAGAAGGTGATCTTGGGAACTTGTGCCATTTGAAAAAGTAAACTTATATTCAAAAAAGAATATAGTAAAAAAGAAAATGGAGAATTAAAAACTAAAGCCAGAATAATCCTTGGAAAGGAAATACTACCGAGAGATGGACGAAGATTTCCTTGAAAGAATCATTGCTGAGTTAGAGAGACAAAACAGAATTAGATTAAGTGAATATGGAAATCCTCAAATGTTGAAACCAATTAGATCGTAATGCTAAAGAATGGTCAGATGTTTATGGATATGCTAGGAAATGGGATTTTCCAACTGAAAACTCTGAATTAGAGAATAAAGCGTTAAAATCAACTTCAAATATAGATGATTAGTATTAGATTACTTCCTCGGATTGAACAACTGTAGCGGTATCCCAAAAGCTTAATAGAAAATGGCTGGGAGTAGAAATAGCTCCATATTTTGATACCGATATATTATTTCGGATGAAACAAGTATTAGCAGGGCATGGAAAAAATGAACCAACTGGAATAACAAACTCTGTGAATTATCACGGCGGCGGATTCTTCAAATATTTCGAATTAGAGCAATACGAAGACGTGCTGCGGCGTACGCACTATGAAGATTCCGACCTCTTCCATGATCCTTCCCAAGACCCCTACCACTCTTACGTCTTCCGCCCGGATCTCAAGCTGCTCGAGAGCTTGGAAGCCGATGCTGAAACTAACACCGTGCACTTCCACCCCGAGCGCCTTTATCCGGATATCGACCTGGCTGAGACCCTCTCGCACCTGCGCGGCAAATGGATCAAGCGCATCACCGCAGATTACGTCGAGTTTGAGGATGGCGAGCAAATGAGCCTCACCGACCCGGACTGGCAGACGCTCAAACCTATGATTTGGTGGCAATAAGATGGCTAGCATTAAACTTCAACTGATGCTCGAACAGCTACCCGAGAGCAAGCTGCCCCCCGCCTGGAACAGCTTCGACTTGGCTACTTTCTCCCGTAAAAAGCAGCTTTGGGACTATCAGCAAGCCGCGCTGCAGAATGCGCTTAAAGCGCTATGGAAATATTACAGCCAGCCCAACCTAAGCGAAACCGAGCGCAAAGCAGCTTACTACCACTGGTATCAGGATGCCGGCTTGGATGAGAACCTGGATATTCCCTTGGATAATTCCACTGCCTCAAAGCGCGCCATCAGCCGGCTGCTCAAGGATTATTACCCTTGGGAAGAACGCCCGCAAACGCGTGGCAAACAGCCCTCAGAAGTGATCCCCTTTGTTAACTTTATCAATCGTATGGCTTTTTGGATGGCAACGGGCTCCGGCAAAACGCTGGTGCTCGTCAAGCTAATCGAAATCTTGCACCAGCTTATGCGTATGGGAGAAATCCCAGCGCATGATATTCTCATCCTCACCTATCGCGATGACCTTTTGGAGCAGCTTCAAAAGCACGTGCATGAGTTCAACACCTCAGGCAGTTTGGAAATCCGCATGCACGAACTGCGCGACTACAACGAAGTTAAACACGGCAAGCCCAGCCTTTTTTCAGCGAGTGAATGCAATGTGTTTTACTACCGTTCCGATAACCTCAGCGATGAGCAAAAAGAGAAGATAATTGATTTTCGCAGTTATGAGAATGACGGGCAGTGGTACCTTCTCTTGGATGAAGCTCATAAAGGCGACCGCGAGGACTCTAAGCGCCAGCAGATTTATTCGATCATGTCCCGTGCCGGCTTTTTATTCAATTTTTCAGCCACTTTTACGGATGATCGCGATATTGTTACCACGGCGTATAACTTCAACCTCAGCGAATTTATCCGCCGGGGCTATGGCAAACACATTTACGTTTTCGAGCAAGAGACCACTGCCTTCCGTAAGAATGAAGATTTCACGGAGAGTGACAAACAAAAGATTGTGCTCAAGGCGCTGGTGATGCTCTGCTTAGCCCGCCGGCAGGAAGCACTTGTTCGGCAAATAGATGCACGGCTCTATCACCGCCCGCTGCTGATGACGCTGGTAAACTCGGTGAACACTGAGGAAGCTGACCTCAAGCTGTTTTTTCGTGAGTTAGTGCGCATTGGTAAAGGTGAAATTAACCCTCGGCAATGGCAAGCTGCCATCCTCGAGCTGCGCAGCGAGTTAGGTAGGCGCCCGTTTTACATCTACGAAACAGACGTACAAGTGAGCGTGAGCGATGTACTCCTAGAAGAACTTACCCCGCAAGATTTATTGGAAACTGTATTCAATGCCAATGTACCTGGGGATATTGAAGTGTTGGTACGGCCTTCTAAGCAGCAAGAAATTGCCTTCAAGCTCAAGACCAGTGATAACCCTTTTGCCTTAATCCGCATAGGTGATGTTTCAGAATGGCTTACCAGAGAATTATCTGGATATGAAATCAACCATCGTTTTACAGATGAAAGTTACTTTGAACGCCTGAACCAGGATGATTCTGAGATTAATATTCTGATGGGGTCCCGCTCATTTTATGAAGGCTGGGATTCCAACCGACCTAATGTAATAATGTACATCAACATTGGGGTAGGGGTGGATGCCAAGAAATTCATCTTGCAGTCGGTAGGGCGTGGCGCGCGCATTCAACCCTTGCCCGGCAAACGCCGCCGCTTTTGGAACCTATCTCTAAGAGATGAACTTACTGATGAAGAAAAGGCTATTTACCAACAAGTAAAAAATAAGATTTTGCTCTTAGAGAGTGAGTTCATATTTGGCACTAACAAGCCTGCTTTAGAGCTAGTCATTAAGGAGCTCGACCACGAGGATCAACTCAAAGGCAGCCAAGAAATTAGCTTGGATATTAACCAATCATCCGTCGAAGGCAAGCTGCTCCTTGTGCCAGTTTACAAAGAGCGTGATAAGACCATCCGAGAAACTCAGACGCAGGCAAAATTTGCGCTTTCTGCTGAAAACTTGGCTGTATTACAAGATTATTTAGAATATATTCGAGATGACCGTGTACTGATGGCGCTCTACGATGCGAAACCTAAAGAAATCCAGCTGGTGCGCGAAGGCATTGCGCAAGACGTTAATAGTTTCCGTACTGATGGACCTCGTTATAAAAACGTGGATGTCATGTTCCAGCAGTTTCTACGCTTTATCTCTCTCTATGGTAAAGACTTTGAGCGCTTCAAAGAATTAGAAAATGAAATCAATCATTTTAAGCATATACGTGTGTTTCTCCAAGAGAAAGATTTTACAGAATTTGAGCAGCGACTAAGAAACTTTAAAGAAAAGCCGAAGAAGATTGCCGAGTTGAAAGAAAAGTATGAAACTAGTCAAATGAGTTTTGATGAAATTATTAGCCAAACCCAAAGCCTACAAGATGCTGATACTTTTCGATACAAAGGCCAAGAAATTGAGTTCAAACACTTTGTCAACCATTACTACTTACCCTTAATTATCTCTGAGGATGAGAAAATCGAATACATTCGCAGTGTCATCAAGGTAAGGAGCGAAGTTGAATTCCTGAAAAAGCTGGAAAAATATCTCGGTAACACCGAAAACCTATTCCACAGGTTTGATTGGTGGCTTTTCAGCCGCGTGGATGAAAACTATGACCAAGTCAATATCCCTTATTACAATCCCTTCGAAAATAAGGTGCTTAATTTCAAACCAGATTTTATCTTCTGGTTGCAAAAGGGGAACGACTATCATATTCTATTTGTCGACCCCAAAGGAACCTCGCGCACAGAATATGAACATAAAGTTGATGGATTCAGAGAATTGTTTGAAGTGGATGCACAACCTAAACGGTTCACTTATGGAGATTTGAATGTCACATTGCATTTAGCCTTGTTCACATCTGATCGCGCTTTTCCTTCAGATCACTACCGCCGTTTTTGGCTGGATACTATCGAAGGCTTGGTCAAAAATATTATGGTCTAAAGATTAGTAGTGTTTCATAGCCTTGAAAATCTTGTATCTTTTCTGTAATGGTATACTTGACACAACTCGAAATTAGTCATTAAGGGCATTGCAAGTATCCCTTACGCGCTTAAGTCGAAAGGATATTATTATGGCTAAGAAAAAATCTTACAGCTCGCTTTCCTCTTACCGTAAGAAGAAAAAACGCGGGAATACCTTCATCAGCGTGCTGGCTGGCTTGCTCATCGTAGCGGGGCTGGTGCTCGTGGTCATGTGGGCTACAGGCAACTTGGCAGGCTCCCCCGGCTGGTTCGCCACTAAAACCCCCACCCCAACCTCTACGGCTACCCCCACACCGGTAACGCCTACCAATACCGCCACGAATACCCCCACCATCACCGAGACGCCAACCATCACGCCCACCTTCACCCCCTCCGCGCCGTTCGAATACGTGGTGCAGGAAGACGATAATTGCCAGACGATTGCCGAGAAGTTCGACGCCGATATTGAGGTTCTGCTCTACTTGAATAACCTGGACAGCCGCTGCATCATTTACGTGGGCGATACCATCCTCATACCAGCCCCAGGGCAGGAGATGCCTACCGCTACACCGCTGCCCACCGATATCCGTCCTGGCACGATAATCGATTACATCGTGCGCGCCGGCGACACCTTAGAAGGCTTGGCGATCCGCTTCAACACCACCGTCGAAAAGATTCTCTACGAGACCAACCGCTATCGCCGCACCCAAAACTTAGATATCATCGAGGATAACACTGACCTGTACATCGGCGACCTGCTCAAGATACCGGTGAACTTGGTGACGCCACAGCCCACCGCTACCGCCACCCGAACCCGTACGCCAACCCCCACACCCTAAATAGGGTGATTGTCACAACAAAAGGACACGCTCGCGCGTGTCCTTTTTAATACTGCAAGCTTTTTGTCGGATTACTTTTCCCGGTCGAGGCTCTCCAGCTCGGGGAGATTTTCCTTCTCGCAAATCGTCTCGATTTCATAGTCGAGGAAGGAGTTCAAGAGCACGCGCAGCAGCACAATTGCAAGCAAGATGATGATCTCAGAGAAGCTTGGCGAGCGGGCAATACGCAGGATATCGGATGCCATCGCGAATTCCAAGCTCAGGCTAAGCTGGGGACCCAACCCGATGCGCAGCGCTTCTGAACGGCGCATTTGCCGCACCAACGATACATCTGTACTGTATCTAATATATCGAACCAAGGTTTTAACCGTGCCCACTAAGATCACAAAAACCGCAGCTAGTTCACAGAACAGAGCGGCATAATCTACAATGTACTTAAAATATTCATCCAGCTTCGTCTCACTCGGGGTCCCGCTGACATCATGTCCGACACCAATTGCAATGATCACCACAAGCGCTATGAGAATGATCGTTGGCAGATAGAGACGCCCGATTATTTTTCTAAAACTATCATGGTTGTGTTTTGGTTTGGTTGGTTGCTCAGTCACACATCCCTCCGTCCGACTAATCTGCTGCGATCAATTTAACAATGGTGCCATCACTGGCTGCTGATTGGAAAAGTGCATCCATGACCACCAGGTTATTGACTGCATCCGAGAGCGGGAAGCGTGGGGCTTCTTTGCTGGCGACCACATTGTAGAAGTGCTCGACCATCTTTTGGTAAGCATCTTCGCGTTTGAACTTAAATCGCTTGGTTTCACTGCCCTTAAGCAGGTAGGCTTCCGAAGCCTCTTTACCAGGGTTGAATGATTTTTCGAAGCTCAAAACGCCTTCCGTACCGATAATGCGCGTGTATTGCTGGGGGGCAGCGTTAAAGGCGACATCAAAGTGGGTGAAAAGTTGCTCGCCAAAATCGAGTGTGCCAGACATCTGCAAGTCCACGTTGGTGCTGCCCATGTAGCTCAACGCCTGCACCTGACGGGGTTCGTGCCCAACCAGCAGCCGCTGGAAGTTAACACAGTAGCAGCCCAGGTCGTAGAGCGCACCGCCACCCAGATCCGCAGAAAGGCGGTAATCGTTGGGGTTGGTAAGCGGGAAGCTAAACGTGGATTGGATGAAGCGCAACTGGCCTAACCTGCCACCCTGGACGATTTCCATAATTTCTTCGAAGCGGGAATGGTAGCGGTACATGAAAGCTTCCATCAGCAGAACGGAGTGCTCGAGTGAAGTCGCCACCATCAGCTGTGCTTCGTCAGCATTGACCGCGAAAGGTTTTTCCACTAAGACGTGCTTGCCAGCTTCCATGGCTTTGATTGCCCAGGGTGTGTGTTCGCTATTGGGCAGCGGGATGTATACCGCGTCAATATTCGCATCCTGGAGCAGCTCATCATAGCTGCCGTAAGCTTTCGGAATGGCATTAGCTTGAGCAAACTGCTGCGCACGCATCAGGTCACGGCTGGCGACGGCGGTTACCAGGTTGTGCCGGCTCGCTTTCAGCGCTGGAATTACTGCCTTAGCGGCAATGCGCGCGGTGCCTAGCACACCCCAGTTCAGGTTTTCCTTTTTAAATGGAATTGTTTTAGATTCACTGATAGATGATAGAATAGTCATGCCACCTCTTTTCTTTTAGTAAAGGAACATTAAAAGCTAATTTGATTATAACCTTTATTAGAGCAAAAATATAAACTTACTTTCGAAGGATTGGGATGAATACGCAAGAAAAGGCTACACAAGTTCACCAATTTATTGAGTTTCACCGCGAAGAGATTATTAATTTTATGCGGGAAATTTGTGCAATCCCTAGTATGGATTCTCAGATTGAAGCTGTAGGCAAGCGCATCGGTGCGGAAATGCAAAAATTAGGGTTTGCGGAGGTGCGCTTCGATAAGATGGGTAACATTCTTGGGCGGATTGGCAATGGATCTAAGGTATTAGTCTACGATTCTCATATCGACACTGTCGGCATTGGGGATCCACAGCAATGGCAATGGGATCCGTTTGAGGGGAAAGTGGAGAATGGCTGCCTCTATGCGCGCGGGGCATGTGATGAGAAGGGTTCCACTCCAGGGATGATTTATGGTTTGGCAGCTGCCCATAATTTTGGCCTTTTGGAGGGTTGGACTGCTTGGTATTTTGGCAATATGGAAGAATGGTGTGATGGTATTGCCCCTAATACTTTTGTCGAAGTTGATCCTAGGGTTCGACCAGATTTTGTCGTTATCGGCGAGCCAACACGCATGCAGGTGTACCGGGGGCATAAAGGCAGGGTGGAGCTTCAGGTGATAGCAAAGGGGAAATCTGCTCATGCTGCTTCCAACGAATTAGGCATCAATGCGATTTACTTGCTTCTTCCAGTGATAGCCGGGGTGAAAGACCTAGAGCCGCAGCTCGGCGATGATCCCTTTTTAGGTCATGGCAAGATCACAGCCACAGACATGCACGTCAAAACGCCGAGTATTAACGCTGTTCCTGATGAGGCTACGCTCTTTATCGACCGCCGCATGACCTTTGGGGAGACGAAGGAAGCTGCGCTTGCGCAGGTAGCTAACCTAATTCCAAAGGAACTACGCGAGCGAATTAAAGTTGAGATTCTTAAGTATGCAGAACCCTCCTATACGGGTTTTGTTTTCCCAGTGGAGAAGTATTTTCCTGCTTGGGCTCTGGATGAAAGCCATCTTCTCATCAAAGCTGGTCAACAAGTCCGTCAGCTCATCGGATTAGCGGCAGCTCCTGCTGGTAAGTGGAATTTTTCCACGAATGGCATCTATTGGGCTGGCAAAGCAGGAATCCCCTCAATTGGATTTGGACCTGGCGATGAAGTTTTTGCTCACTCGGTCAATGAACATGTACCCCTTGAGGAAGTGGTAAAAGCAGGAGAGTTTTATGCGCTGCTACCCGGAGAAATTCTTTCAACTTGAGAGCAGCGGGATACCAATTTCGACCCCAACATTGTAGTAACTTTAGGGAGTAGGAAATGCTCTTGATGTTTGGGCAAGTTCCAGGTAAAAACCTATCATAGGTTCTGAATAAGAAAATAAGGCTAATATAGGAGAGAATAAATGCAAACTAATTTACGTGGCCGAGATCTAATCGGCGACCTGGATTTCAGCAAGGAAGAGGTCGAAACTGTTTTGGATGTGGCTTGGGACCTCAAGCGCAAGCGTGCCCTCAATGAACCACACGCTTACCTGCGTGATAAGACCCTCGCTATGTTGTTTTTCTTCAGCAGCACACGCACGCGCGGTTCCTTCGAAGCCGGCATGGCGCAGCTGGGCGGGCACGCTGCCTTCATCGAGAGCGAAACCACCCAAATCAAGCATGGCGATACCCCTAAAGAGATTGGCGAAATTTTTGGGCGTTACTTTGATGGCATTGCCATCCGCCATTGCGACTGGGGCGTGGGGAATGCCTATCTTAACGAAGTCGCTAAATACTCTCGCGCGCCTGTTTTCAACATGCAGTGTGAGATTTACCATCCCTTCCAATGCCTGGCGGACTTGATGACCATCATGGAGAAGAAGGGGCGCGACCTGCGCAAGAAGCGCATTGTGGTTTCCTGGGCGTATGCTTCGTCCTACCTCAAGCCCATTTCCGTGCCACAGTCGCTCATCCTGCAAATGCCACGCTTTGGCATGGACGTTGTGCTTGCTTACCCCGAGGAATTCCGGCTGATGCCTGAGATTGAGCAGCAAGCCCGCGACGAAGCTAAAAAGGCCGGCACGTCCTTCGAGATTGTGCACGATATGGACGAAGGCATCACAGGCGCAGATATCGTCTATGCCAAGTCTTGGGGTCCACTGCTAACCACTGCGGACGGCGCTGAAGGCAAACGCATCCAGGATTCCTACAAAAGTTGGATTATGGATCAGCGCCGCATGCAGCTGGCCAAGGAAGATGCCATCTATATGCACCCCTTGCCCGCCGATCGAAACATCGAGATTACGGATGAGGTCATCGACGGCCCGCACTCGGTCGTCTATGACGAAGCCGAGAACCGCCTGCACGCCCAAAAAGCCGTCCTGGCGCTCAGCATGGCATAAACGCTGAATTAACTACTCAAGCTAAAGGATCCTTGTATAAGGATCCTTTTTAATTTTCTTGGCAATTACCCTCCGGAAGTGCACAACTGCTATGATTTACTGCAGATCTCGCAAAGTAAACTACCTGTCAAGTCAAAAGATAATACCCGCTGGGCATAATACCCGAAGGGCATAATGTTACCGAATCTCAGTAGCCTCCTCCTTCATGATTAGGGTTTCATAAACGTTAATCTTTTCACCTGCTGCGCCAGCCCGATATGCGAGCCTTACGTCCAGGTCTCGTTACAAGCAGCCAGATGTATGCTATAAGCTTGCTGCCGCGCCTAGCGTGTGATGAACGGCAGGAAAAGCTGCATCCTTGCGTTGTACAGCTCCGCGCTGGCTAGAATGCTGCTGCCGCTGCTGCCACCCGCTACCAGCACCGTGCCGTTTGGCAATAGTATGGCGCTGTGGTCATAACGTGCCGAGTTCATGCTGCCGGCGCTGCTCCAGGTACCAACCGCGGGGTCGTACAGCTCCGCGCTGCTGAGATAGCCGCTGTTACCATAGCCACCCGCTACCAGCACCGTGCCGTCGGGCAATAATGTGGCGCTGCGGAGATTACGCGCCGTGTCCATGCTGCCCGTGCTGCTCCAGCTGCCGGATGTGGGGTCGTACAGCTCCGCGCTGCTGAGATAGCCGCTGCTGCCATACCCACCCGCTACCAGTACCTTGCCGCCGGGCAACAGTGTGGCACTGTGGTATTGACGCGCCGTGGCCATGCTGCCCGTGCTGCTCCAACTGCCAGAGGTGGGGTCATACAGCTCCGCGCTGCTGAGATAGTTGACGCTACGGGAGCCACCCGCTACCAGCACCTTGCCGCTGGGCAATAATGTGGCGCTGTGGAGATTACGCGCCGTGGCCATGCTGCCCGTGGTGCTCCAGGTGCCAGAAGCGGGGTCATACAGCTCCGCGCTGCTGAGAGCGCCACTGTCATTGCCACCACCCGCAACCAACACCTTGCTGTCATGCAGTAGTGTCGCGCTGTGGGCATAACGCGCCGTGGCCATGCTGCCCGTGCTGCTCCAGCTGCCAGAGGTGGGGTCATACAGCTCCGCGCTGCTGAGATAGCCGCTGCTACCGTAGCCACCCGCTACCAGCACCTTGCCATCGGGCAATAGTGTGGCGCTGTGGGTATGACGCGCCGTGGCCATGCTGCCGGTGCTGCTCCAGGTACCAACCGCGGGGTCATACAGCTCCGCGCTGGCTAGAATGCCGCTGCTACTGCCGCCACCCGCTACCAGCACCTTGCCGTCTGACAATAATGTGGCACTGTGGTATTGACGCGCCGTGGCCATGCTGCCCGTGCTGCTCCAGGTACCAATGCCAGCAGCCTGGGCCGGCACGGCTGCGATAAAGGCTGAAGTAACAACAATCATCAGGGTGAGAATAAGATAGAAGAATTTGGGCGAACGCTGAGCGGACATGTAAAGAACCTCCTTCAAGGTCGTTCTGATATTCTGTTGGCAATCTGCCGTTTTGTAGACTTAGATAGAAAATATAAACTCTTATATAAAGAGTATATCATAAAAATATTATTCTCGGATACTACTGGTTTGGATGAGTTATTGTTATTAATAAATGATAATGAGAGCTATCTTGATGAAAAATTAGGAAAACCTAATTAGCTGGATTAACCCAAAGTGGAATAACCAACTTCATCGACTTTGATTTTCTATAATCCTCGCCCCGGCGCCCGGCTTCGCCTTGAGCACCTCCAGCACTCCCGGCAGAGCGCGTAGCTGCGCTTCCGCCCAATCCGCTTCTTGCGCCAGCGCAATCACGTGCACGTTGGGTCCCGCATCGACCGTAGCGCAAACCGCATGGCCCTGAGCTCGCCAGGCGCGCACATTCCAGATAACAACTTCTGTAGCGGGTGTCCAATAGTAAAGCGGCGGGTTGCTCGTACGCATCACGGCGTGCATCCACTCCGAATCCAGCTCCACGACTTGCGCTAAGCGCTCAAAATCGCGCATAAGGATGGCTGTGCGGCACTGCTCCAGCCGCTCAGGCACCCCCGCTACGCGCAGCGCTTGCAACGGTGATGTACTGGCAAGCTTGTGCCCAGCGCTCGAGCCGACCGCCTTCTCGCTGCGGTCCACCACTACAATCAAGTCCACCAGATCCCAGTGCTCGGGCGGGGCAATCTGAATGGCGTAGGAATCCGCATCGCCGCTGCCGGGCAGCCACTCGGCAAACCCGCCTGGCACCGAGCGGCAGGCTGAACCCGAGCCCAACCGGGCTAAGCGTGAAAGCTCCACTTCGCTCAGCTCTAAGCCGGCAGCCTTACTCGCAGCCACCGCTAAGGCAGCAAACGCCGCCGCAGATGAGGCAATGCCAGCTCCAGAAGGATAATTACTGGTGCTTTCCACCTGCGCAAAGCGGTTCAGACCCGCCAACTGCCGCACATGATCCAAAAAGGATGCCACGCGCTGGAGCGCTGCGCCAGACTGTTCCATTCCGTTCAGAATGAAACGGTCTGCTGCTAAATCTGGATCGAAGCTGACACGCGTGACCGTGTCCAGACCGTCTAGCGCCATAGAGAGCGAGCCAGTCAGTGGCAGGCGCAGCTGGTCATCGCGGTTGCCCCAGTACTTGATCAAGGCGATATTGGGGTGCGCCAGTGCAGTTGCTTGGAAAGGGGAGCCGTTCATTTGTCTTTTTTCCTTGTATCGCTGTAGTTTGCCATCTTATAAAAGGTAATCGTATTTCTTTTTTTGCTTCACTTGCCTTGCTGTCTTAGAGACAAGACTATTTTTGAAGATAATACTTAACGTACTCTCCAAAGTTTTCATTGAAGCTCTCTAACCAAGCTTCAATGAAAGTGCGTTGTTCAAATAAGGGTAGTAAATCTTCAGCTAAGTCCTCTTTTTTCAATTTAGAAATTTTTTCACTGAGAATTTGCATCGCAGACTGAACCGTATAAGGCTGTTTTCCATCTTTTGCCAGTTTTTCTTCTAAAGGTTGAATTCGCTGCTGCATAAACCACAGGAGATCATAGAAATCCCGGCCTTTAATACTGCTCACTTTACCAGTTTGAAAATTGCGATCTAAACAAGCCAACATTTTACCCGCCATCATCGTTTCTAAGGAAAAATGGGCAGCGACAAAACTTCTGCCATACAACAAGACGGGGGTTCGGCGTATGATAGAAATTTGCTTATGCTGGCTGACTTCAACTTTCAGGTACAGCGATTCGTTAGGGTATCTCGTCAGACCCAGTGAATAAAGCACGGGAAACTTCAAAGTAGTTCTTCGGATTCCTCCTTCTCCAATTTGAGTCTTAGCCACAATTTCTCCATATCCAATAGTAGAACGGAAGTAAATCAACAAATCGTTTTCGAGGCTACTCAAGTCGATCTCGTTACTGTTATCAAGATCGAGATCTTCAGACATACGATTGAGATTGTAAATTACATGTAGACAAGTGCCGCCATAAAAATTTAACCTTCGATAGGCAGGGTGATTATAAAGAAAATCCAGTGCATATCCTTGAAGAAATTCTTTGAGAATTACACGTTTGGTGTCATTAGGTAACAAGGGGTCCTTCTGAGCGAGAAGGTTCTGCATAAGTTGGATCAAGGTCGCCATACTGTTTTCCTTAGGTTGTTCAACGCCCTCTCCATTTTAGTGCTCTTACTCATCTCAACAAAGCCAGCGAATTCCTCTTTGTCTTTGTCGGTGAATTCGTCCAAATTAAGCCGCAGATCCTCTGCTAAGAAATAATTCCTGGTCGGATTGATGAGGAGATTGGGGCGGAAGTAAAGGAAATCAAAAAGCGCCTTGGCAACCGAGGCCATAGCAATCGGTATGCCGATATATTCAGAGAAGGTAAAGCCCCGATAAAGCTCCTCTTTAATGTGACGGTAAGTATATATTCCCAAAGAATTTTCAAAAACCCGAGGCTGTTTGAGAGTGACCGCAGTGATGGGATATGTAATATCTGTCAGGATTCCCCTCCGCTGTAAGATGTACTCTAAAGAAACATAAGATTGCGGGATTAATATTGCACTGACCATGGGAGCAAAATCAGGATCAGAGCGGTGTAATTCGTAAAACCGACGCGTCATGTAGATGCCACGCTTTAAAGAGATAACTTGCCCCGCTTTCATCCAACGGTAGATCAGCGTGTTGATATTGCGTTGGGATATGCTCTCTTCTTCCAGCAGCTGGCGGACAGACTCAAGCGTAAAGTAAGGCAATGTATCGAGTGAAGAAAGAATCATCGTTTTCATATAGGATAATAGACATCTTTTGTCTATTATCCTATATAAACGACAATCGTGCAAGCCTTTTCCTCAACGCTTAAGCATTATAATTGGAACAAATCGTGTAAGTACTTCATGCAAGTAGTGGATCCTTGATAAAGCATTGCTTCAGCCATGCAAGGGATCGAATTTTAGCTATGTAACCAACCCGAGCTCTATGCATTTTCACGGACATCTGGATTGAATTTGTAGGATGATAATACGATAATGGTTTCTTAGAGGGTTTAATGAAATATCGCATGTACATCGATGAAGTAGGCAATTCTGATTTGGGAGCTTCTGACAACCCTAATCATCGTTATTTGAGTTTAACAGGTGTTATTTTTGACTTAATTTATGTTCAGGAGGTTGTTTTTCCTGAAGTTGAAACTTTAAAGAAAAAATATTTTAATTCACACCCCGATGAACCAGTTATCCTTCACCGTAAAGAAATCGTAAATAAGAGGCCGCCTTTTGACAATCTACTAGATCCAATTGTTGAAGAAGCATTCAACGCTGATATCTTATCCCTATTGGCTAATCTAGAATATACAGTGATTAGCGTTCTAATTGATAAATTGGAGCATAAGAATAGGTATCAGACGTGGCGTTATGATCCATATCATTACTGCCTGAAGATCCTTATTGAAAGATACGTGTTATGGCTTCAAAAGCAAGGGTCTGTTGGAGATGTCTTGGCAGAATCGCGTGGCGGGAAAGAAGACCGGCGCTTAAAGGATTCTTTCGAGAGAGTTTACAATAATGGGACAGAATATATCAAACCGAAAATGTTTTCGATATACCTAGCTAGCCAGCAGTTGAAAGTGAAGTTGAAAAGTAATAATATTGCCGGTTTACAAGTTGCTGATTTGATTGCTCATCCAAGTTATCGGGCAATTCTTGCCTATCATAACCACGAACATTTACCCAATAATTTTGGTGGCAAGATAGCCTAAATTCTTGAGTGTTCTAAATATTACCGTGGTCCATCTGGCGAAATTGATGGATATGGACAAAAATGGCTTCCATAAAAAAGACCCCTTTCGGGGTCAGTTTCGAAGGCTCCTGCCTTCCACCTCCAGATTACTGGATTAACTTATATATACAACATTCAACACCAAAAGTCAATAGTTTTCGAGGCAAGGTCTAAAAGATGGTCATTGGCCCTAACCAAAATAAACCAGAATCACACTTATCATCAGCCGCTAACAATTTACACCAAGAGCTTATCTTCGTTGGCGTGGAGGCAGCTGATTGGCAAGAGGTGCTGAAGCTGCTAGCTAATCGACTCTTCCAAGCCGGCTATGTGCACGAGAGCTATCTGCAAGCAGTCCTCAATCGGGAGCGCCAATTCCCTACCGGCTTACGCACTGCCGAGGTGGCAGTCGCCTTGCCGCATACCGAGAAAGAGCACGTCCTCAAGCCAGCAGTAGCGGTCGCCATCCTCGCGCATCCTGTCACCTTCGGTGAAATGGGTACAGAGGATCAAACGGTGCCAGTAGAAATTGTTTTTATGCTCTCCATCCTCGAGCCTGATGAGCAAGTAACCTGGCTAAGCCGCCTGGTGAGTACTTTTCAACTGGAAGGCTTCCTTCCATTGCTCAAAAGCGCAGTAGATTCTGCCACGGCTTACCAACATCTGTTAGATGCGTTAGAATTTATACGGTTAGCGGAAGAAGAAGATTAGATCCGTTCAAACTTTAGATGGACGAGGAGAAGAATATTATGGCTCATAAGGTCATTTTAGTTTCGTGTGTATCCGGCATGGCAACAGCAGAAACTACTGCCGCGAAAATCCGTAAAATTGCCGCTGAACGTAAGTGGGATGTAAGTGTCAAAGTGGCTGAATTTCGAAAGCTTAAAGAAGCAGTACCTGGCTGCGACGTGCTTGTTCAGATTGCTCCCAGCGACCCCACCGACTATGGCATTCCTAAGATTAGCGGCGTACCTTTCCTAACAGGCTTTGAGCTGGATAAGACCATCCAAGCCTTAGATGAAATCATCAATGCTGAGCCCTCTACGAAACCAGTAGAAAGTGAATAGAAAGTCGCCGTTCAAATCGAGGACTTATGGAAATCATAACCGCCCGTGAGGTCATTTCTGAGTTTGGAGCAGAGCTTTACCGCCGCTGCCTCACTGATAGCACTGGAGGTAACTTAAGCATCCGTCTTGACAACACCATCATCATGACGCCCAGATTTTCTGGGGCACGTTGGCATTGGCAGCTTAAACCTGATCAAGTTTTAGTCTTAGATTTGGAAGGTAATATTATAGAAGGGGATGGTGAAATCTCACGTGAAGCCCGTGCGCATTTTACGCTCCTACAGCACTTTTACCCGGAAGCTACAGCATTTGTGCACACACACCCACGCCATATCATGGCTTTTTGTGCCGCAGAACAACCCATGCCGGCAGTTTTAGAGTGTACCAAATCGTTTGAATCCCTAGAATTATGCCGTTACGCCCCCAGCGAAAGCCAGGCGTTGGCAGAAGCTTTGCTTGAATTCATGCTTAGCCATAAAAACAGCCTAAGCCAGAACGGCGCAATCGCTTGTATGGCTCCGCGCCATGGGCTGTTTGTATTAGCACGTGATATATACACGGGTTATGAGGTCACTGAACGCTTGGATGACAATGCTTATTGCGTCCTCCAGGCTGAGCAGATAGGCGGGGTAACCCCTATCGATCAACGCACAACAAAATAAACTTAGCATTATCTATGCGCAATAGAGAAAGTGAAGAGAAAATATGTCAGAAAACAATAAAAGCTACATCCGCAAAGGCCAGTACGAAAACATCCAGCTAAGCATTTATCTGGATGCCAAGGGGCATTTGCTCGACCTTGATCTGCAGTACCTTGATCAAGCCGCATCAACGCGGCTGGCAATTACCGCGCTGATTGACCATACACTGCTTAAACCCGAAGCGACGGAGGAGCAGATCCGAACGCTCTGCGAGGAAGCTTTGGAATATCAATTTGGTGCAGTGTGCGTTAATTCATGTTGGGTTTCCCTTTGTTCTCAGCTATTGCAAGGCGGCAGCATCAAGGTGGCTAGTGTGATCGGCTTCCCCTGGGGATCCCCCGTGACAGCAGCAAAAGTTGCCGAGGCACGCCAAGCGTTGCAAGATGGTGCAAGTGAGCTGGATATGGTAATAAATTATGGCAAGCTCAAATCTGGCGACTACACCTACGTGGCGAACGATATCCGCGAGATTGTGCGATTAGCGCATAAGCATGACGCTTTAGTCAAAGTTATCCTGGAGACTGCCGTGCTCAGCGAGCAAGAAAAGATAATTGCCTGCTTGATTGCAAAAGAAGTCGGTGCGGATTTCGTCAAGACATCGACAGGCTTTGCCGGCGGAGGAGCAACCGTGGAAGATATTACGTTGATGCGTAAAGTAGTTGGGCCCGACATGGGGGTAAAAGCCTCTGGCGGGGTGCGCAGCTACGCAGATGCCCAAAAGATGTTAGCCGCAGGCGCCACACGCATCGGCACCAGTTCCGGCATTCATATCGCGCAGGAAGCCGCTGGGCAAACCCAAAGCAGCTCAACCGCTGGCGATTATTAATTTCTTGCTCTCCTAAAACAAAAAATCAAATAAAAAAACCCAGCCAAATTCAGCTGGGTTTTTGGTGTTATGTTCTGCTTTGACTATTGTTTTGCGGGCATATCGCGGCTGGCTAATACGTTCACGCCAGTGCCGAGCACATTTTCGACTATTACTGACTTCATTTTTACTGGCGCAGTCACTTCAACCTTGCGGATCTCATCCAATATTTGGGGGATGAGCGGTTTGGGTACCGGCCGCTCGGTATAAACTGGAAGCAGCGGGTGAAAACCGTTATTTACCTTAACCGTGGTTGCCACCATACGGCGAGGATTTGTCATTTCAGCAACGCCGTAGTCAATCCCTTTTTTGCAGTTATAACCACGGACTTCAATGACCTCACCATTCTCTATTACAGCCGTCAGGGTACAACCCTGTGGACAAGCCGTACAAATCAAATTAACTTCTTCAGCCATTTTCTCTCCTACCTCGGATTAATATCAATGGTCAGACTGTTTGCTTTGGAGACGTCAGAATAATTTTTCGTCTTCAGCACTACTGTAACCATCTCGCCAGGGCGAACGTACTTTTCAGCTTTGCGCGTGATTAAGTTTTCGCCATCATGAACTTCAATCCATACTGGCTGTTCAATGGGTCGGGTCACACGCATCTGCAAGCGAATATCTTCCTGAGCTAAACTGGATTTATCCAACTTGTGAGGGACTACATAGCGCACGTTCTTGCCAGCTTTTAGTGGGATATAACGCGCCTCTGCATTACGCAAGCTGATTGCATATTGGGCGGCACGTTTACCCGCTTCAAAGCCTGCTTCAGAAACCCAATCAACCAAATCATAGACATGCACCACGTTACCGGCAGCAAATATGCCGGGTACATTCGTCTGGAAGGTCTCATCCACATACGGTCCGCCTGTAATCGGGTCGAGCTTAACCCCCGCCTTACGTGAAAGTTCATTTTCTGGGATCAAACCAACCGATAGCAGCAGCGTATCACAGGGAATAATCTCCTCGGTGCCTGGGATGAAGTTCCATTTTTCATCCACTTGCACAGCTTCCACCGCCTCAACGCGATTCTTCCCCATAATGCGTTTGACTGTGTGATTGAGCTGCAACGGGATGTTGTAATCCTGCAGGCATTGCACTAAGTTACGGCTTAAGCCCGAAAGATAAGATTGAATCTCTAAGACGCGCTCCACCTTAGCGCCCTCGAACGTCAGACGGCGCGCCATAATCATCCCAATATCACCAGAGCCAAGGATAACAACATCTTTTGCTGGCATGTAACCTTCCACGTTCACCCAGCGCTGTGCCGTTCCTGCGGTAAAGACGCCATTCGGACGCATGCCGGGAATGCGGATCTGCGGGCGGGTGCGTTCACGGCAGCCCATAGCCAAGACAATCGCCCGTGCTTCAATTTCAACATAGCCATGCTCTTTACTGGAGACAAATAAGTGGCGGTTTGGGGTAATATCCAGCACCATGGTGTTTAGCAGAGCCTCGACGCCTAAGCTAAGCATCTCTTCGATAAAGTGCTGTGCATAAGCAGGTCCGGGCAAGTCTTCCTTGAGCAATTCCAAACCAAATCCATTGTGGATACATTGCACCAAGATGCCGCCTAACTCATAATCGCGCTCGATGATCAAAACATCATCAGCACCATTCTTTTTGGCTTCAATTGCGGCAGCTACCCCGCCAGGACCACTGCCAACCACCACAACATCATAAATATTTTTCAGGGCCATCTTACTCCTCCACCTCTTTTGTTTCTCTGAATAGGAACTCGGACCCTTTACCGCGCTTGGTTACCTCCAAAGGCGAGATACCTAACTCTCTCGAAAGGATATTCACCACACGGGGCATATCGAAACCCCCTTGGCAGCGTCCGGTGCCAAGCCATGTGCGCCGTTTGATCGCATCGTAGGTACGCGCAGGTACAGGTGAATGAATTTCTGCAATGATTTCGCCTTCGGTAATATTTTCGCAGCGGCAGATCACTTGACCATACCGCGGATCCATATTTACCAGCAGCTGGCGGTCCTTATGAGACATATTGCGGAAGCGCGGGCGCGCCGGCCGGATGGGGTCCCATTCCTTTTTCTCAACGAGCTTTTCACCTGCATCGCGCAGCATATCGACTACTTCTGCAGCGATGGCGGGTGCGGAGGTTAAGCCAGGCGATTCGATGCCGCCTAAATTGACAAAACCTTCAACTTCATCAGGAATTTCAATAATGAAATCACTTTTATAATTTATTCCAGGGGTTTTACAGGGCGCATTACCTGTTGGGCGGATGCCTGCAAAATTCGCTATCGAGTAACGCAGATTGAGCGAAGGTACGAGTTTGAGCGCCCCAGCAGCAACTTCATCCAGACCGGCTTTGGTGGTTGAAGTATCCTCTTTGTCCTCAATCTCATTGGCATTCGGTCCGATGATGGTATTCTCGTGTAGTGTTGTTGTAACGAGGATGCCTTTACCTTTCGCTGAAGGCACGGGGAAGAGCACATTATCGATTGTGATTTCCGCGCGATCGAAAATAAAATATTCGCCTTTGCGCGGCGTGATTTTAAACTCTGGGCGGATGCCAGCTTTATGCATAACCTCATCCGAATATAAGCCAGCTGAGTTAATTACCCAGCGACTGAGGAAATCACCCCGGTTAGTTTTTATCCCAATAATCCGCTTGCCCTCCATGATGAAATCTTCAAAAGCAGTTTCCAACAGGATGGTTACGCCATTCATGACTGCGTTCTCGGCTGCCGCAATGGTCACTTGGAATGGATCGCATATACCGCCCGTGGAAGCCCATAGCGCACCACTTACTTCTGGGTTAATGTTCTTTTCGCGTCGGCGCACTTCCGCGCCACTGAGCATGACCATGCCTGGAACGCCATTTTGCTTGCCCTGTTGCATGAGTTTTTCAACCAGCGGCAGTTCCTCGTCCCCGATAGCGACGACATAATCGCCACGGCGCTCGAAAGGAAAGTTCAATTCGCCGGCAAGCTGATCCCACATGGGATTGGCTTTCACGTTCATGTAAGCTTTTAAAGTGCCCGGTAAAGGATCATATCCTGCGTGCACGATGGCAGTATTTGCGCTGGATACACCCATCCCAATATCGGCTGCCTTATCGATCAACAGGATTTTCCCTTCGTAGCGGGAAAGCCAACGGGCGACCATACAGCCGACTACACCCCCTCCTATAATAATGTAATCATATTGTTCTTGCACTCCAACCTCCTAAAACATGTATTTATATTAATATCTTTTCTAAAAGTGAAATCTTCTTGATAAAAAGCCAAAATGAACGCATTGACTTATAGTTTATGAGATGAAAGGATAATACTTGTTGATGTTTATTCATAAATATCTTTGGTCCCACACTCTTCTTGGCAGCCACAACAGTGCTAATGTTTCTGATCAGGCTGTGACTCCGAGTTTTACGTGAACTCGCTACATTATACTACAAGAGTTGACAAGATTTATGCATTTTTTGTTTTTTCCCTTTCTTCCTAGCCAAATTATTCAAGCAAATTTTTCAATTTTTCTTACATGCGAGAGAAAAAACTCGGTTTTTTTGATTAACGCGTGTCAATTTGTGCTAAGTTTGTATAATATTATTGACTCACGCAATTAATTGTGTTATATTATTTTCGACTCGAATCGCTCCAGAAAATTAATAAGGCGATAAAGACCGCCAAACTGGAAATAAAAGTGTATTCGCTCGAAAGGACGCAGTGTATTTATGTGGGTTTTGAGCAAGAATGCAAGACAACTTAGTCAAATTCCAGTGCTGCCCAGCAGCTTCAAGGCGGGCTGCGAATGTAATGATGGTCGTTGTTATCAAACTTTCTGGCTAAGCGCATTCGAGATTTTTGTTTCCCAAGGAGGTGGTAAAAAGATTTAATTCCATTTGTCAACGTCGTTCCAAACTATAACCATATTTTTATAAAAACTTATATTAAAAAGGAGATTCGATAGTTATGGAAAAAAGATTAGGCAAAGAAGTAATTGGCGAGATCTTTGGCACCTTTATCCTGATCCTGCTTGGTGATGGTGTGGTTGCAAATGTTGGTCTTGCCCCTCGTTTGGCTGGCACAGCTTACAACTGGAATACGATAACCATCGGCTGGGCTTTTGCCGTGATTATTGCTGTTTATGTTTCTGCCGGTGTTTCTGGTGCTCATCTTAACCCTGCAGTAACACTTGGCTTGGCTGCACGCCGCGGCTTCCCCAAAGGGAAGATTTTACCCTACATCCTTGCTCAAATGGTCGGTGCATTCTTGGGCGCTGCTGCTGTATATTTCATCTATCGCGATGGCTTAGTAGCAGCTGGCATGCCGAACGTGTGGTCCACCGGCCCCGGCTCTGTCTTTGGTCAATCATTCTGGGGTGGCGCCAGCTCAGGTGCAACGGGTACCTACAGCATGTTAACTGCCTGTATTGCTGAACTCTTTGGCACTATGGTTCTGACCTGGGGTATCGCTGCCAGTGGTGACCTGAAGAACAATGGTCTGAAGGATAACCTCGGTGGCTTTATCGTTGGCTTCACTGTGTTGGCAATTGGTTTGTCACTGGGTGGCCCCAGCGGCTATTCCATTAACCCTGCCCGTGACCTCGGCCCACGTTTGTTCGGCGCCCTCGTCGGGACACAAGGTCTCTTCGATGGTTTGTACTGGCTGATCCCGCCGGTGCTCGTTCCTGCAATCGCTGGTC
Source organism: Anaerolineaceae bacterium (assembly GCA_040766895.1). Taxonomy (GTDB): domain Bacteria; phylum Chloroflexota; class Anaerolineae; order Anaerolineales; family Anaerolineaceae; genus Mesolinea. Next base: position 43,368 of record JAXGPR010000003.1, on the reverse strand, counting down.
CTATCGGCTTCTGGCTGTATGACATTTTAGTAGCCAAGAACCTGCCAAAGAAAGACTAAATTTTAGAACCGTCTTAAGTACCTGAGGACGGATGAGGAGGCTGATGGTATGAAAAAACTCATTAATAAACCCGAAGATGTTGTACTTGAGGAGCTGCAAGGTATCGAGCTCGCTCACCCGGACCTCGTGAAGGTCCACTATGACCCTAACTTTATCTATCGTGCAGACGCTCCAGTGAAAGGCAAAGTCGCCATCGTTTCTGGTGGTGGCAGCGGTCATGAGCCAATGCATGGTGGATACGTGGGCAAAGGTATGTTGGATGCCGCCTGCCCAGGTGCGGTCTTTACTAGCCCAACCCCCGATCAGGTGCTCGAAGCCACCAAGACAGTTGATGGCGGCGCTGGTGTATTGCACATCGTAAAGAACTACACCGGCGATATCATGAACTTCGAGATGGCTGCTGACCTCGCTCGCGGAGAAGGCATCGAAGTTGAAGCTGTTGTGGTCAACGATGATGTCGCTGTAGAAGATAGCCTCTATACAGCAGGGCGGCGCGGCGTTGGCCTCACCGTCCTCATGGAAAAAATCGTTGGTGCCGCTGCAGAGGAAGGCCGTTCGCTCAAAGAATGCGCAGACTTGGCTCGCAAGGTGAACAGCCAAGGACGCAGCATGGGCATGGCGTTAACTTCCTGCACAGTCCCGCACGTGGGCAAGCCGACTTTTGACCTGCCCGAAGACGAGATGGAGATCGGTATCGGCATTCACGGTGAACCTGGTAGAACCCGTATGAAGATTCAACCAGCAGATAAAATCACCGAAATGCTGCTCAAGCCGATTGTGGAAGACCTGCCCTTCAAGGCTGGCGATGAAGTTTTGCTCTTCGTCAATAGCATGGGTGGAACACCCCTCATCGAGCTCTATATTGTTTACCGCAAGGCATTCAAGCTGCTCGAGGAAATGGGTATCAAGGTCGTCCGCAATCTGATTGGCCCATACATTACCAGTCTCGAAATGGCTGGCGCTTCGATCACGCTGCTCAAGATGGACGAGGAGCTGAAGAAGCTGTGGGATGCACCCGTATTAACTCCAGGTATGCGCTGGGGTATCTAATAAACTTTCGGAAAGTCTGGAGATGTTAGTTTCTCCAGACTTTCCCAATGTATCGAGGTTTACCGTGGCTATATCAAAAGAAGATGTACTGAATTGGATTAAAACTTATGCGCAAGTGATCGCCGAAAATGAAGCTTTTCTGACGGATCTTGATGCTCAAATTGGCGATGCCGATCACGGCGCCAACATGAATAGAGGCTTCAAAGCGGTTTTGACCAAACTGCCGGCTCAGGAAGATAAAGATATTAGCACAATCCTGAAGACGGTAGGCATGACGCTTCTCTCGACGGTTGGCGGCGCTGGCGGTCCACTTTACTCCACGATATTTTTAGAATTGGGTAAAACCCTTGCCGACAAGGAAGAAATCGACCTCGCCGATTGGGCAAATGCTCTTGAAGCAGCTGAAAAAGGCGTACAGAACAGAGGGAAAGCAGTCCCAGGGGATAAAACCATGGTTGATGCCCTCGAGCCGGCTGTCGCTGCTCTCAAAGAAGCTTTGGCACAAAATTTGTCTTTTGATGAAGCTCTGCAAAAATCCGCAGTAGCTGCACACGAAGGCATGTTAGCCACCATTCCTCTGGTAGCCCGCAAAGGACGCGCGAGCTACTTGGGAGAAAGAAGCGCAGGTCATCAAGATCCTGGAGCTACGTCAACCTATTTCTTAATTGATACGGCCGCAAAAACCTGGGCAAAACAAAATACACATAAATAAAAATTATAAAAAGGAGAGTAAAAAATATGGCAAAATATGTTGCAGCAATCGATCAGGGTACAACCAGCACCCGCTTTATGGTTTTCAATCATAAGGGTGAAGTTGTAGGCTTCGATCAAAAAGAACACAAACAAATTTATCCGAAACCCGGTTGGGTTGAGCATGATCCATTGGAGATCTGGCAAGCCACTCAAGACGTGATCAAAGGCGCACTTGATAAACTACGCATTGACATTAGCGACATCGCAGCTGTTGGTATCACCAATCAGCGCGAGACCACCGTCGTCTGGGAAAAGGCAACCGGAAAACCCGTCTACAATGCTATCGTTTGGCAGGATACGCGCACTGATGCGATATGCAATCAGTTAGCGAAAGACGGCGGCCAGGATCGCTTCCGCCTGAAAGTGGGCTTGCCCTTGGCAACCTACTTCTCCGGTATGAAGATCAAATGGATTTTAGATAACGTTCCTGGTGTGCGTGAAAAAGCCGAAAAAGGCGAAGTGCTCTTCGGCAATATCGATACCTGGGTCATCTGGAACCTAACTGGCGGCCCTAAGGGCGGCGTGCACGTCACCGATGTTACCAACGCTTCCCGCACCTTCATGATGAACCTGGAAACCCTTGACTGGGATCCAGAAATGCTTGAGGTTCTGGGTGTTCCGCGCGCGATGTTGCCTGATATCAAACCATCTTCAGCTGTTTATGGGTATGCCAAGAACAGCGGTTTGGATGGTATTCCTGTGGCTGGTGACTTGGGCGACCAACAGGCTGCTTTGTTTGGCCAAACCTGCTATGACCCCGGCGAAGCCAAGAACACCTATGGCACTGGCTGCTTTATGCTGATGAACACCGGCACTTCTCCAATCCAATCCAAGAATGGTCTTTTGACGACCCTTGGTTATAAGATTGGCGATCAGCCTGCGGTATACGCCTTGGAAGGCTCCATCGCGATCACTGGTGCGTTGGTGCAGTGGATGCGCGATAACCTCGGTTTGATTAAGAAATCCGCTGATATTGAAGAGCTTGCCAAGACGGTTGAAGACTCTGGCGGCATTTACTTTGTACCCGCCTTCTCTGGTTTGTTCGCGCCTTATTGGCGCAGCGATGCCCGCGGCGTTATCGTTGGCTTGACCCGCTACATCAATGCCGGTCACTTAGCCCGTGCCGTCCTCGAGGCGACAGCCTACCAGACACGCGAAGTGCTGGATGCCATGAACCTGGATAGCGGTGTGCCGCTGAAAGCCCTCAAGGTGGATGGCGGTATGGTCTACAATGAAACCTTGATGCAGTTCCAAGCTGACATCCTCGGCGTTCCGGTTATCCGCCCGACTGTGGCTGAAACCACCGCTCTGGGTGCTTCCTATGCTGCTGGCTTAGCTGTCGGCTTCTGGAAGGAAGTGGACGAATTGCGCGAGAATTGGGGCAAGGACAAAGAGTGGCACCCCAAGATGGATCCCGAGACCCGCGAGAAACTCTACAAGGGTTGGAAGAAAGCGGTTACCCGCTCCTTCGATTGGGTAGAAGCCTAATACTTCGTTCGTTTGCGAGTAAAATTAGGGGCGACGCGATCAACACGTCGCCCCTAACTCTTAAATAGGAATAAAAATGAGCACAAAAAATTCGAAGAAGCAAAACCAAAAACGCAAAACTTCTAAAATCTCCACCACAAGTTCAGAACAAGCTGTATCTACCCAAACCAGCCCAAAAAAGAAATCCCCTAAGGGCGCAGAGGTTAACTTACGGGAGCCTTGGATAAAGCGCAAAAGCGGTTATATTGCTGTGGGATTGATCAGCCTCGCTTTGGCTGTGCTGGTAGCGTATCAGATTATTAAAGGCAGCGGCGATTGGGGCCAAGGTATATTATGGGGTCTCATTTTTGGTGCCAGCATTTTATTGATTTTCTTTGGAATGAACTGGTTTCACTCTCTTTTTAACAAAGATAAGGGTGAAAAACAGACAACCGAGAGCAAAAAGTAAACGCCCTAAACAAGGCGCTCGGATAAATGATAAGGTGAAAGGTCAATTGTATGGTAAATATCCTTCTGGTTTCTCACAGCTATCAGTTAGCTAGCGGTGTGGCTGAGCTCGTGCGCCAAATGGCACCCTCCGACTCGGTGAAAATTGATGTTGCTGCCGGAATTGGTGACGACCACCAAGAGATTGGCACGAATGCCGTCGAAATCATGGAAAAGCTCAATGCACTTTATACTCCAGAGGGCACTTTGGTGCTGATGGACTTAGGCAGTGCCATCCTAAGCGCCGAAATGGCTTTAGACATGCTCGATGAAGAGGTCAAAACTCAGGTGCGCTTGTGCCCGGCGCCTTTTGTGGAAGGAGCCATCGCTGCTGGCGTGCAAGCTAACATGGGCTCCGATCTGGATTCGGTCTATCGCGAGGCTATGTCGGCTTTATTAGCTAAGCAGCAGCAGCTGCAACCAGAAGCCAGCCAAGAAGACCAACCGGCTCCCCAGCAAGTGGTTGAAGCCGCACCTACTGAGGAGGTTATCGAGATTGTGCTGCCTGTAACGAATGAATCAGGCTTACACGCTCGCCCGGCAGCTCTCTTCGCTAAAACGATTGGCAGCCATAACGCTAAAGTAACGGTTACAAACCTAACGGAGAATAAAGGACCCGTAACCATCAATGGATTAATCGCGGTGATGCTGCTCGCCGCTAAAAAAGGCGATGTCCTGAAAATCCAAGCTGAGGGTGAAGAAAAGCAAGAGGTCATTGACGCTTTAAAAAAGTTATTTGCCGAGAATTTTGGGGAATAATCTTACTGGCATAATCATTGCAACACCTTCAGCAGGTCTGTTCGCTGGAGGTGTTTTTTATGCAGCCTAAAAAGAAATCATTCGGTGCCTTCCTGCTCAGGGCAGTGCTGATACTGACAATTAGCCTGCTCATTGCGGGAGCAATCAAATATGTCTCCGGTGCGGCACCATTTCATGCCAATGCAACTGTGCAGCCAGAAATTACACTCCCAAAGCTCAGCCTACCTACTACCCCCAAACAAGCCATACCAGAAGAGCGCATCTTCCTGCCCTTAGCTTTGCGCAGCGATGAACAGCAAGTAAAGATCCTCAATAATTCCAGCATGTATATCGAAAAATCGGAAATCGAAATCCTCCATATCGTAGGGGAAATCGCCAACAACAGCCCGGACCCGATTCATAATCTCAGTGTAACCGCGCTACTTTACCCCGCAAATGGAACCACAGCAATCACAACCATTCATGCATCCCCCTTCATCTCGGCACTTGCTCCAGGGGAGAAAACTTGCTTTAACCTCTACTTGGAAAAGCCGAGGACCTATGCACGTTATGAACTTACCGAGCTGAGTTATGAAGTCGGCGCTGAGCCAACCAGCACGTTTGAAACCCGCCAAGTTACCGCTGGGTGGGATGAAGATAATGACTGGTACATGCTCAGCGGGCAGGTGCAGAACACGGGTAAAATTCCATTTGCTGATGTTCGCGTCGTTGCCACGCTCTATGATTCGAACAATAAGGTGATTGGCTGCGACCAAACTTTTGTGTTGTATGAAAGCGAAAACCCTTTTTCAGTGGGTACATTCTCGCTCTACTTTATGGATCAGCTTTATAACCAGGTTAGCACTTATCGCCTCCAAGTTGTGGGGCAGTGAAGTTACAGGGAAAAGCGCAGGGTAAATTTCCTGTGAATTTGCTTAAACTTTCCTAAACCAACCCCAACCCTCTGCAAATAAACTTGACATTCGCTCTAAAGAGTTATATAGTTCACTCCGTTTAACTATTAAGCGAGGTTAATTGTGTCTGAGACTCTTTTAGCGTTGTTACACGAATATGCCGAAAAGGCAATGAAACACTCGATTTTTGCCTTCATGACCTATATTCAGCAAGCCAACCTCTCTGCCTCTCAAGTTAATGCGATGTTTTTCCTAATGGACTACCCTAACTGTTCAATGAACGCACTATCGAGTAAATTAGGTATTACCCTCGCAGCTGTTTCTCAATTGGTGGACCATTTGGTAAAACGCGGTTATGTCGACCGCAAAGTAGACCTGCAAGACCGACGAACAAAACGGCTATCTCTGACGGAAAAGGGACTATTGACAATGAAAGAAGCCCAACACGCACGCCACAGATGGTTGCAAGAGTTGGTTAACGCCTTCTCACCTGAAGAGCAAAACACCCTGATTCCTGCGATGCGGTTGCTTAATGCGGGGATGGACAAGATAGCCTCTGAAGCACCCCTAAGGAATAAAGCCGTGATACGCAACATCAATGAAGAGGAAACTGTATGAAAAAATTGTTTCAGTTTATTAAACCTTATTGGCCAAACATTCTGTTAACTATCGTATTGCTTTACATCATGGCAAATACAGACTTAGCGCTGCCAGATTACCTCTCCAGGATCATCAATGTTGGTATCCAACAAAATGGTATCGAAAACGCAGTACCAGACGCTTTGCGTAAAAGCACTATGGACCAAATTAATCTGTTCCAATCTGATGAGGAAAAGGCACTAACTTTAGCAGCTTACCAGCTCGTAGAACCGGGCAGCGATGAGGCAGCAAAATACGTACCAGACTACCCATTAGTCTCCTTACAGCCGGTTTACGTCCTTCAACAAAAGGATTCTGCTACGATTACCCAGCTTGAAGTCGCCATGACTAAACCACTGATTCTCACTTTTGGCATTGATATGCTTTCTCAAAACCCAGAACAAGCCGCCACGCTCTTGGGGCAAGAGTTTGCCGCTCAAGTTCAATCGCTTCCACCGGGCACGGATCTCAAGGCAATGCTCTTTCAATTGCCACCAGCGCAATTGGAAGCCCTGAAAACTACGGTTTATAAGCAGCTCGACGCCTTGGAGCCTTCTATGGTTACCCAAATTGCAGTTCAAGCAGTCAGCCAAGAGTACTCCGTCTTGGGGGTCAACTTAGCCTCAATTCAGAACAAATTTATTCTGAACGTTGGTGGGTTGATGATCCTTATGGCGCTTATCTCCGTGATCACCTCGATCTCGGTGAGCTACTTATCCGCGCGCACTTCAGCCGGCGTTGCCCGCGATACACGTATTGCCGTCTTTGAAAAAGTAGAAAATTTCTCTAGCGCGGAGTTCAATAATTTCTCCACCAGTTCCTTGATCACGCGAACTACTAACGACATTGCTCAAATTCAAATCGTGATTTTTATGATCATGCGCATGGCTTTGAATGCACCTATCATGGGCATCGGCGCCGTTGTCCGTGCCATCGATAAAAGCCCCAATATGTGGTGGCTCATCGCTTTAGCGGTGGTGGTGCTTACTGGGATGATCATGATCGCTTTTGCTTTGGTGATGCCGAAGTTTAGGATCTTACAATCTTTAATTGATCGCCTAAACCTTGTAATCCGCGAAAACCTCACCGGTCTCATGGTTGTGCGCGCCTTCCGCAAGGAAGATTACGAAGAAAAACGCTTTGAAAAAGCCAACCGGGATTTAGCCAACACAAATGTTTATATTGGCAGGGTTCTGAGTGTGATTTTCCCGTTTATCAACTTGATCATGTCTGGGCTTTCTATTTTGATCATCTGGGTCGGCGCGCATGAGGTTGCCCAGTCAGCGCTGCAAGTTGGGGATCTCATCGCCTTTATGCAATATTCCATGCAGATTATGTTCTCCTTTATCAGCTTAGCGATGTTGTTTATCATCTTGCCACGGGCATCTGTTTCTGGTGAGCGCATTGCTGAAATCTTAGAAACGCCTATCGTCATTCAGGACCCACCGCATCCGCTGCAGTTCAGCCAGCCTGTGCGTGGAGAGCTCGTATTCGATGATGTAGACTTTAGGTACCCAGGTGCCGAAGAAGACCTCTTGCACGATATTAGCTTTATTGCCAAGCCAGGGGAAACCACTTCGATCATTGGCTCCACTGGCAGCGGTAAGTCCACACTCGTGAACCTGGTGCCGCGTTTCTTTGACGTCAGCAAAGGTAGCATCCTGATAGACGGCATCGATATCCGCGATGTAACCCTGAAGGATTTACGAGCCCAAATTGGTTACGTCCCGCAACGAGGCGTGCTCTTTAGCGGCACAATCGAATCCAATATGCGGCTTGCCAAGCCAGACGCGACCATAGAAGAAATTATGGATGCCCTGGATACCGCCCAAGCGATTGATTTCGTTATGGCTAACCCTGATGGCTTACAAACTGAAGTGGCGCAGGGCGGCACGAACTTTTCTGGCGGGCAGAAGCAGCGCTTATCCATAGCACGCGCCTTGGTGAAAAAACCGCCCATATATATCTTCGATGACAGCTTTTCAGCGCTCGATTTCAAAACCGATGCAGCTCTGAGGAGTGCACTCAGCAGAAAGGTAGGCAATAGCACCGTCCTTATCGTGACCCAACGCGTAGCCACAGCCAAAAATTCCGACCAGATTCTGGTTTTGGATAACGGTAGAATTGCCGGCGTTGGCACCCATCAGGAACTGATGAAAACCTGCACGGTTTACCAAGAGATCGCCAGCTCGCAGTTGAGTAAGGAGGAATTACTATGAGTAATGCAACAAACTCAGAAAATACCACAAACCAAAACAAAGCCCCTTCACCAACCAAACCTGTCCAAAGGCAAGGCTTTGGCGGCGGGCCAGGATCTCGCTTTGTACCCGGAGAAAAGGCACGTGATTTTAAAGGGACTATGCAGCAGTTGCTGGGCTATCTTGGTAAGTATAAATGGACCATCATCTTGGTCTTATTCATTGCAGCTGCCTCAACTGTTTTCAGCATCTTCGGTCCACGCACCTTAGGGAAGGCTACCACCGCCTTATACGAAGGCGTTATTCGCATGGTGAGAGGACAAGGGGGCATTGACTTCGATGAGATTGGGACAATCCTGCTGCGCGTCTTGGCGCTTTACTTGAGTGCGGCAACTTTGCAGTTAATTCAGGGATTCATCATGACTACCATCGCGGCGGATATCACCTTCCGATTCCGCCAGGAAATTGCACATAAAATCCATCACCTACCGTTACGCTATTTCGACCATGTCACACACGGTGAGGTGCTTTCACGGGTTACCACCGACGTAGATGTGATCAGCCAGACGCTTCAGCAAAGCCTTTCCCAAATCATCACTTCGATCGTCAGCGTGATTGGCATTTTGGTGATGATGCTGACGATTAACGTGACCCTGACTTTGATTGCATTGACGATCATCCCGCTTTCCATGCTGATTATCCGCTATGTCATCAGCCACTCTCAAAGGTTTTTCCGCAAGCAGCAAGAATACTTAGGGCATCTCAATGGGCATGTGGAAGAAATGTATGGTGCCCATGTGGTGCTGAAAGCCTTCAACGCTGAAGATCAAAGCATTAGCACCATGAAGCAGCTCAACGATACCCTTTACGACACTGCTTGGAAAGCCCAGCTGTTCTCGACCATGATCCGACCCATTATGCACTTCATTGGTAACGTCGGGTATGTGGCTGTGGCAATTGTTGGCGGTAACCAGGTCATTCAAGGGCGCTTGATGATTGGCGATATTCAAGCGTTTATCCAATACATGCGCTCTTTCCAGCAGCCCCTTTTGGAAATCGCCAACATTTCTAACATCCTGCAGCAAACGGCTGCCGCTGCTGAACGGGTATTCGATTTCCTCAACGAGCCTGAAGAAGTGCCTGATCCAGAAAATCCGGTCATCCCAGAAAATGTTCAAGGAAATGTAACCTTCGACCATGTACGCTTTAGTTATGAACCTGGTACGGTGGTAATCAAAGATTTCTCAGTTGAGGTTGACCCCGGGCAGCAAATTGCAATCGTCGGTCCTACCGGCGCTGGGAAAACTACGCTGGTTAAGCTTCTCATGCGCTTTTATGAATTAGACGATGGCGAGATAGCCATCGATGGCACCAATATCATCCGCTTTAGGCGGCACGATTTGCGCGGTATTTTTGGCATGGTGCTGCAAGATACTTGGCTCTTCAATGGCACGATCTTCGATAACATTCGTTACGGACGAGAGGATGCGACCTACGAAGAAGTGGTGCGTGCCGCGGATATGGCTTATGCCGATCACTTCATCCGCACATTGCCCGGCGGATACCAGATGGTGCTCAATGAGGAAGCCAGCAATATCTCCGCGGGTCAAAAGCAGCTACTCACCATTGCTAGGGCAGTTTTAGCTGACCCAACCATTTTGATCCTGGACGAGGCAACCAGCTCGGTGGATACCCGTACGGAAATTCTGATTCAGAAAGCAATGGATAAGCTCATGCGCGGTAGAACCAGCTTTATTATCGCCCACCGCCTTTCCACCATCAAGAATGCTGACCGCATCTTGGTCCTCCGCGATGGCGACATTGTGGAGCAAGGCAAGCATGATGAGCTGCTGGCTAAAAACGGCTTCTATGCTGAGCTCTATAACAGCCAATTTGCTCTGCAAATGGAGTTTTAGTACCAAAGCAACACGAATAACAACAAATTACGTACCGCGTCTGCTCAAAATGCGCAGACGCGGTCCTTTTTAAGGTACAATTTTGGACATGATCATCACGCTCACCCCGAACCCCAGTGTTGATCGCACCTTACATGTGCCACAGCTACGCTTTAACGAAGTTCTGCGTGCCCATGATGTCCGCGTCGATTGGGGCGGAAAGGGTTTTAACGTCTCCCGTGCGCTGCGCATTCTTAATGAAGAAACGTTAGCGCTCGCTTGGGTGGGCGGAGGCACCGGCAGAATGATGCAGCACGGGCTCAATCAATTAGGGATCAAGACTGATTTCGTCTGGGTGGAGGAAGAAACCCGCATTAATACCGTGGCACAGGAAGATAGCGGTGAATGGTATATCCGCCTCAATGAGCCTGGTCCACATATCCCCGAAGATGCTATCCAATCCTTGCTTGCTAAAGCTGAGGCTTATGCCAGCAAGAAGGACATTTGGGTGGCAGCGGGTAGCCTGCCGCAAGATGTGCCCGCCGATTTTTACACTCAGCTCATTCATCTACTCAAAAACAAAGGGGTAAGGGTCTTTTTCGATGCGAATGGTGAGGCTTTGAGAGCTGGTCTTTCTGATCCTCCGTTTTTAGTCAATCCTGATATCAGCGAGACAGAAGACTTTGTAGGCTTTTCTATCCACAATTACGACGATGCCAAGCGCGCTGTGCTTCCATTTTTACGCTTAGGCGTTGAATATGTAGCTCTCTCGATTGATGGTTTAGGGCTGCTCCTGGCTTCTCAGCAGGAGATGATGTTGGCAACGCCACCCAAAGTGAGCATCCGCAACGTGACGGGCGCTGGAGACGCCCTTATGGCAGGGATGGCTTATGGGTTCGCGCGGGGAATGGATTTGCGCGAAATTGCCCGGCTTGGCGCAGCTTTCAGCGCTGTCGCTGTCACCACCGTATCCTTAGCCTCAGTGAAAAACAGCGATGTAGAAGCCATGCTGCCACGTGTGGAAGTACGCACGGTTAATGTGATGTGATTGTCAGCAGCGGTAACGGATCCCAATAGGTAGAAAGCAAAACTGAGATTACTTAAACCTCAGGCAAGGGTGGAAGCTCCTTCCACGCCACCTGGTCAAACCAGATATTTCCAGAAAGCTGCATAAGGCTCAGCAGCCGCAGGGTCGCCCCAATGGGGTCATGCCTGCCAGGCTTGGCAAGGACCAGCGCCTGCCATTGTTGGTCAACGAGGGCTTGGTCATTCAGACAAAGCACAGCCGGCGTGCAGCAAGCCAGCAAGCTCAGCGAGGTGAAACCTTCTGGCTCAGTTTGGAGCATTGATTCATCTAAAAGCTCTGCCTGTGCTAACTGCAGTACAGATTCCCTCACGCGTTTTTCAACCTCCCCGGTCAATTTTCCAGTAGGTTTGCCTGCTTGCTCAAGCTCGGCGATGCCTAACTGTAAAATGCTCAAACCTATTTTAGCCTCTTCATGGGAGTTATCAGCATTAAAAATGGTGTGCGTGCCGCTCCATTGCACTTTGCCTTGTGCCGCTAAGGAAATTTCAATCGCTTTCCAGGCTTGGTCACCTGTCACTTGCGCGAAAAGTTGGTAAAAAGTTGGAGAATAAACTAACGCCTGGGGTTCGGTTTGGGCAGCTTGTTGATACAGCGAGAGCAGTGCTTCCAGACGTCTGCGTGCAAGAATTTCGTATTGAAAGCGTTCAGATCTACCCCACTGAGCTTGAGCTGCCAAAAGGGCAAAAGCAATCCAAGGCTCAGCATTGAGATCTGCATCCAGCCTTCTGCCAGGGACCACGTCGGGCATGACCTGCCAGCTCATCAGGTCCGGGACGTTCGCACTGCTGTGGCTGAGGCAAAACGCCAAGATGCGGTCAAACTGCGCTTGTGCTTGTGGGTCTTCGCCCGCTACGAGCACAGAAACGAGCATCGCTAAGGCTTGGCTGAAGCTCGTGGCAGTTACCTGGTAACGCATCCAGTTCCTCGCTACGCCAGTGCGCAGGAACGTCCTCCCCGGCTCAGCATCCGGCAAAAGGTATATCGAGAGCCAATCGCGGAAAGCCTCACGTATCTCCTTGTCCAACTCCTCCTCTGGCTGCGTGGGGAGCATTTGACGTTCACGGTCAACCTGCCGCTGTGGGAAGGGAAACGCCACTTGCGTGGAATTCGCCGGCTGGTTTAGCGCGGTGCGCCTTTGGCGAATACGCCTGATCAGCAATATCGCTGCAGCCAGCAGGATGACAAAAAGCACGGCGTTGAAAATTACCGTTAGGTCAGCTGCGGTAAGGTTGTTCATGCTTGGTGTTTCTTTCTCGCACGGGGATTAGTGCTTGTTTTTAGATTGGTTTTGCTTTTCTGCGAACTCTTTGCTTTGCGCTGCCAGCCGGTTATAGCAGCTTTCTGCTTCATCTTCCCCGTCAGGCTCTTTTCCACAAATAAGTGCTCGCCGGTGAAAGGGTCTTTTTCGGTGTAGTACATCAGGCTGGCGTAGGTGCTAGGCGTGGGCGTGAAGATCTGCACTTGCTCAGGCAGGACGCCCAGTTTCTCGCTGGCAAAGCGCTTGAGCGCAAACATATCCTCTTGTGTGCAGCCCGGGTAAGCCGCGATGAGGTAATAGGTCAGGAATTGCTTTTTGCCGGCAGCTTTGCTCAGCGAATCAAAGCGCTGCTTGAAAGCCAACAAGCTTTGCACACTGGGCTTGCGCATGCGCCGTAGCACGGCAGGCTGGGAATGCTCAGGCGCTAGCTTGAGCTGCCCAGAGACGTGATAATTCACCAACTCCTGCAGGTAAGCTTCGCCATATTCGGCATCCGCCATCACCATATCATGCCTTATGCCAGAGCCGATAAAGACTTTGCGCACACCCGGCACCTGACGCAAATCTTTGAGCAGCGCAAGCTGATGCTCGTGGGTCAAGCCCAACAACGGGCAGACCTGCGGGTAGATGCAGCTTTTCTCCGGGCAGGCGCCACGGCTTGCTTTGAGCGCGCATTCGAAGCCGTACATGTTCGCTGTCGGTCCAGAAAGATCAGTGATAACGCCTTTGAAGCCTTGCCGTGCGGGCATTTGGCGCGCCTCAGCCAAAATGGACTCTTGCGAACGCCAGGTGACCCGCCTGCCCTCATGCATGGCAATGGCGCAGAAATTACACTCGCCATAGCAGCCCCGGTGCGTGGGGATGGAAAAGCGGATAGTCTCTAAAGCCCGCACCTCGCCCTGCGCGGCGTAATAGGGGTGCACGGCGTGCTCAAAGGGCAGAGCATATACAGCATCCATCTCCTGAGTGGTGAGCGCGCGAGCGGGCGGGTTTTGCACCACAAAACGGCTGCCATAGCGCTGCGCCAGCCCCTGTGCACAGATGGGGTCATTATTCTGATAAAAAGCATGGAACATCTCAATAAAGCGGTCTTTATCGGCTATCACCTCTTCATAAGGCGGCAGCTCGAGGTAACCCGCAGGTTTGGTGGCGCTGGCATAGCACAAGCCGCGGATTTGAGTCGGGTCAACGCCCGCGCGCAAGGCTTGAGCTAGTTCAAGGATGGAAAGGTCTGCCATGCCATAGAGCAGGTAGTCAGCTTTAGCATCCAGCAGGATGGAGCGGCGCAAGGAATCGGTCCAATAGTCGTAATGCACCACACGGCGTAAGGACGCTTCCACCCCGCCCAAAACAATCGGAACGGTGTGTTTGAAGTAGCGCCGGATGAGGTTAGCATACACAATGACCGCTCGGTCAGGCCGGCGGTTATTGACGCCGCCGGGGGTGTAATCATCACTGCGGCGCGGCTTGCCCAAGGCGGTGTAATTGGAGACCATTGAGTCCACCGCTCCGCCCGTAACGCCCCAAAACAGGCGCGGTTCACCCAAGCGCGTAATATCCATTGCCGAGTTCACCTCCGGCTGGGCGATAATACCCACACGGTAGCCGGCTACAATCAGCTGCTTGCCAATGAGAGCAGCACCTGAGTAGGGGCTGTCGATATACGTATCGCCGCTCACCAGGATCACATCCAGCGGATCCCAGCCCAGGGCAACGACTTCTTGAGAAGTTGTAGGGATAAACATGCCTTAATCTTACTCGAAATGGCTGTAGAAATTTTCCTAACTTTTTATGCTGAGCTTCTAAAAGCATTCGGCGCAGCTGCTGGGCTGCGCCGAATCCATGACAAATCTTTATGAGTTATTCTTCTGGGGGATAGACGCAAATCACTTTACCATCCGGGAAGGTATACCCAGCGCCATCCTGATACCCAATCAAGGCAAATGGATCAAGCGCTTGTTCGTGAGTGAGGTAAAGCTCAAGCGCTTTTGCACGTGAAGCATGCTGCGAAGCCCAAAACCGGTCGTAAAACCATTGATCCCAGTATCGACTTTTGCGGCAGGTGATGACTTGACCCAACGTGTCATAGAGCTCTGGGTTCAGCTCACCGCTATCAAAGTAACGAAATAGCTCTGGCACCGCATCCTCCGAAATGGTCATCCCTGCCAAGTAAGCGGCGTCCAGCGGATACCCTGCCATGGCATGCTCTATGTTTTGGCGGGCAATCGTGGCGTCCACATTCACAAAGGTGAGCGTCAGGCTGAAAGCCAGCAAGCCCAGCAGCAAACTCAGTGCCATGTGCTTGAACCCGCGGGTAACCTCTAGGACAATAGAGACGACGAGCGCCAGCCCAATAAAGATCATGAAAATATGCGCTACCAGCCGGTCACGCGTAAAGCCGTAAGCCGCCTCGTAGAGACTGAGGCGTTGAAAGGCTGAGACCAAGATCACGCCGGTGAGCAGCAGCAGTAAAATACCCAGGAGCGTAAAGGTGGTGCGTTCGCGGCGGGTTTCGCGCCGAGTGAATGAGGCTAAGCCATAATGTACCAACCAAGTGAAGAGCGCAACCACCACAAGCTCAAAAAAACCGCGGCGCGCATATTCGGCGTAGGTATAACCTTCGGCGCTGATATTGGCGCCCCCGCCAAAGAAATAACGCACCTGCACGAGCACAAACGCCCCAAAGAGCACGATCAGGCTCACCAAGATGATTGTGCTTTCCGTCATGCCCAAGAAGGGACGCACGAGTGGCTGGTCTGGCTCCACCGGCTGGGGTTGCTGCGTCTTGGTGAGCGCATGCCAAAGCGCGCCGAAGCCAAAATAAGTAAAGAGCAGCACAAGCACCACTTGTGCCACAAATTCATCGGTAATCTCAATACGTAGCCACGAAAAGGCGCCGGAAATCCGCTCCGAGAAGATTGGGTCGGCAGCCGAAAAGAGCAGCCCAAAAATGACCAGTAGCGGAATGGCAATCAGCACACCGCGTAGGATAGCCAAACCTTTCCCTTTAGATTTCTTCTGCGTGCTTTCGCTCTCTTCATGATGGGAAGACTGAATTAACGCTAACGGTAAGCCAATGAATGCCGAGCCAATCAGGCGCAAGCCCTGCACGATCACCTCGCGCAGCCGGTAAACTAACCATTGCCCATTGAGCAGGCTAATCGCCAGATAGACCAACCCCACGAGCGAAAAACCGACCAGAGCCATCAAGGTGTAGGGTTCCAGGCGAAAGTAAGTCAGGATCGCGGTAAGGCTGATAGGAATAGCCAGCAAATAGCTCTGCCATGGGATCGAACGCTGCTCTACCTTAGCAGCAACAAAGACCACGAGCAACAGCAGGTTGACGAAGATAGCCCACTGGGCGCCCAAAAGGCGATTGAAGGTGATGCGGTCCATAAAAATGCCGACTACCAAAACCAGCAGAAAAATCCAGCCGGTCTTGCGCAAACCTTCCCGATGCTCGGCTAGTTGAATCGCTGCTGAGTTTGATGGGCTTTCTTCGTGAATATCACTTGCTTGTGTTTCCATAAGATCTCCTTCAGACTTTGATCAGATTTTCACTATCTTAGAAGAAATTCACTCTCTTTTACTACGTCCTACTTTCAAAAGCTCTCAAATTTGCCTCACCTCTTGTTCTCGCCGGTCTTCAGAATGCATAACCTGCCCGTAGAGAACCATTACAGACCACGGAAGAGAGACAACTCTACTTCAACCGTCAATCATATATCCAGTATAATGGATAAATGTCCAGCGTGTACTTTCAAAAAATTGCGCCTCAAAAGGCTATATTACAAGGAAAGGAAAAAAATGAATAAAGTCATTATCGTTACTGATTCAAGTGCGTACTTACCTCAAGAAATCGTCGAACAATATCATCTCCCCATTCTGCCACTTGTGCTTAATTGGCAGGGCAAGCAGTACCGCGATGGCGTCGATATCAGCGCGCATGAGTTTTACACTCAGCTTTCACGTTCTAAAGAGATGGCATCTACCAGCCAAGTTACAGTTGGGCAGTTTGAGGAAATTTTCAAGCCGCTGCTCGATGCAGGAAATGATGTCTTTTATACTGGCATTTCCAGCGGCATTTCAGCTTCATTCGACTCTGCCGAGCAGGCAAAAGTGGAGCTGGGCAACCCCGAAAACTTAGAGGTCTTTGACTCGCAGCTGGTCTCCATGGCGCTGGGCTTGATGGTCATCACTTTAGCACGCGCTGCCGAGCAGGGCGCCAGCCTGCAGGAGATCCTGGAACTCGCTAAAGCCACTTACCCCAAAATTGGGGTGTATTTCACCGTCAACACGCTGGAATATCTCTATAGAGGTGGCAGAATCAACACCGCCACGCGCTTTTTAGGCTCTGCACTCAACGTCAAACCGCTGCTCGAGATCCGCGGCGGCAAGATCGAAGCCGTCGAGAGCGTCATTTCACATAAAAAAGCCCTTTCCCGCATGCTCGACCTGATCGAAAAGCGCACAAGCGGCAAGACGCCCCTGTGCATTGCCCCTTTCCATGCCCTGTGTGAAGACGAATGCCGCGCGCTCGAGGCTGCTGCGGTTGAGCGCTTGCATCCGGATGAAGTGTTCCGCTCTGAGGTCAGCCCAGTGATTGGCGCACACGTGGGTCCCGGCACGGTAGCCATTGCTTGGATGGCAGGATAAAGCAGTTTAATTAAGCAAACAGGCTGGAAGTAAGACATTCCAGCCTGTTTGGTTTAAGCTAAAGTCTAGCGTGGATCCGCCATCCTGCCAACGAAGAGCAAGGTTCCGGTGGCGTTATCGCGGATAAGGAATAGGAAGGGGTGATCGAGCGTGATGGTGTAGCTCTGCCCTGGTGCGGAAGTGAGCCCGATGGCGACTGCAGTCGCTGCAGCGGCTTCAGTACCTTCCTCGTTGACGTCTACGAAAGCCTTATGCAGGGCAGATGAAATATACAGACTCGTCGTTCCATCCATCCGAGAGAAATTCGCCTTCATTGGGTCAAAGGCATCTGTCATGCCCATGCCTTCTAGGGCATCATTCAGTGCAAAAGCTGCATCGAATTTGAACTTTGGCATGCTCAAGGTTACAGAAGCTCTTTCCAATTGGTTGAGGATTCCTTGCAGACTCTCAGCCGTAAGGGATTGCTCGAACGTGTCCAGGCTGCCTGCCGTGGGCATGAGCGCTACCATAGAGTAGGTTCCACCCTCATAGGGCAGCTCTACAGCTTGCACATCTTGCGAGACGTACGCCCGCATGCTGCTACTTTGATGCATCATAGGCACTTCCACTTGCGTTCCATCCAGTAAAGTAAAGCTGCCATTTTTTGTGTTGGCAGGATCAAATGGAGACAACCAAGCTGCCTTAAAGTAGACTGCATTGGTAATCACCAAGCGGGTGAGTTCATTCAAAACTCCCTCAGGGATTAAATCTCTGATTTTTTCATTGGTTTGGGCTTCAACCCAGAGGTTAATCAGCTCACGGGCAGCTTCGGGATCGGCAGCAAAGTCTACAGTCTTCAAGCCGGCATTGTAATTCTGTGAAAGCGTGTTCAGGAATTCCGGCAAGAACGCGTAACCCGCCTGCCCCCACAGCTGATTGACAATATTGAGGGTGAAAGCCGGCTTGTCATCCACTATGCTGTTCGCCTTCAGCTGCAAGTTGAGGGCGTTCATCACGGCGTGGACCTCTTCTTGAGAATATGGTAAATGCAAGGTGCTCTCCATCTGGCTGGCAGTATCACCAGCAGCACCGGCGTAGGTCATGAGCAATGCCATATAGATGCTGTACGGCGAGTAAAAAATATTCTCGCCTTCTCCAGCTAACTGTTTATAGAGATCGAGTGCAAAAGCATTGTGCGCATCAGCTAATGCCTGAATCTGATCCAAACTCGCTTGCGGGTTAAGGTTATAAGCCACTTCCCCGATCAAATCTTGTGCCTCGGCTGACGGCTGCGTTGGCTCTTCGGGTTGGGTTGGCTCAGGTGATTGCCCTGCCGGCGAACATCCAGCCAGCAAAAAAGCTGCGATCACACCAAGGCTAAGAATGGTTTGTAGGGTTTTCATCGTTCCTCCTTCTAAAGGACACTTTTATACAACTTCAATGGTATAACGCCCCCAGCAGTGTTTTTGTTCCCCCTGTTTTACCTCCGTATTGCTGAGTGAGCCGCTATTTTCAAATTTTCACCCTCGTTTGACTCTCAATCAAAAAAGCTGCCTGCAAGGTGTACGGGCAGCTAATTTTGGGTGAAATAAATCTAGAAAATAAGTTGTAGGCGGTAAACGAACATACCTAAGTATTCATGGAAAGTATTGCTGGTCAGGTTGAGCGCATGGCTCGAAGGCAGCAGGTTGAGCAAGATGGTTTGGGCATCCCAGCGCATGAGGTAATCCCAATAGCGCTGCGTGATCGCGTAATCTGTTGGGGCAGGGATGAAAGTAAACTGCGGATCCTGGAAGTGCATCAACGCGCGTTCCATGTGCGCGGCTGAGGTAACCAAGATAACGGTTTTAATCCCCTTCTCCACTAAGATCTGCTTGGTGAAGGCAGCATCTTCTGCCGTGTTTTGTGATTTATCTTGCAGCAGCATAGCCTCTTCCGGGACGCCCAAGGCAAGCAGCAGGTCGTGCATCTCCTGAGCGGGGGTGCTGCCGCGTGCTTGGCTGAAAGTCACATTCCCGCCAGAAAGGATAATAAGTGGAGCTGCGCCGGATTTGTAGAGCTGCGCTGCATAAAGGACACGATCCCCGGCGCCATTCACTTCCACACCTGTGCGGGGCGCATCTGCCGGCTCGGTGCCGCCGCCAAGCAGCACAATCGCATCGGCTTTCACCTCTCCTTGCAGCGGCATGTGGCGCCACTCTAACGTGCGGGCAAAGTAGGCAGAGAAATAAGCGTTGCCACCCACCCCAACCAAAATGAGGCTGATCAGCACCAACCAGAGTGCTGTTTTAGGGTGTTTGCGGATGAGGAAAAGCGTGATGAAAAGCAGCAAAGCCGCAAGGCTCACGGGCATGATCAGTTGCGGAAGTAATTTCGATAGATAAACGAACATGACAAGCTCCTTTACTTATAAATTCATCATAATTGTTGCAAGAATCAAGCCGAAAACGATCGCATTCTATCCAGGGAATATCTTCGTATAAATTTCGGGGGCGTACTTTTCCACCATTTCCGCGCTGAGGCTATCGGTACGGCTAATTTCGGCATAGAGGTCAGCGCTCGGGCGTTTGGTGCGGATCTGCGTAACAGGGTCCAGCTCCCACAAGCCAAAACGCTGGCTCCACCCGCGCTCCCACTCAAAATTATCTACCAGCGTCCAGTGGAAGTAGCCTTTGACTGGCGCGTTAAAGTTGACCATGTGCCACATTGCATGGATGTGCTCGATTAGATATCGCCGCCGAAAATCGTCCTGAGAGTCCTCACAGCCATTTTCGGTGATGTAAATCGGTTTGTGAAATTGGTTTGCCCATCGGATGGCTTGCTTAAAGGCTTCTGGGTCATTGGCTAAGAAGCCGTGCTCCGAAAGGTCAGCTTCGGGCTTATAAAAACGTTCTGTGTAGCCTTCAGCTCGTCGTTTGGTGGCAAAACGCAGGTAATCCCGGGTGTAATAGTTCAAACCGATGAAATCCTGGGTACCTTTAGCTTCAGGGATATCCAGCTTGAGCAGTGGCGTGTCAAATTTACCAGTTTCTAAGCTTTGCGAGAAAGCCTGATTGAACACCTGATGATGCTGCCTGGCGGAAATTCGCGTGATCGGGTTGCGGTCCCCTGGCGTAAAGCCGCGCCAGTGGATCGCTGCACCAACCTGAGCTTCCGGTTGCAAGGTGTGGATTACCTCATAAGCTGCAGCATGCGCCTTTGCCATATTCGCCAGCACTTGCACTCCTAATTTCAAGTCCTTTTTGCCTGGCGGAAAGACGCCCTGGAGATAAGCCATGCTCATATAGACGTTCGGCTCGTTAATCGTGACCCACAGCTGGCAGTGTGCCCCCAATGCTTCGACGACTTTTCGAGTGTACTCTGCAAAGAGCGGCACCACTTGCTCGTTTTCCCATGCGCCCATTTCGGCTAACCACAGCGGGTTGGTGAAATGATGCAGAGTAACCATCGCAGTCATGCCGCGTTCTTTAAGCCCCAGCAGCATCTGGCGGTAGCGCTCTAAAGCCGTCTCGTCCCACATTTCTGGCGCCGGCTGGATGCGTGCCCATTCCACCGAAAGACGGTGGGCATTCTGGTAGGTTTCTTGCGCGCGGTCAAAGTCCTCACGCCAGCGCCCTGCCCACCATTCGCACGCCACTCCAGATTTATCGTCATTGAGGATATGCCCAGGTACCTGCTCCCAAGCCCAAAAATCATTATTGGTGTTGTTGCCTTCCACTTGGTGGGCTGCGGTGGCTGTGCCCCATAAAAACTTATCAGGAAAATTAAACGTCCCTTTGGGCATGAGTAGCTCCTAATTCATGATTATGCTACATTTTAATCGATTGAACGACAGCAGGTATTATTTCACTGCTGCCGTTCAACTTCAAAAAGGTACATTT
Source organism: Anaerolineaceae bacterium (assembly GCA_040766895.1). Lineage (GTDB taxonomy): Bacteria > Chloroflexota > Anaerolineae > Anaerolineales > Anaerolineaceae > Mesolinea. The sequence goes on along the minus strand of JAXGPR010000003.1, from coordinate 22,286 downwards.
AGCTTTCGAGCTTTGGCAGCCAACCTGGTGCGCAGATTTCTCCACCAGTGATGAACATCGCGCCTTGCTGGCTGGTTTGCACCCAAGCGCCCACCGGCAGGTGACCTGGCAGTAAGTCTCCACCACCTGGATCACGCAACTCCCCTTGATCAGTGAGCCAATAAGGCGGCGAATCGGCGAGCGTAGGTTTCAGCCTAAAAATCAACTCACGCTGTGGCGTGACGGTATAAATGATTTCCTCTCCAATAGACGTACCAAGAGCCAAAATTTCGTTTACCCATTGCTGTACCGGCTTGGGCTGGGATGTGAGCGGGGTGGTGTAAATGCCACTTTCAAACTGGACGCTAAACGCACTGAAAGGCTCACGCCCAAAAACCGCTTGCATCCCCTCGAGCAATGCACTCGTCTGAACCGTACTTGTGAGCTTAAAGACTAAATCCGCTAACGGATTGCGCGCAGACCAAGCACTGCCATTATTAATTTTCAGCACACCAGCAGGAAAGGAAAGTTTTTCATCGATGGCTAAGACGTAATAAGCGCTAGCTGTAATCGTCCCTGTGCGGGCAAATACAACCCAATATGTTTTCCCCGGTGTAAGCTGCGGGGAAAGGCTAAAGATAAAACTTACCCATGGGTAAGCCTCACCTTCGAGCACAGCGCCGCTCACCTGTGCACTGGCGAGTTCCACCCCACTAGGGACTCCGTTATTATCTGACTGAATTGAAACACGCAGGGCGTCATTCGGGCTGCCTTGCCGGCGGATTCGCACTTGCAGCAGCGAAGGCGCAAAGTTGTCACCATCAAACACGAAAGATTGCGCCACTTTGCTCGCGCTGGTCGTGTTACCCACAGCTTGTGTGCCTTGCTGCGCAGCCGTGTTGCCGATCACTCCAGCCGGCGGCTGATAGACGCGCCACGAAAGCTGCTCTGCCCACCCGCGGCAGTCTATTTGCAAGGTCATTTTCGGCTTTTCGTCTGACATTGCGACAAGATTAGGCTGCAGCTGAATACTTGGCTTAGCCCGCTGCCGGAGGACTTCATCGCGCAGCTGCAGGGCAGCACTTTCAGACATCATGCCTTTCACCAGCAGCAAGTCCTTTTGCCCATAAAGCGCGATACTCTCGCTATCCTCAGCCCACGCGGTTTGGAGCGGATCGCCATAGCTGCTTGGGTTTGGTTCAAGCGTCGTATAAGCAACCGCCACGCGGTTAGCCATCTTTTCCAACGAGCACACTTCCCGCAAACTGCCAGTCGACTGTGCCAAGCTGTGCACATAGCCCCACCAAACCAAGCTGCCAAACCTGTTGTAGATTTGCACAGGTTTGCCCACCAATCCCTGCCAAAACTTTAAACTGCCAGGTTGAATAGGTACAGCCAACTCGGCGCGCTCGCAGCCACCCAAAGCGCTCCACGAGAGCGCAAGCACGCGTGCCGCCCTCTCTGGTTGGTAAAACTGCCCGTCAATCCCATCTTGTAAAAATACAAAGAAGTCTTGGCTCATCATTGCCTCACAAAATCCGACGCCGCTTTCGATACCATGCCTTCACATTAATGGGTAAATCAATCGGCGCTAAACCTTCAGGGTTCACCTGGAAAAAGAAAAACCAGGAGGTCTCTCCAGGAGGTAGATAAAAATAATCCCCAATGCGATGATGCGTGTGCATTTCCTTAGCGTTGGCTAAGGTGTAGGTTTTTTGTAAAAAGGCATCATCGATCAATGAGGCGTTGACAGGCAGACCAACTGAAGAGGTAAACCAGGTGAAGTTCTCTTGCGGCAGCAGGAAGATATCATCCAATTTGAGCGTGAGGCTGCCAGAACCCGGAGCATACGCCTGCAAGCTAAAGCGCAGCGGAGATGGCTGCACATTCAGCAGCCTAGCCTCAAAAGGCAGCCGCAAGGGTGCAAGCGGCAGATATCCTTGCCCTTCTGTTGCGCTTACTGCTGGGGATTGATAAAGCGTGGTGCCCAATGCTGGCGGCAGCCCCGGAAAACTCAAAGCAACCCGAAATTGCAGCAACCCTGCCGGAAGCGGCGTGTAAAAGCGCAGAATAGGCGTGTAAAGCCGCCCATCTAAGGCTTCTAACTGAGTGTGGGCAAGCTGCCAACTAGCCAACGCCTGCCAAGCACCCTGCGCGAGTGTAAATTGTGCATACGCGCCATTGGAGGCATCACTAGCCGGCACTTCTACCCCCTCAGCAGCATGTTCGCCTTCAAGCACGAGTGGAGGTTTATCTGGTCGGTTGGGAGCATGATAAGCACCTACTAAAAGCTGTGCAAGTGGGGAGCTGCCTGTATTGGTCACTTGCAGCTTCAGCGGTGCCGGTAAATCCGTTCCCAACGCATCGGTTTGAACGGAAAAGTAATTATCATTGCCAGCAGATAAGCTGTCATCGCGGTTTTTTAGCGCAACAGTCAGCCCCGAGCCTGTGCTGTTGCTGAGCGTGAGCGGGCGTTCAGCGCCATCAAACGCATTTTGGCGTGTGAGGATGAACTCAAGCATCAAACTGCCATGCTCTTCCAAAGCTGACGCGCCGGGCATGGTGTGCAGCTCAGCGTGCAGCAAACGGGAATAAAGCGGTTCAAAATTATCTGTCGGGATCGCCCGCAAGTAAATTGCCGCGCCCAAACCTTCCACTTCGTAACGCTCGATTTGCCGGCAAAGCGCCTCTAACTGTGCAATGACAGCGCGCAGTTCTGCCAGCGTCCCGCGTAAACTTATCTGCAAAGTTTCAGTCACAGTCTCATCTGATGAAGTTACTGGCTCATAGCGTGTACCCAATAGCCCTGGAGGCAAGGGTCCTTCGGTGAGGTAGAACCATGCAGTTTCTTCCGGGTCAATTAGATTGCCAATTGCTAACTGGGTCATTAGCTCACCTCGCGCATATTGTGGGGCTCATCCCATGCCCAAGGGCTATAAGGCAGGGCACCATTCGCTTGCAATGCTTGCAGACGCAAACGATCCAAGCCAGCATCAAACTGCCGGCTCAAATGCTCACACCATAAGCGTAAGGTATCCTCAGACCTCACGGTGCTGCTCGTGGTGTGAACTAAATGACTACGCAGGCTGAAATCGAGCGCAAAAGCTGCCGCTCCGAAGAGTAAAACTGCTTCGTGATCCGACGGTAGGGTTGTCAGCACCGCCCCATCCAAGCCCGCCACTGTAAAGTCTTTATCCAGAAACGCGTTTAACCCAGCCAAAGCTTCCCGTACGGCTTCTTCCTGGCTCCCAGTAGGGATTGCCAAGCTTTGCAGGTCAAAAAATTGCGCATTCAGCCGACCGCAAATTTCACTAAGATTGCTCATTTGTGCCTCCTTCTATCAATTTTGCGGTTTTATGCGCTTTAGGCAGCATGTGCCGGTAGTCTTCCGGTAAATAGCGCCGCTTCCTGCCCGTCTGATCAATCACGACAAGCACACCATTTTCATTGAGTGCGTAACTAAGCACATTCGGGCCAGCTAATGCTTCTACGATACCTTTGAGGCGTTCGTCATCCATTGTGGTTACTCCTTTATCTATGATTTTGGCGCAAGGAGGGCAGGTTTTTGCCTGCCCTCATCACGATTATTGTTTGTGACCAGCTAAGCCGTCTTCCAGCGCGGTACCAAGGATGTACGCCACCAACACGGAGAAAATCCCAGCCAAGGTTTCTCCATCCAAGGGGAAATCCGGCTTCCAGGCTTTGATCACCATCACAATCAAACCCATCAGCGCAGCCCAAAACTTACGCGAACTCAGTAAAGCTTTCCACTTTGGCATCTTGTGCTCCTTTCATCATTACGCAACGTTATTCTTATAGAGTGGACGGAAATCATTCACCCACACGGCTAAGTAATGGCGCACCTTCAGGCGATGTTCATCATTGGTGAAAACTGCCGGCGAGAGTTCATCTCCCGCCACAAAGATCTCCGGCATAAGCCCAAAGCGTTCGCCCACAAAAATCGCCGGCACCACACGCGGGTCACAAACCGCCGCCCAGTCAGTCTCATCCGCCCAATCCGGTACTACTACAGGCACGGCGCTGCCTTTGAGCACGTTATCGTAAACGTAGCCGGACTCGCGCACGAGCGCTCCGCTGCATAGCTCCAGCGCGGTCTTTTGCAGCGCCCGCGGCACAAGGATGAATTTGGGATTGACTGCTAACATTGGTCCTGTGCCGCGCAGGAGAGCAGTGTTTTTGATCAGCATCGGCTGGCGGTAAACATTCCGGCAGGTTTGATCCCAGGCATTAGCACTGAGCGCTGTGGTGCCCAGGTTGGCATGCCCGCCAGCTGTCGTTACGGCAGTGGCGTTGAAAAGCGCACCGCCATCAGCCATCGTTGGTCCCACGCCGCCGTTAGCTGTGAAAATCTGCGCCACAAGCTTGGAAATCTTGCGCATGCCGGCGGTCGCCAGTTCCCGTGCATAAGCGCGCAGTTTACGCGTCTCGTCGCGGTCGATTAGCTCCAACGTGAGCGGAATATAACCGCCATACTTGGTGAAGCTGGCGGTCTCGGGCGAGTCCCCCACTTCCAGCTCAGTGTAGCTGCCACCTTCAGGCACTACAGGCAGGTCACCCACTGTGCCAATCAGCGTGCCGGTGATATCATGCAGGCTGTTGAAGTGTTCCTGCACGGTGATGTCTTTCCACCAGTCATAGCCGGCTCTGCCAAGGTCTTCCCAAGTGTTGGTCACCAGCTTGTTCAGCGCGTTCTTAACCAGACCGCTAAAATCAGCGGTGGTAGCCAGCTGTGCCCGCTGAGGGTAGTAACCGCCATGCAGCTCGTAGTCGCCTGTGAGCGTGAGGTACAGCTCGCGGATGCCGCTCAAGCGCGGCACAGAGCTGTGCTGCGAGCCCTTTTCCCGCGGCACGCCAAACAAGTCATCCACGGTGGCTTGCAGGCGCTCCTCTGGGGCAAGCATGCCTTCAATGCGCGCGGGTCCCTTGACCGCATTACCACTCTCCAGGTCAGCCAACATGCCGCGTGCCTCGCGGATGGCAGCCTGCAACTCGCTGGGTGCGAAGGTGCGCTCCTGAAATTGCTGGCGGATACGCTGGCTCACGGGCGCTGGCAGCGCGCTTTGGGCTAAGCTCGCGTCCAGCACCATAGCGCTCATCTGTTTACGCAGGTCGCGCATCTCAGCTAATTGGGCTTGCAGCGTTGGGCTCTCCTCTGCCGCTGGTGTAGCAGACACAGTCTGGCTAGTCAAAGTTTCATCTTGAATATCCTTGATATTTTGCATGAGTAAATCTCCTTTAAGTTTTGGCGATAAGCCAATTTGGTTGAGCGCACGCAGGAACATCCCGCCGCGCGCCGGGTTATAGACCAGATCCACCGAGAAAATCTTGAGAATTTTCTCCACGCGATGGTCCTTTCCATTGAACAATATATCGGCAGAAAAACCTACACGCACAGCCGGCTCGTCTTTCTCCTCCAACACTTGCCTGCCAATCTTGGTCAGCAGCTCGGCTGAGGGTCCGAAGGCATGCAGCTCAGCGCGGATGCCCTGAGCACCGTCGTCCCAGCTGACCTTGCGCAAAATGCCGGCGATATCGCGCACCGAGCGCGAAGTCCAGTCGTGATCCACAAAGCAGTTCACGCCTTCCCACAGCCCTAACGACGCGCGCAGCACCTCCGGCGGGAACTCCCAGCCATTAGCAGCACCAGCGGTGATGGCTAAGATCTCAAAGCGTTCCGGGCTAAGGGCTTGGGCTTCCAACGTCAAGCGCTCGCGATATTCTTGTTGGATCTCCGTTTCAAGTTCGTTTTCCTCCATAAAAGGCTCCTTTCCTTGTCAATTTCCTAAATTTGCCTGTCTTCTAATTTGGGCGAAACTCTGCTTAAACTTCTACATGGCTGCCTCCCTCCCCTAAAAAGCGATAAATCAAGCGCAGCATCTCATCCTGGTCAATCAGCCCTTGGGCATAAAGCGCCTGCGCCACCTCAGCCACCTTGCTGCCAGCTTCTGCCAAGGATTGGTTATCCCTCGCAGAGATATCCCCGGCTAAGATGCGAATCTCAGCCTGCGGATCTACGCGCGTATCCACCAGCGCCCTGCGGCTAACGGCAGCACGCAGCATATCAGCCAGCATCCATTGCAAAAAACGTTGACGTTGCGCAAAGCGCTGCAAGGTGGCTCCATCAGCCGCCTCTGCAGTGGTGCGTGTGCTGGATTCAGGCTCAGCTAAGAAGTGCAGCGGTAAACCGACACCAGCGGCTATCATCTTCTTGATTGCCAACCCGTCGCTGGAGGCATCCAGCGCTTCTAAGTGCGGCGAAAGCACAGACCACTCCTCGTTTTCGTCAGTTACGAGCACTGAGCCAGGCCCAGGCGGGTTCGCAGCCAGCTGCAGCTGTCGCGTAGAGCGAGCGGATTCATTGGCGAAGCGCGCCTTGACCACATACATGAAGGCGTTGCGGAAGCGGTTGAGGCGCACGCGGTCTTCCAGCCAAGCAGCGTAGCGCGAGAGCCAACGCAGCACCGGTGCCAGATCCGGCTCACCCCACTGCGCGCCAGCCGGCCGGTTGATGGCATAGTGCAGCATCACAGGCTGCAAATCAGGCGTGCCCTGCCAGGGAGCAAAGGCGGGATAGCGCATCACCTCTCCTTCGGCGTCCGGTCGAGTGTAATACGCCACTTCCTGTTCCACGTCGTTTGCGCGGGACTCGATGCGTTCGATATCCGCCGAAGGCACCACGCGCAGGTAAGACATGCCGCTGGCATCCGTCGAGAGCAGCAAAAAGAGGTTACCGCTGCGGGCTAATTCATCCGAAAGCTCCCCCAGGCGCGCATCCATGCGGTTGAGCGGGTGATTCCAAAACTCACGCAAGAAGGCTTGCGTAGCCGTGTGCGGACAGCGCGGAGCCATCCCGCCGCCGGTGACATACTGACTGGTCAGTTCTACAATGCGCCGCGCCAGCGGGTTGAAGCGCCAGGCGTCTAAGCAATCCGCCATCACTTGCTGCCGGTCAAAGCCGTGCCGGTCGCGCGGTAAATCGCCTAAGGAGCTGGCACCCAGCAGGAAGGTATTATCGTCCTCTGGCAGGCTCATGCGCAGGCGCGTGGGCACTGCATAGGCTTGGCTGACTGCTTCCTGCTGGCTAAGCTCAGGCGCGTTTTCGGGCATGGTGTTTGGGCTGTTTTGCCGGCGCAAGAGATTAAATAGGGAAATATGCTGGGTTTCTGCCATCTCAAATTACCTCCATACCAACGGGTTGCTCTATAAGCGCTTGATTGGGTTGAATATTATTTCTCGGGCAAGGCAAACCATCCAGCGGGCAAACGAATGCCGGCTGCCTTTCTTCACGCCCAAAATAAGCCAGCAGTTCAGCGCGGGAGCCATTCCAGCGGTCGTAATCCATATACCAGCCGCTGCTGCCGATAGCAGGGGCGCGCTCTGCGGTCTGATGAATGCGCCAGGCGCTCACCCCCTCGGGCAGGCGCGGCGGGCAAGGGAATTCAGGGGTATAGGCTGGGTAACTGCGCCGAGCTAAGTATTGCGCCAGCCACCAATCCAGCTCAGGTAGGCCGCGCACGTTCAGGTGTTCATTCACCCAACTGGCGCGCGAGTAAACCAACGGCAGCCGGCCAGTCTCTGCTTGTAAGATTTTCAGGCACTCGCCCAACGTTTGGGTGATTTTCCCCCGCGTCTGGCTATGGTCCAGCTCCAGATCAAGTACCAAGCGCACACTTTCTATTTCCACGCCTGCCAAGATATTGAGAAAACTGTCCATCTGCCGGCGGGCAGATTCACCCGGGAAGACGACGTGATAGGGCAAGATGCACACACCAATACGCTGTGCTTCAGCTAAGTAATACGAAAAAGCTGGGTCACGATAGCCCCAGGATTGCCCCGTGCGCATGGCGATGAACTCAACAGCTGGCTGGTGTGCCGCAATCAGGTCAAAATTCGGCCGGCGGCGGCCATCGGCGCTGCAGTTATAGACCGAAAGGTCTATGCCCAAAGGATATTGCTGATTAGTTGTGAAATATGTCATCTAAAAACCTCCATCCATTTCTTTGATTGGGTCAGCCGCCGTGATCACGAGCGGCGTATTACCGCTGATGCTCCAAGGCTGCGCGTCAAGTTCTGCCACCATCGCAGCTGAGAGCACTAAGTCGTCATGCAGCAAGCCGCCGCCCTCAGGATCGCGCGCTGTCTCTGGCACGCCCCAAGCGATAAAATGCTCCGGACTGCTACTGACGCGATAGCTCACCGCCGCAAGTTGGCGCCGAAAAAGCGCCTGCAGGCGGTCGGCTTCATTGCGGCTTTCTGCAGCCATGTGATCCTGAAAGCGGCCGGTGTCGATCACCGCCAAAAAGCCCCAGCCTAAGCGGGATTTCACCTGCTGGGTGAAGCGAAGCTGGATCACGCGCTCGCCAAAGCGGTCAGCCAGGAACGACGCCACCCCAGCTCCGACCCCGCTAGCATCCACCACGATGCGCTGAGGCTGCCAGCGCTCCAAAAGCGCCAAGAGGCGGGCATATTGGGTGCTGTGTTTCTCCCCCGTCCAAAGGTAACGCTGCACAATCTTGTAGATTGGTTTGCCCACTAATTCATCAGCTTGGAGGTGCAGGTCCACCTCTACAACAGTAATTGCAGTGGCATCCCGTCCAGGGTTAGCCAGCATTTCAGGTTGCTCCAACGCGGTAGGCCTACCCTGGCGCATGGCCTCATCTTCCCCAGCCAGGTCCACCAGCAGCGCATACGATTTGCCCGGCTCGGGCAACTCTCGGGCCGGATGGCTGCCTTGCATCAAGCCTAAACGCGCCGGTGGGAACAAGCCGCCTTCCATGCTGATTTCTTCGCTAAAATATTGGCTGCGCACCATCGGATGCGTGCGGCCAAGCCTAGCCACTTGCTCATCCACAAAGGCACCATAAGCTGGCACTTCAGCGCGCACGTCCTCTGCGCTGAGGCGGAAGACTCGCCGGATGCCATCCCGAGCCTGAGCTTCTTCAGCCAGGCGCAGCTCACGGGCGAGCAAAGTCTGCTCCGTCCAGGCGGTACCCCAAAAGACACGGGTAGCATTGGTTGAAGCCGCCATCGGCGCGATTTGCTTATCATATTTATCAATCTCAATATCCTGCGCTTCATCCAGTTCGAGCAACGTGCCAGCCGTAGCACCAACCACGTTAGAGCCTGGCGCAGCAGAAAGAAAGGTGAGATGCGCATTGCCAAAGCGGTAATGATTGCCGCTGCTTTTTTTCCAGGCATCCCGCGTCAGCCAGTTAGCCTGCAAAGCGGTTTCCAGCCGACGCATAGCGTTTAGGCTTTGCGGCTCAAAGGTTGGCGAAAACTTAATCATTTCTGCACCCATGCGCGCAAAACGCACCAGGAAGTAAACCTCTAACTGCGCTTGCAAAAAGTTCTTTCCAGATTGCCGGGGGAACATGACCACCAGCGAAAGCCCACGCCGTGTTAAGACCGAGTCGGTCACCGCTTGTGCCACCTGCCGCTGATAGGCACGCATCTGAGCGCCGCCCAGTACCGCTGCAAAACGCTCCACCTGCTGTAAACTGCGCAGGAACGCGCCGCGCGTCTCAGGACGCTGCTTCTCAACCAGCTCTGCAGGACGAGTCATATCCAAACTTGTTTCAGTCATTATGGGAATAGAACTAAACGGGATAAGCGTATCGGCTTGAGCATGCAATCCGTTGCTATCCATGTGCTTCCTCTTCAGTAAAGTTTTCAAGCGCAAGGTGCTCCATAAGCTCAGCATAAAGCGCGTCTTTTTCGTTGCTTTGTGCGGCGCCTTGCAAAGCCTGATTGATCTTGAGCACATTGCCCAAGCGCGAGCAGCTCAACCCAAGTAAATTGAGTGAGTCCGCCATGCGCTCGATAGCATCGGCATCTTCTTCGCGGCGCACCGCCTGGAAAAAGCTTTTAATCGCCGTACGCAGCATGACCACTTCGTCATCTAAGGTCTTACGCGCTGCTGCAGCCAGCTCGGCACGCTGATCCGCATTGAAGTGATGTAGGTAAAAATCAGGTTGTTGCGCGCGCTCATCAGAGAGCAGCGCTCGGATTTGCGCGCTGGCTAGTTCGCTTTGCACTTGCTCCTGAGGGTTTGTGCCTGCCGTGTTAGGGCAGGCACCTCCCGAGGAGAGCGGATGAACAGGAGAATTGGAATTGGGTTGGGTCATCATACGCTGCCTCTTTCATAGAACATATTTTCTATTTATGCAGGTATGATACAACCTATTTTCAAAAATAAAAGAGGTCAAAAGCGGACAAAATTACAAAAAATGTCCGAAAACGGACACTTGTTAGGATGGAATTTGAGGATGCTACCTTAGAATTGGCTCAGGTAAGCAGCGGCAGGCTATTCCCGTGCTTTTTGAGCCACTCGCGCGGCTGGCGGTAGCTCGGGAGGATGCGCCCAACCTCCGCCCAAAATTGCCTAGAGTGATTCGGGATGCGTGTGTGCACCAATTCATGTACGACCACATATTCAATACACGCAGGTGGCGTCAGCGCTAAGCGGTAGGAGAAATTCAGGCTGCCTTTACTGCTGCAAGAGCCCCAACGCGTGCGGGCGCTGGTAATGCGCACCGCCGTCAGATGAAATCCTTCCCGCCGAGCATAAACTTCAATCAACCTTGCCACCCTTATGCGCAATTCGCGTTTGTAAAACTCCGTCAATAATTGAGCAGCTTGTGTTTGTTGCCCTTTGGCAAGCTGAAAACCTTTGTCTGGCTCAAAAACCAAGCCACTCTCAACGCGATCAACCAAGTGCAGCGGATATTGTCTGCCCAAAAACCAGATTTGCTCCTTCTCGGTGTAGGTATAAGAGCCGGCTGTTGGTTGTAGGCGCTGCATCTTTGCGCGTGCCTGTTCAATCCAGCCAGCTTTCTCATACAGAAAGGCGTAAATCTGAGCTTGGCTGGTGCGCAGCGGTGCCCGCACCACCACTTTGCCCCCGCGCAGCACGCTGATTGCTAGCGTTTTGCGCCGGCTGTAAATAATTTCATCGGCTAAGTCAGTTTTCATCTTGGCTAATTATACCTAAGCGGTCAGGTTGAAGACCGAGATACAGCCAAACACCTTGTTTTTGCAGGGTCTCCTGACCGTGAAAGGCTGTTGACCTTTAGGTCTCAAAGAAGCTATTTTCTTACTAGAGTGATTGGTATTTACAAATGCTTGTGAGACCTACGGTCAAACCCACTCGCTCGGTCGGAGACCGGCGAGAACAATAAACCCTCTCGCTCGGTACCCTGCGGGCAGGCTGCGCACACCGAACAACGAAAACATAGATTTTTGGTCGCTCAATACAGACAGTTAGCAAGAAATCCCCTCCATTTTTGCGATAAAATCAAGGTTGATGCGCCTCTCAAAATCCCAATCTAAAAGCGTGCTTTCATTTTTGCTGATGGTCATTTTCATTGCCTCGTGTACAGCAGAAAGCAGTTCAACGCTCCCGTTGGAGGAATATACCGACCCAGCCAGCCGTTTTAGCTTTGCTATTCCCCAGGGTTGGCAAGCCTCTGAGCTGCCAGAGGAAAACGTGCTTGTTTTTACGCCAGCGGATTATAGCGGCGATATCACTGAGCTGCGCGTGCTGCTCTTTGCAGCTGAGACGGACACCTTTGACACCCAGGAGCACCTCGATCAAGCCAATGCACTGCTACAGCCATTCCTGACAAAATATTTAGATGAAACTTACCAGGTGATCAATCAAGGCGAAACCGAAGTAGCCAAATCTCCAGCGGTCCTGCTCGATTTTGCCAAACCTTACGCGGATCTCTACTTGGAAGGGCGCTTGGTAATGGTTGCCATGCCAGGTTTCGTACTCGCATTCCTCGGCATGGGCGAGAGCGAAGTATGGGAAGACTTCCTTCCCACCTTTCGCGCCATGTTGAAAGAATTTCAGCTTCTGCCGCAGGGCGAGGTCACGCCCACGCCATGACCGTTAAAAGCACGGTACGCCTTCCCCTGCTGCTCTTAACCGCACTACTGCTTGCCTCCTGCAACTTCCCTGCGCCGGAGCTGGCGCGCCCGGAGCAGCCGCTATACGTCCCGCCGCTTGGTCCAACTGCCACGCCCTTACCAACCTTCACGCCCAACCCCGCCGCCTGGATTGAGCTGGGCGCCGAGGAAATCGTGCCGGCTGGCGGATACGCATTCGTGCCGCTGGCTGCTATCGATGAGAGTATGATGCCGCTTTCCCTAGAAATTGATGGGTCTCAAGCCACGCAGGTCAACGCCAAAGAAACTCTGTTCTTCAGCTTGGCTAATGAGCCGTCTGGCGAGAGTGCGGATGTGTCAGCCTGCCTCCAGGAAATCCTTAACCGCCTACCCGCAGATATTGCCAATTTCACCAGCAGCGCGCCGCAGCCGATTTCTGCAGCCGGTCTGGAAGGTCTGCAGACTGACATCTCTGGCAGCTTATTTGGCGAACCCATGCTTGGAAGTTTAGCCGTGCTGCACCCTGACGGGCGCTGCTTCAGCCTGGTAGGAATGGCTGTAACCGCCGAGGCTAGCTCCCTCTGGCAAAGCACAGGCAAATTAGCATTCGATGCGCTCTTGAATCACGTGCGTTTCTTACCCAATTTGGCTGCCTGCCAGGTTGCCACTGACCCCACCTACGGCTTCAGTCCCGAGAACCCCATCCGCGTGGGCAGTCTGAACCTCTATGATGGCATCGCTCGCATGGAAGCATATCTCAATACCCTGCGCGGACCGAACTTCGAGGAAATCATCTACAGTCGCCAAAATCCAGTCTATAACAAAGCAGAGCAAATTGTCGACCCCTATGAGATCACCTACGCAGGCTTATCCGAGCCGCTTACGCTTTATTTTGACTTGTATACTTACGAGTCTCCTATGGCACCTGCCGGCTTCACCTGCGAGGCGGCTTTCCCTCTGCAACAACCTTAATTAACGTCCATATCGCCAAATTCGTCCTAATTTACCCTGCTTATGTTAAGATTGGTGGATACATATTTTTAGGTAGGTATTAACCAATTTGACCGCTAAGCGCCGCTTTCCTGCCCAATTTTGGCTGATGTTTGCTGGATTGGTGATTTCAACCACCGGCACAAGCATGATCTGGCCCTTTATTACCATTTATTCCAGCCAGAAACTTGGTTTGCCGCTTACAGCTGTCACCAGTCTTTTGAGCATAAACGCATTGACCGCGCTGGCAGCTTCCATTATTGCCGGCTCGTTGGTCGATCACTTTGGGCGAAAAGGGGTCATGACCATCGGCTTGTTTGGTCAGGCACTTGCTTATCTTCTTTACATCCCAGCCCGAGAGTTTTGGGTGTTTGCTTTGCTCATGGGCTTTTCGGGTTTGTTTGGACCTTTGTTCCGCGTCGGCACAGATGCTATGCTCGCAGATATGTTCGCCCCGGAGGATCGCGCCCAAGCCTACGCCCTTGTGCGTATGGGGCGCAATATCGGCGTGGCTTTAGGTCCGGTGCTCGGCGGGTTGGTCGTGGTGATTTCTTATAACCTCGGGCTTTATGCCGCAGCCATCGCTCTCTCGATATTTGGACTGATTACAGTTTTATTTCTACGCGAAACCAAACCTCAATCTGAGCAGGAGCAAGGCACCAGCTTACGCTCGCAATTGCAGGTCTTTGGCGAAGCGTTTCGCAATGGGCACTTCAACCGTTTGGTAATTGCTTATACATTAATGGAGATAGCTAACACGCTCATTTGGGGTTTCCTTCCGGTGTATCTCAAAACTAACTTTAACGTAAGCGAAGCGCGTTACAGTTGGCTGCCAACGACCAATGCACTTATGGTCGTTTTTCTCCAAGTGTTTATCACTCGGCTCACCCGCCAGAAAGCACCCACAAAAGTCCTACCTATCGGGGCTCTGTTCTATGCTGGATCCATGCTCATCATCGCACTAGGAAATGCCTATGCGGCTTTCTGGGCAGCAATGGTGGTGATGACCATCGGTGAGATGATCACTGCGCCCACTGCCACCGTTTATGTTACCAATCTGGCACCTGAAAATCACCGCGGGCGGTACTTGGGGGTGTTCGGGCTCACTTGGAATATCGCTATGTCCATTGGTCCGCTTTCGGCTGGCATTCTCACCGATAACATCGGAATGCGCGCGCCATATTTCTTTGGCTTGGGCATCGGCCTCCTTTCGGCGGTTGCTTTTTGGGCGCTGGACCGCTTTACGCAACGCTCTGCAGCTCAGCCGGATCTGCGTGAGATTTCTTAATTTAATCCTGCCCATAATTAACGATAATCCTAGTTTTCTCCCTTCAACCTGTGCCATCTTCAACTTGACAAAGCTTACTAAACTTCGGATAATAGAACATATATTCTACTATGAAGTGCAGGTAGCCGTGACGCAGGTTTTTATCTTCAGCCCCAATGACACCGTACGGGTTTTGGAAATCCCACAGCATCCTGAGAGTATTGCGCGCGCTGTAAACCATGGAGAGTGGCAACCTTACCTGACAGATCAGGACGATCTCAGTCAGATTTGGCAAGCTCGGCTGGCTGGCAAACATGTGATCATCTCCCCGGCACAAACCCTGCCCGTACCCAACCCCATTCATCTCACCCCGCGCGAAAATCAAGTGTTGCAGCTATTGGTGAGTGGGCATACGCCAGCACAAATTGCTCTCAGCTTACATCTCACCGAGCGCTCTATCCGCCGTCATCTAGAGATGCTGCGCCGCAAATTCCACGCGCAAACACTCATGCAGGTCTTAGCCAAAGCCGTTGCCCTGGGTATAGCTCGCCCAGATCTTAACGACTTAGTGGATTGAAGCGTGATTAAATAAAGAGGCCGAATAAATCGGCCTCTACCCCCCTCTCATACTGCAAGCAAATTCCTCCCTTTTTACCGGCTGTCCGGACCGGATTGCAGTCCAGTTAAGAATGGTGACATAAGAACTGATCTTCTTAGTTCAAAACGCGTTTACTTTCTCCTTTACCGTTTTTTACTTTATAGCTCAGTTCTTATTCTAAAACTATCGTCTCCTCCTGTTTGATTTTTTCAATCAGTTGCATAAGCTCTTCCTGAGAGAGCCTTTGCTGTTTTATATAAGCTTTTTGCCAAACTTCATCAACAATCTTCTGGTATGCCGCATCATAAACGTCCATGCCTTTGGCATAGTCCGGATCTTGCAAAGCTTGAGCGGCATTGATATCAATTGGGTCAGGCTCATGTTGTGCAATCATACGGCGCAAGTCTGCATTATGATCGCGAATAGGGCAAGGGTTCATCAGGTTAGAAGCCCCAGTCTTAGCTTTCATCTCAACTTGCCAATCGCGCAGGTTCTTGAAGAAAGGCGCTTGGTAAATATCTTCCAGCGTTCCGCCTTTGGCATAAATATCGTTGATATTCACAGGTGAATAGGGCACGAACACACATGGAGTGATATGCCCATACCAGTCTACATACATGTAACCGCCATGCCCATGCCCGCCGGCGGAGAGGCAGCCGTCCACGGCTGTGCCGCTGTTCCAAAAGTCAGCGATCATGTAGCGCTTCTCACGCACCAGCTTCCAGCTCTGGTTCCACATCCGGATGCGCTGTTCAGGCGTCGGCATGAGGTCTAGAGTGTAGGAACGCCCAATGGGCATATAGTGGAAGATCCATGCGATGCGGATATGTTTCTCATTAAAGAGGAAATCCATGAATTCATCGGAGGTAACCTCCTCGCAGTTTTCTTTTGTCGCTGTCAGCGAGGCGCCATAAATTACGCCTTCCTCATAAAGCAAGTCAAACGCCGCCATCACCTTATCGAAGACGCCTTTGCCACGGCGGGCATCTGTCTTCTCGCGCCAGCCTTCTAGCGAAATCATCGGGATGATATTACCAAGGTTAGCCATGCGCCGCGCTATCTCCGGCGTGATGAGCGTGCCGTTAGTGTAGAACATAAAGTACATATTGGGGTGTGATTCAGCGATATCCAACAACGTTTTGCCTTGCGAACGATAGGAAAGTGGTTCTCCACCGCTAACAACGATAAACTGGTCGCCCCAATAGTCGTAAGCTTCTGTGACCAAGCGGTCAAATACATCATAATCCAGCCGCTGCACCTTCTCATCCGAGTCTGCATAGCAGCCAATACAATGCAAATTGCAGCCGTGCGTTGGACTAATGAGCAGGAATGAAGGCTGCGCAAAACCGTATTTTTTCACAAAATCCTGCGCCTTGCGCAAGCGCAATCCTTTTTCAACCAGCAGGTCCTTACCTAAAACAGAAGCTGCCTTATCAAAAGTAGCTTGGGAAATATGCCCAGAGAGCAAAATATTTTTGGCTGAGTTTAGAATCGCCAAACTCATGGCGGTTTGATCGTCAATCACCCCAGGAGGTGTGGTCTTATCCTCTTTATGGCGGCGTTCATTATCGTTCTTTAGGTAATTCTCGCCCATTTTCATCGCCATTTTGATCACCGGCTTGTTTTTAAGCAAAGCCGGGCCCATTTGAATCAGACTGCGCATGACGAGGTTCATCTCTTTGGTGGTTTCTTCGGGTTTTTCTTTGGTTGTAGTCATAATTACTCCAATCCATTAATTCTATTAGCTGCTTTTAGCATACAATAAAAGACGCAGGAGTTCGTCACGCAAAAGTGTTAATTTGGTATTAATTTTGTTTGCAATAATCCATAACTTGGCTGAACAATTTTCTTTTAGTAATCCAAGCTTTTTCATTATTTAGAGGCTGAGCGAGAAATACTTCCTTTAGTTCAAAGCCTACATGAAGTTAATACTCATCTCCCACTTTAGTGTTATGAATTTTGTTCTTCCAGTGGTTAAACTTAAGTATCAAAATGAAAGGATGAAGGTATGGCTAAAACAATTGGATTTGCATTAGGTGGTGGAGGCGCACGTGGCGCATTGCAAGTTGGTGCTCTCAGAGCCTTGTTCGAGCATGGTATTAAACCTGAAATCATTACCGGCACATCTATCGGCGCAATGAACGCCGTCAGCCTCGGGCTTTTTGGCACAGACCTCGCCAGTGTGGACAAACTCGAAGAGGTATGGAAACAAGGCGCTGAGCTGCAAATTATGGACTCGCGCTTTCAAAACTTAATCGTCCGCGCTTTAATCGGCCGCCCAGATAATTCCGCAAAGCAGAAAACGATTGACTTCTTGACCCATTTGGGCATCCAGCCAGAAATGACTTTCGCAGATTTTTCCCCACTGCGCATTGGTTTGGTAAGCACAGACCTCACCAGCAGCAAACCAATTGTCTACGGAGTCGATCCCCAGCATAACGTGCTTGAAGGTGTCCTTGCCTCCATAGCCATTCAGCCTTGGTTCATGCCCCTCGACGTTAGAGATAAATTCTTAATCGATGGCGGTTTTGTGAGTAATGTTCCCATTCAAGTTGCGATGGAAATGGGTGCTGATGCAATCTTTGCGCTGGACCTTAACGATCCAACTCCGCTTGAAACCAGCAACACCCTCAATAAATACATTGATGCTGTTACCCGTACGGTGTGTGGTCGTATCACGGACCTCGAAATTGCCCTTGCTGAGTTAAAAGGCGTTCAGGTGTACCACATCGTACTCACCAGTGGGGGTTTACCCAGCTGGGACTTCTCGAACACAACGGCATTAATCGGATGGGGTTACGCGCAAATGCAACGCAAGTTGACCGAATGGGCAGCTGAAAATCTTGAACTTGCCGGCAACATGAAAACGAAATAATTAGGATTAAAGACTAAGGCTTATTCAGAAGCACTTTTTACCTGTTCCTACTATCCAGGTATAACGAGATTGAGGATACCCAAACCAGCCAGGGCAAAAAGAGCGCTTCCAAGTGTGTTTTCCAAGAAACTAATCCCGAGATACGTCCCTAAAGGGACACGATATGCCCCGCTCAGTAGTGCCAAAGGTTTGGGTACGATCACTCTAGCAGCTAATTGAAACATAGGTGAGGCAATGGGCATATCGCGGACCTTCTGTGGCAGCTTAGATTTCAACGTATCCAGATCAATTGCATAATTAATAAGCCTGCCTTGATAATATTCTAACCACGAAGCTAACGTCTGCCCTGTACCACTCACGAGAATTGCCGGCAGAAGCCCAATGTTCAAAGCGACAATGACAACCAAAGGTGTGCTAGGAATTACAGTCAAGCCTAAAAGCGTATAAACCACTAAACTGATTACAATCGTCCACGAAGGATTAGCTTGCATAAAGGCTTCAACCGTAGGCCAGTCAAATCTTATGCTAAGAATGACGCCAGCAAGGGTCAGAACCGCCAAGATGCCAATGTTCAACCATTTGTCTCTGGGCGGGACTGTCTTTTTTGGCTCAGTTGTTTTAGACTTAGCTTCCGATAGAATGTCCATATTTTTTCTTTCTCAATCTGCCTCTAAAGAGAGCCCGCACACTGCCAAGAGCTCTTTGGCAATAATCAATGCAGAGTCGGGATGCCCTAAGGCTTTTGAATTAGCTGCGACAGACTTCAGGCGTTGGCAATCATTTTCCAGCCAGAAATTTAACACGGAGGCAAGTTCAAAAGGATTTGTAACCAAGCTCCCAGCTTGATGCGCTAAAAGATAGCGTACATTCCCTTCTTCCTGCCCAGGTAAATAGCCAATGAGCATTATCGGCAGCCCTATCGCCATGCCTTCCGAGAGGATCAAACCTCCAGCTTTGGTAGTCAAGACATCTGCCACAGCCATCCACTCGGGCATATTGGTGACATAATCCCTCAGGACGACGGGGAAATCAAAGTTGATCGCTTGCAATTTCTCATAGAGATCATGATCTCCACCTGTGATGACAATGGCTTGAAGAGGATATTTCACATCCCGTAAACCCATCAAGTTTTCCAAGATATTTTCAACCCGCACACTGCCCACAAAGAGGATATTCGTGAATCCCCTTGCCACACCTAACTGTTCGTACAGCTGATCTCTTCTCTGGTCAATAAGAGAAAAATCAGGATCAACAGGGATGCCGGTAATAACAATTTTCTCGGGTGGCACATTATTTTCTATACCTTTACGCAGCACCCACTCGGAAGCTACATAATACTTATCTGGTCCGCTGGTAAACCACATGGAATGCACATCAGCTAAGTCAGTAACAACGGTAAAAAAGGGTATTTTAAGTTCTTCGTCTTTAAGAATTGCTCCCACAGGAGTGTTATACATCTGATTCGTGCTGAGAATGGCATCCGGTTTATAGACTTCGATAAGCTGCTTAATGTTTTTTTGCAAAAGGATCGCTAAAGCACTCCCAGCCAATTTACTCATCTGGGGTGAATCACTGATGTCATAGGTAAAGCGGTATAGTTTCGGTGAATTTTTCACACGGCTGTCATACCCTGTTTCCATCTGTTGCCATAGCTTGGGCATGTCCGTTTCGAGAATTGGATTGATAATTAATATATCCACTTGCTCTGGAGCGATCGCTTCCAGAGCTTTTTGCACCGATCGCGCCGCGCTACGATGGCCAAAACCAGAATCACTCGTAAGAATGAGAAAACGCTTTTTGTGGTTCATATATCCTTAATTCCATAGTTTTTTTCCGTTCGATCTCTTCCAAACGGGCTAACAGCTTGCGTATGCGCGGTCGATTGTAGCGCTGCATGATGATAGGAATGAGATTATTTAGGACTGCATAAGCTACCATAATCCAACCTACAACCGCTTCGTTCCAAAGGAAAAATAGAAAACCAGGCAAAATCATCATACGGTGGCAAAATTCAGAGCGGCAGCTTTCTTTCAGCCATAATTTAACCCCTTCAACCGTAAATTCGGCAACATGTTTAATTTGATAAGCACCTTGATATAATGCTGCACCACTGGGAATAAATCGCTTCCAGTTTTTTACCTTGAATAGCTTTTGATAGATTTCCCCACCTTGCTCCCACTTAAAAGTTTGATAAGACCAATGGTTGTAATCGAACCGCTCAACGGGGATATGCGCGCACCAGTACCCAATGCTCAGATGGAACACAGCCCAAATAAGGATATCTGCAATGATCGTTACAACAGGACTCCAGTAAACGATTCTCACTGAGTTACCTTCTCTCCAGCCCAACACATTGAACGCATAAAATCCTCCACGTGTTTAAAAATTTTAGGTACTTATTATTAAACCACATGCCTTATTTTAGTTTCAATTTTTATTCCTCTGAGTGAGATTTTGTACAGCATTTCTTGGTCTAAATCAACCCACGTTGGCGGGCAACCCTTACGGCTTGAATGCGCGTGGTCACCCCCAATTTCATGAAAATATTATTTAGATGACGCTTCACCGTGTTGACCGAAATAAATAAGTCTTGAGCAATCTCTGCGTTGGTCCGCCCCCGAGCCACCAGTTGTAACACCTCCGTCTCCCTGGGCGTGAGCAGTTCCACAACTGCTATATCTTCCATTGCCCCGGCATTGTCCTCAGGTCTTGCCTCCCCAGGTTTACCGGTCATCCTGAAGATAAGGTCAGAGACGAATGCTATACTGGGCGAGTCTGAGGGCACTCTTCCCTGTTTGATCGCGGCTAAATAACTAAGCAGCATGCGGGACATCGGTAGTCCCTCGTCCAAAAAGTACTGACGGATCTCTTCTGGCTCTGCCAACATTAACGCTGTACCTAATTCCTCCAGCATCCGTTCTTCATTTTCTAGCTCTGCAGAGGCTTCTGCCAATAGGATGTAAGCTTTAATCTGCAAAGCCATATATTGAATCTTTTGCAAACTGGGCAGTAATTCCTCCAGCTCTCCGCGGGATTGCGCAATTTTTTCCATGTCTTTATCCCGCCGCCCTTGCGTTAATAAAAGCCTGGCATGCAACAACCGCGCTCTCATCCGATTGGTGATCAGCAGCGTCTCAAACTTCTCTTCGTTTTGCCGCCTAAACCACCGCTCCGCATTTTCAGTAACATTGCGCTGCAGTTCCATTTCTAAGCCTGCTAACTGCACATCCACGTCATCTTGAAGGCTTTCAGTCATTCCGCTCAGCTGTTGTGCCAAGTTCAACTCAAATTTAGCACTCCCAGGATCCTGATTAGCATGATGAAATTGGGCTAAAAAAATATGCGCACTCACATCATCGGGTGAAGATTTGACCACTGGGCTGGCATCCAAATAGTTCTGAAAATCTTCCCAGGCATCTTCTAACTCGTTGCGGGCAATATGAATAGCAGCAAGCTCCTTATAGAGATAACACTCCAAGTTGGTATACTTTCCTTTCAAACGGCTAAAAATTGCCATGCTGCGCATTAACTCAATTTCCGCTTCATTAAAGCGCCCTATTCTTTCGTAAGTTCTAGCTAATTGGTAGCGCCCCATTAACTGCACAAACCATTGCTCCGAAAGTTGCGCAATCTGAATTGCCTGCCGGTAGAGTTCGATTGCTTCTTCGGTGCGCCCTTCTACCGCATGCGCAACCGCATGATGGAGCATCGCAAAACTGCGCGAAAAATAATTATCTTGCGGCAAAATATCTAACGCTTCTTGGATAAGTCCGTCAGCTTGTTCTGCTTTTCCACGGGATGAAAGCAATATGGCTTGCATCATCTTGATAATGCCATCATAAATTTGTTTGTATGGTGCAACTTTTGCTTCTCCTTCCGGCGTGTGGGAGAGCACAATAGCTTTTTCCATCCATAATTCGCAAGTTTCAAAGTCATAGTTTGCCAATAAATCCCAGGCATAAGCCAGGCATAGGATCGGGCTGGCGCTAATAGTCGCCTCATCGATATTGCGGATAATGTGCATTAGGTCCAGAACACGCCCATCTTGGAGAGATTGGATTGTGATGTCCTCCAAATGGGCGATAATTAATTCCGAATCCTCTGTGCGTAAGATCTGTTGGACCGATTCCTCTAACATATTCTGACGCATAAACCATGCGCTGGCTCGCACGAGGAGTTCTTTGCTTTCCATTGGATAGCGGCTGAATAGTTCACTCCGCAAGATTTCCCCAAATAAAGGATGATATCGAAGCCAGCCAGGTTGTTCATCAACCGGAAAGGTAAACAAGTTATGATCCTGCAATATTTGCAGCATTTCTCTGCACCACCCATAAGAGTAACTTTCGGCAAAAAGTGCCTCACAGAGTTCCGCATTCATCTTATCTAAGATAGAGGTTTTGAATAGGAACTCCTGCACTTCAGGGCTTTCAGGGCGAATCACTTCGTCGAGGAAATAGGCACGCAGCGCCTGAGCATTATGCAGCTGAACCAGTTTTCCGTCTTCCGGCTTTTTAGTCAGGTATTCAACCGGCATTAGTTGTAATCCTAACACCCACCCTTCTGTCTTCTGATAAGCAAACAGCAAGCCTTCATCTGAAATCTTGCGCTGCAAACTAACCCGCAAAAATTGGCTCGTCTCACTAAAATTAAAGGCTAATTGCTCCGTT
>JAXGPR010000029.1:0-4324 GCA_040766895.1 Anaerolineaceae bacterium | reverse complement strand
CACGGAGCAATTAGCCTTTAATTTTAGTGAGACGAGCCAATTTTTACGGGTAAGTTTGCAGCGCAAGATTTCAGATGAAGGCTTGCTGTTTGCTTATCAGAAGACAGAAGGGTGGGTGTTAGGCTTACAACTTCTGCCCGTAGAATACCTAACAAAAAAGCCGGAAGAAGGAAAACTGGTTCAATTGCGTAATGCTAAGGCGCTGCGTGCCTATTTCCTCGATGAAGTGATTCGCCCTGAAAGCCCTGAAGTGCAGGAGTTCTTATTCAAAACCTCTATATTAAATAAAATGAATGCGGAACTCTGTGAGGCACTTTTTGCTGAAAGCCACTCTTATGGGTGGAGCAGAGAAATGCTGCAAATATTGCAGGATCATAACTTGTTTACTTTTCCGGTCGATGAACAACCCGGCTGGCTGCGATATCATCCTTTATTTGGGGAAATCTTGCGGAGTGAACTATTCAGCCGCTATCCAATGGAAAGCAAGGAACTCCTCGTGCGAGCTAGCGCATGGTTTATGCGTCAGAATATGTTAGAGGAATCGGTCCAACAGATCTTACGCACAGAGGATTCGGAATTAATTATCGCCCATTTGGAAGACATCACAATCCAATCCCTCCAAGATGGGCGTGTTTTGGACTTGATGCATATTATCCGCAATATCGATGAGGCGACTATTAGCGCCAGCCCGATCCTATGCCTGGCTTATGCCTGGGACTTACTGGCAAACTATGACTTTGAAACTTGCGAATTATGGATGGAAAAAGCGATTGTGCTCTCCCACACCCCGGAAGGAGAAGTAAAAATTGCACCATACAAACAAATTTATGATGGCATTATCAAGATGATGCAAGCCATATTGCTTTCCTCCCGCGGTAAAGCAGATGAAGCTGACCCACTTATCCAAGAAGCGTTAGATATTTTGCCGCAAGATAATTATTTTTCGCGCAGTTTTGCGATGCTCCATCATGCTGTTGCGCATGCGGTAGAAGGGCGCACCGAAGAAGCAATCGAGCTCTACCGGCAGGCAATTCAGATTGCGCAACTTTCGGAGCAATGGTTTGTGCAGTTAATGGGGCGCTACCAATTAGCTAGAACTTACGAAAGAATAGGGCGCTTTAATGAAGCGGAAATTGAGTTAATGCGCAGCATGGCAATTTTTAGCCGTTTGAAAGGAAAGTATACCAACTTGGAGTGTTATCTCTATAAGGAGCTTGCTGCTATTCATATTGCCCGCAACGAGTTAGAAGATGCCTGGGAAGATTTTCAAAACTATTTGGATGCCAGCCCAGTGGTCAAATCTTCACCCGATGATGTGAGCGCGCATATTTTTTTAGCCCAATTTCATCATGCTAATCAGGATCCTGGGAGTGCTAAATTTGAGTTGAGCTTGGCACAACAGCTGAGTGGAATGACTGAAAGCTTGCAAGATGACGTGGATGTGCAGTTGGCAGGCTTAGAAATGGAACTGCAGCGCAACGTTACTGAAAATGCGGAGCGTTGGTTTAGGCGGCAAAACGAGGAGAAGCTGGAGACGCTGCCGATTACCTATCGGATGAGAGTGCGGTTGCTACATGCCAGGCTCTTATTAACGCAAGGGCGGCGGGATAAAGACACGGAAAAAATCGCGCAATCCCGCAGAGAGCTGGAGGAATTACTGCCCATTTTGCAAAAAATTCAATATATGGCTTTGCAGATTAATGCTTACATCCTATTGGCAGAAGCCTCTGCAGAGCTAGAAAATGAAGAGCGTATGCTGGAGGAATTGGGTACGGCTTTAATGTTGGCAGAGCCGGAAGAGATCCGTCAGTACTTTTTGGACGAGGGACTGC
This sequence comes from Anaerolineaceae bacterium, assembly GCA_040766895.1. Classification (GTDB taxonomy): domain Bacteria; phylum Chloroflexota; class Anaerolineae; order Anaerolineales; family Anaerolineaceae; genus Mesolinea. The sequence goes on along the minus strand of JAXGPR010000029.1, from coordinate 2,492 downwards.
CGATGTCCCGCATGCTGCTCAGTTATTTAGCCGCGATCAAACAAGGAAGAGTACCCTCAGACTCACCCAGTATCGCATTCGTCTCTGACCTAATCTTTCGGATGACCGGTAAACCTGGGGACGCAAGATCAGAGGACTATGCCGGAACAATGGACGATGTGGTGGTTGTGGAACTGCTCACGCCTAGGGAGAGCGAGGTATTACAACTTGTGGCTCGGGGACGAACCAACGCTGAGATCGCTCAAGACTTATTTATTTCGGTAAATACCGTTAAGCGTCATCTGAATAATATTTTTATGAAGTTGGGCGTGACCACGCGCATTCAAGCTGTACGGGTTGCCCGGCAGCGTGGGTTGATTTAGACCAAGAATTGCTGTACAACACCTTCTTCAGAGAGTAAAAATTGAAACTAAAATTAGGCATGTGGTTTAATTATTAGTACCTAAATATTTTTTACACACATGGAGGATTTATGGGTTCAATGTGTTGGTCTGAAGAGAAGGTTACTCAGTGAGAATCATTTATTGGAGTCCTGTTGTAACGATCGTTGCAGATATCCTTATTTGGGTCGTTTTCCATCTGAGCATTGGGTACTGGTGTGCGCATATCCCCGTTGAGCGGTTCGATTACAACCATTGGTCTTATCAAACTTTTAAGTGGGAACAAGGTGGGGAAATCTATCAAAAGCTATTCAAGGTAAAAAATTGGAAGCGTTTTATTCCCAGTGGTGCAGCATTATATCAGGGTGCTTATCAAATTAAACATGTTGCCGAATTCACAGTTGAAGGGGTTAAATTGTGGCTGAAAGAAAGCTGCCGCTCTGAATTTTGCCACCGTATGATGATTTTGCCTGGGTTTCTATTTTTTCTTTGGAATGAAGCGGTTGTAGGCTGGATTATGGTAGCTTATGCAGTCTTAAATAATCTCATTCCTATTATCATGCAGCGCTACAATCGACCGCGTATGCGCCGGCTTTTAGCCCGTTTGGAAGAGATCGAACGGAAAAAATCTATGGAATTAAGGATATATGAACCACAAAAAGCGTTTTCTCATTCTTACGAGTGATTCTGGTTTTGGACATCGCAGCGCGGCTCGATCGGTGCAAAAAGCTTTGGAAGCACTCGCTCCAGAGCAAGTTGATATATTAATTATCAATCCAATACTCGAAACGGACATGCCCAAGCTGTGGCAACAGATAGAAATGGGCTATGACAGTCGCGTTAAAAATTCCCCGAAACTGTATCGCTTTACCTATGATATCAGTGATTCGCCTCAAATAAGTAAATTAGCTGGGAGTGCTTTAGCTATCCTTTTGCAAAAAAACATCAAACAACTTATCGAAGTCTATAAACCGGATGCTATCCTCAGCACGAATCAGATGTATAACACCCCCGTGGGGGCGATTATTGAAGATGAAGATCGTAGAACGCCCTTTTTTACGGTAGTTACTGACTTAGCTGACGTGCACGCCATGTGGTTTACCAACGGACCAGATAAGTATTTTGTGGCTTCAGAGTGGGTGCTGCGAAAAGGTTTAGAGAGTAAAGTGCCACCCGAGAAAATTGAGATTACTGGCATTCCGGTTGACCCTGATTTTTCCTTGATAGATGAAAAAAGAGAGCGACTTTATGAAGAATTAGGTGTAGCAAGGGGGTACACGAATATCCTCTTTGTGGGCAGTGTGCGGGTTGAAAATATTTTGGAAAACCTGATGGGTTTACGAGATGTGAAATATCCTCTTCAAGCCATTGTCATCACGGGTGGGGATCATGATCTCTATGAGAAATTGCAAGGGATCAACTTTGATTTTCCCGTCGTCCTGAGGGATTATGTCACCAATATGCCCGAGTGGATGGCTGTGGCAGACGTCTTGACTACCAAAGCAGGGGGTTTGATCCTCTCAGAGGGCATGGCGAAAGGGCTGCCGATAATGCTCATTGGCTATTTACCTGGGCAGGAAGAAGGGAATGTCCGCTATCTTTTAGCGCATCAGGCTGGGAGCTTAGTTACAAATCCCTTTGAACTTGCTTCCGTGTTAAATTTCTGGCTGGAAAATGATTGCCAACGCCTGAAGTCTGTTGCAGCTAATTCAAAAGCCTTAGGGCATCCCGACTCTGCATTGGTTATTGCCAAAGAGCTCTTGGCTGTGTGCGAGCTCTCCCAAAGGGCAGATTAATAAAGAAAAAAACATGGACATTCTATCGGAAGCTAAACCTAAAACAACTGAGCCAAAAAAGACAATCCCGCCCAGAGATAAATGGTTGAATATCGGCATCTTGGCGGTTCTGACCATTGCTGGCATCATTCTTAGCATAAGATTTGACTGGCCAACAGTTGAAGCTTTTATGCAAGCTAATCCTTCGTGGACGATTGTAATCAGTTTGGTGGTTTATACACTTTTAGGCTTGACTGTAATTCCTAGCACACCTTTGGTTGTCATTGTCGCTTTGAACATTGGACTTCTGCCGGCAATTCTCGTGAGTGGTACAGGA
>JAXGPR010000028.1:0-6339 GCA_040766895.1 Anaerolineaceae bacterium | reverse complement strand
GAGTGTATGCACCAAATGCTGCTGAGTGAGCAGGCTGAGGAAATAGGTCTGGTCTTTGGTCGCGTCCACGCCCTTCCAAAGCTCGTAAGTTCCATCTGTGCTGCGGCGCAGACGGGCATAGTGCCCGGTGGCGATCGCCTCTGCTCCGATGGATTGGGCAAACTGCCACAGGTAATCCCACTTGAGGTAGCGGTTGCAATACACGCACGGGTTGGGCGTATCCCCACGGCTGTATCCATCCAAAAAGCGCTGTACCACCGCTTGGCGGAAGGCTTGTTGGGCGTCCAAGATATGGAAAGGGATGCCAAGCTGTTCGGCAAGTTGCGCAGCCAGGTCCCGAGTTTGGGGTGTGCAGCAGCGGTTCTCTTCCTCGCAGCCAGGCGCACTCCATAAGCGCATGGTTGCCCCAACGACTTCATAACCCTGCTCCACGAGCAAGGCTGCTGACACCGAGCTGTCCACTCCGCCGCTCAAGGCGACGACCACTTTCGTCATTCCATATCCTCAATGGGGTGATAGGGCTCAACCAGTATCTTTAAAATATCCATTTCAAAGCTATTATAAACACAGCTCGGGGTTAATGGCACTGGCTGAGAAAGGTTTTTTTACCAGCCTTTTAGTCTCAGGCTATATGCGCCAATGCGCGAGGAAAAGCTGGGTGGGTTCGTTTTTTGGGTTTTCCAACACGTTCTCAGCGGGCCCTTGCTCCACGATGCGCCCCTGATCCAAAAAAATCACTTCCTCCGCCAAGCGCAGGGCTTGCGCCGGCGAGTGGGTGGAAAATATCAGCGTGCAGGCGTTGGCTTGCAGGTAGCTCAGCAGGGTAGCTTCGATCAGGTCCGTGCCCTTGATATCCGTGGATGAAGTCGGTTCATCTAGCAGAAGCAGCCTGCGCGGCTTAGCGATCATGCGGGCGAAAGCCATGCGCTGCGCTTCCCCTCCCGAGAGCTTGCTACCACTCGCCTGCGCCAAAGCGTCCATCCCGACGCAGCGCAGCGCTTCGCGGGCAGAAGCTTCCCGCTCTGCTTCGCCATCCAGCGCCATTTCCACGTTGCGCAACACGCTGAAGCTGAAAGCGTACGGGTTTTGCGGCATGTAACCCATGCCATGTGTTGCCATGCGCGTAACCTGCCCGCGGGTAGGCGAGAGCGTGCCAGCTAGCAGCCGCAGCAGCGTGGTTTTACCGCTGCCGTTTTCGCCAATCAAGCCATAGCGCTTGCCTTCCGCAAAATGCAGTTCGGGGATATCCAGGATAACCCGCTCTTCGTATTGCACCAAAACATCCTGCAGCGCGATCATGCCATCCCTACCGTTTCTTCGATGCGGCTGACGAGCGAATTAATCACAAACGAAATCAGCAGCAAAACAATGCCCAAGGCGATGGCTGTGTCAAAATGCCCCATATTAGTTTGCATCATTATCGCGGTGGTCATCACACGCGTTTTGAATTGAATGTTGCCGCCCACCATCTGCACAGCGCCTACTTCCGCAATCGCCCGGCCAAAGCCCGTCAGCACGGTCGAGACAAACTGCGTACGGCACTCGTAAACCGTATAGAGTACCGCGCGCCAAGGCGTCAGCCCAATGCCCGCCGCCGTCTCGCGGATGAGCGGGGCTTTGACAGAGACAATATTGGCAACCAGGCCGGTAATGATGGGGGTAATCAGCACCACCTGGGCAATGACCATTGCCGTAACGGTGTAGACCAGCTTGAGGGTGCCCAGCGGTCCGCTGCGGGAGAGGAGCAGAAAGACCACCAAGCCAGCGACTACCGGCGGCAGACCCATGAGCGTATGCAGCACACGGTTGACAAACGGCTTAGCACGGAAGTTATTGCCGCCCAGAAGCACCCCGAGTGGTATCCCGAGCAAGGCTGAAATCAGCGTGCTGGAAAATGACATGCGCAACGTCGTCAGAATAATCTGGCGCAGCTCTGGGTCCGGGCCAAAAAGCAAGTTGAGGATTTCACTGAGTGTGGTCATGAGGCAGGCAATACTTTACCTATGGTTCCGATCGTTTGGCACGATTTGCGTGATTAGGTGAAAAGGGGTGTGAGGGCAGGATTTCTGCCCTCGCACTTATGCGTCGCAAAGCTTACTCAACCGGAATGACGAAGAAGAGCTGCTCGCCATACTGCTCCACCCCATAGCTTTCGATCATCTTGGAGGCTTTTTCCGAAGTCATCCACTCGATGAAAGCTTGCGCACCTTCGTAATTGGTGTCTGAGAAGCGCTGAGGCGAAATTGCAATCAGGGAATAAGTGTTCTTCATATCCTCGGTTTCTTCCAGCAGCAGGCTTAGGTTGTTATCGTGGGCTAGATAAGTGGCTTTATCGGTGAAGACGTAACCGCCCATCTCATCACCTACGGTCAGGGTCTTGCCCATGCTATCACCCACAGAGACGTACCAAGGCTGCCCGGTTGGGTCGATGCCAATAGAACTCCAGATCTTTAGCTCAGCCTTATGGGTGCCGCTGTCATCCCCACGCGAGACGAAAGTGGCTTGGGCGTCAGCAATCTTCTGGAAGGCTTCTGCAGCGGTGGTGCTGCCCTTCACCCCAGCGGGGTCAGCTTCAGGCCCAACGATAACGAAGTAGTTGTACATAAAAGGCACACGCACTTCGCCATAGCCTTCACCAATAAACTCTTCCTCGGAAGCTTTGGCATGTACCAGCAGCACGTCTGCATCGCCGGTGCGGCCCTTTTCGATGGCAGCCCCCGTGCCGGCTGAGGTGATCTCGAGCTTATAGCCCGTATCCTTCTCAAACTCTGGCTGTAGGTAAGCCATCAAGCCGGAATCATTGACCGAGGTGGTCGTAGAAAGCCGGATGACCGGGTTCTCAACCTGTTTGGCGCAAGCCGCCAGGCTGAGGAGCATAACCCCCACAATTAAAAGAACAGACAACTTTTTCATACGTTTCTCCTTTCCAAACGGGAGGCGCTGCCGTTTCCAGCAACACCCTTGAACCTGAGGCGCTTGGGATTTGCCCCAGGTTACCGCTCATCTGCCCATATCTGCCGATTTAGGAGCAATGAGTCGAAGAACATTCGTATTATACCTGAGGGTGATATTTTTTAGTGAGTTTTTCTAATCAAATGACATAAACCTTATTAGCAAGAATAGCTCTTTTATCATGTAGAATGAGGAACACAAAATAACCTTGTGTATTTTTAATATCTTCAAGCTCACCATGTTTCAACTCAGATTTTCGAACAGAATAGAATGTTATATAATAATCATTAGGATGCAGAGGACATTGTAGGAAACAGGTATGCACAGTTTTTCTGGCATATCCCTTTCAAAGTTTATATAAGGAGCTCAGCGGTGTGGGAGAATATCTGGCAGTTCTTTATCGCAATCTATAGCAACCCTACCGTTGAGGGCATAGGCATCGCCCTCATCATGGGCGCGATCTGGCTGGCCATCTTCCGCATGCCATTGGGGAAGCAGCCGCGTCTATGGATTTTATTATCGGTTGGCGCTTTGCTCTTTGGCCCAACCATCGGCTTACTGCAATTCCCACTCCAGTCGCTTTCGATGCAAGCTCTTTTCCACTTCTGGGGCGCCGAAATTTGGCAGGAGCGTATGCTCCTATCAGAAATCCCAGCCATGCTCATCACCGGATTTGTACAGGAAGGCATCAAACTCGTGCCTGTGCTGATCTATCGCAAGCGCCGTCAGCCGCTTCCTGACCGCGAAGCGCTCCTGGCTGGTGCAGCTGTGGGCGCCGGCTTCGGCATCTTCGAAGCCGCCTGGCTGCTCAACCAAGTTTTTACCACAGGTTTTAGCTTGCCTGCTTTTCAATTCCAGGGATGGCAAGCTCCCTTATCAATTATTGAAAGGCTGTTCATCGTTGGTTTTCATACCAGCACCACCGCATTAGCAGCCTATTTCTTAAATAAAGGCAAAGGCGGCCGCGCTTATCTAGGCATTGCGCTTTTCCATAGCGTCTTGAACTATGGTGCGGTACTGGCTGCAGCAGGCGTGTTTACCATTGTGCAAACTGAGATTTACATTACAGTGCTTTGTACGATCATGATTGGTGCAGCGCTCTGGCTGCGCTGGCACGATCGCCCAGCCGAGCCGACCTTAGAAAGCCCGCCTGAAGCCGGCGCACCGGCTTGAATCCAGCTTTTGGATACTTCCAGCTTAATCCTGAGATGTTGGGTGCGGAGCGTGCTCTGGCTCTCTGCTCCCGCATTCGTAAGCCTCGCCGCGCAGGGTCTCTACGGCGTGAGGAAGAGCGGGTAAAAAGACTTTCAGATTCTCCACGGCGGCTTTAGGGCTGCCCGGCAGGTTGATGATCAACGTGCGCCCGCGGATCCCGGCGATGGCACGCGAAAGCTGGGCATGCGGCGTGATTTTGGCGCTTTCGGCGCGCATAGCTTCAGTAATCCCAGGGGCTAAGCGCTCGATGACGTTGGCGGTGGCTTCAGGGGTAACATCGCGGGGGGCAAAGCCCGTACCACCCGTGGTCAAGATGAGGTCCACGCTGCCGCTATCGGCTAAGCGCACCAGCTCCGCTTCAATCTGTTCACGTTCATCCGGGATGAGCACGGTCTCGACCACCTGTGCGTGCCCCTGCAAGGCTTCCACCAGCGCCGGCCCGCTTTTATCCTCGCGCAAGCCAGCTGCGCCTTTATCGCTAACGGTAATGACTGCCGCGCGTGCCTTGGGCAGCACTACCACCTCATCCCCGGCTTGCACCACGCCGCCTTGCAGCACGCGCGTGAAGATGCCTTCGCTGGGCATGATGCACATTCCTACTTGTTGGTAGATCTCGCAATGGGCATGGCACTCTTTGCCTATCTGGGTCACTTCCAGCTCCACCGAGCCTATGCGTAAGTGCGTCCCTAACGGCAGCGCGTAAAGCGCAATACCTTCCGTGGTGATATTCTCGGCAAAGATGCCGGGCACAAGCCCCGTTGCGCCGCGCGCAATCATCTTCTCCACGCTGCGTTGGTCCAGCAGGCTCACCTGGCGGTGCCAGTCGCCCGCATGGGCATCGCCTTCGATGCCATAGTTCTCGCGGAAAACAGCCTGGGGAACAGGGTGCTTGATCGTGCCGGTTTCTGCGCTGATATTAACTGATAAAACCTTCGCCAAAATTTATCCTCCAATACGGCTCATGTTACGCTCTGCAAAAGTACAGCTTTCGAAGCGATGCGCAGCCGGCTTTTTGAAAATCGCTGTTTGAATCGCCTCGCGCAGAGCCTCATCACCCTGCACTAAGGCGCTGGTGAGCGGGATTTCGCGGTCCACGCCCAAGCATGGGCGCAAGGTGCCGTCGCTCATCACGCGAATGCGGTTGCAATCTGCGCAAAATTGGTGCGAAATCGGGCTGATGAAGCCCACCCGCCCGCGGTAACCTGGAACTTGGTAGTCCACCGAGGGCTGCCCGGGGTAGCGTGCTGGAAGGGGCTGCAAATAAGGCCGGGCGTTCAAAACTTCTTGATTAGAAATACGCCGCGCTGTATTTTCGCCATGGTCACCAATGGGCATGAGCTCAATAAAGCGCACATCGATGGGATTTTCACGCGTCAGAGCGATGAAATCGTCGATTTCTCCCTCATTGATGCCGCGCACGAGCACTATGTTGAGCTTGAGCGGCAGTAACCCTGCTTCCACGGCTTCTTCCATCCCTTGCAAAACCGGCTGGATATCGCCACCGGTAAGTTCGTGGAAAACCTCAGGTTTGAGCGAATCGAGGCTAATATTGAGCCGGCGCAAGCCAGCCTGCTTGAGCAGCTGAGCTTTGCCGGGCAGCATCTGGGCGTTGGTGGTCATGGAAAGGTCCTGCAAGCCCTCCAACCGCGCGATGCGCTCCACAATCTCGAGGATGTCCTTGCGCAAGAGCGGCTCACCACCAGTCAGGCGCACCTTTTGGATGCCCAACTGCATGCACGCGCGCACGATGCGTTCGTATTCCGCCGGGCTAAGCTCCTTAGCCTTAGGGCAGATGCCCTCTTCTACGCGGCAATAGGTGCAGCGCAGCTGGCAGCGTTCCGTCACCGAGAGGCGCAGGTAGGTAATATTGCGTCCAAATTGATCTAACATTAAATCAGATTATAACCTTATGTCGGTCAAAGATATGGTTCGATGCAGGGTTTACCTGTTCTTTTATGGTACCCCTTAGTTCTTTCATGGTACTCTTCGGGTAGGCTATGCACTCTCCTGACCATGAATGGAACGTGACCTTTGGGTCTCAATGAATGAGGGAGACCTGCGGTCAAAACCGCTCGCACGGTCTGGAGACCGGCGAGAACAGATAATTCTTAGTTCTTTCATGGTCTCCTGACCATGAAAGGTGGCTGACCTTTAGGTCTCAAAAAACTGATG
>JAXGPR010000027.1:0-6451 GCA_040766895.1 Anaerolineaceae bacterium | reverse complement strand
GGAGCTGGAGGTCATCGTGCGCCTGCCGGTGCAAGCTGCTCCGTATACCATATTGATGGCGCCGAGTTCACTCTCAGCCTGCACGAAGGCGCGGTTAAGCTCCGGCATGCGTGCCGATAAATATTCTAGTAATTCTGTCTGAGGCGTGATGGGATATCCAAAGTAGGAGACTAACCCTGCTCTCACAGCTGCTTCTGCCACAGCCACATTTCCTTTGATAAGCTCAAGCGCCATGACTTACCTCCTGTTCTTGCTTCACAGCCGGCCGTTCGCCGCGGAAAACGGTGATAGCAGCATCAGGGCAAACCACCGCGCAGATACCACAGCCGGTGCAGGCTTCTGGTTTCACCATCATCGCAGGGTGATACCCTGCCGGACTAAGGCGCTGAATATTCAGTGCCAAAACCTCAAATGGGCAGTCTGTAACGCAGAGCTCACAGGCTTTACAATATTTTTCGTTGATTTCTACCCATCCCTTAGCGGGCATGCAGATCCTCCTTTGTTGAGATAGATTAGATGTTTACTGCTTGTTTCTGGTGAGATTAGCAGTTTTCGTTCCTTAGTATACCTTAGAATCGAATAAACGAAAGATGAATATTTTCATATATTTAATATCGTCTTGCTCCTCTTTCTCTTAATAAAAAGATTGAATCGCTTTTTGTAAAGAACCTGCAATGATTTCTACGAATACAATCTTGCTTACCTTTCCATCGGGTAAAATATAGCCATCATGTATGCAAGGAGCAATGCTATGAGCGAAGCCGTTTTGATCGATGCTATCCGTACTCCCATTGGAAACCTCAACGGTGCCTTAGCAGCTGTGCGGCCAGATGACCTGGCTGCTTTGGTGATTGAAGCTATTGTGGAGCGCAATCATCTCGATCCTCACATTATTGATGAGGTGTATATGGGCTGTGCCAACCAAGCCGGCGAGGATAACCGCAATGTGGCGCGTATGGCAGCGTTGCTCGCTGGCTTACCTCCTGAAATACCAGCCCTGACAGTCAACCGCCTGTGTGCTTCCGGGTTAGCTGCGGTCAACTTAGCTGCGCGGGCTATTCGCGCTGGCGATGGCGAAGTTTACATCGCCGGAGGCGTGGAGAGTATGAGCCGCGCGCCCTATGCGTTTTCCAAAAACACTGGCGGCGGCAACTTAATTGCTTACGATACCGCGTTGGGCTGGCGTTTTGTTAACCCGCGCATGGAAGCGCTGTATGGCACTGACCCCATGGGCGTAACTGCTGAAAATATTGCCGAGATGACCGGAATCACCCGCCTGGAGCAAGATGAGTTTGCCCTCACGAGTCATCAGCGGGCGGTGGCAGCGCAGGATAGCGGCAAATTTGGTGAAGAAATTTTGCCTGTCAGTGTCCCCCAGCGAAAAGGTGACCCAGTGGTCGTCTCCCAGGATGAACGTCCGAGACGGGATACAAGCTTAGAGGCTCTCAGCCGCCTCAAACCTGCTTTCAAGCCCAATGGCACCGTCACCGCCGGTAACTCCTCTGGGCTCAACGATGGGGCGGCAGCGATGTTGGTGATGAGCGCAGAAAAAGCCCATGCTTTAGGCCTCAAACCGATGGCACGCTTTATTAGCAGCGCTGCCTCCGGTATTGAACCGCGCATCATGGGCTTAGGACCTATTGAAGCTACCCGCCGAGCGCTGGCACGTGCCGTCTTGCAGATTGGTGATATTTCTCTGGCTGAGATCAACGAGGCTTTTGCGGTGCAAACCTTAGCCGTGATGCGCGAACTGGGCTTACCGCATACGATTACTAACGTCAACGGCGGGGCAGTTGCGCTCGGGCACCCCTTAGGCTGCTCAGGAGCCCGCATTCTGACCACATTGCTATACGAGATGCGCCGGCGTGCTCCGCAGGAGAAACGCCCGTTTTATGGGCTGGCAACACTGTGTGTAGGCGTCGGGCAGGGCGAAGCTACCATTGTGGAATGGCTGGATTGAGCTTTAAATGCTTGAGTAAACCAAGGGATAGGGGGATCTAAGCTTTGGCATATATATTGCACGATTGGTTACAAGTCATTCTTTTGATAATAGGCTTGGCAATCGATGAAAAATCAGACCTTCACGCCGGAAAGCGAACCAGAGCAGCACCCCAAAATCAAATTTACGCTTTTATATCTCACCGCAATTGCCCTGCTTGGCATCTCTATTTATCTCATCATTGCCGGGGGTTCTAACGCTGAACCCACCCCCCATACACCATCGCCAACCCCTAGCAGAGCTTCTACCTTAGAATCCTTGCTCTATGCAGAGCTGCCTAAGGCACTCGCAGCGCGAGAGCAAAGTGAGCTTACGCTGGATAATATTCAATTTAACCAGATGAATACACAAGCCTTACTCTGGATGACGGCAAGCGATGCAGAGACAGGCGAAGTTTTAGCACGCGAACCACAGGCTATCCTTGCTCTGTGGAATGAAGAAACTCAGCAGTGGGAGCTAACCTTTGCAAAGGAAGCCGGCTTCGAGGAGCTTTTGGCTGCCTCGGACTTTAAAGGTACGGAAGTTGCTGACCGATTTTTAGAGTATGATCCGCAGGCGATCCCCACCGGGGTCACTTATGGAGGTTACTACCTGCCTTGGCAGGCTGGGCTTACCAAACGCCTGACTTGGTCGGTAGGGCATACTTCCTGTGCGAATGAGTATTGTTTACACGCTTTTGACTTTGCCGATGGGACGATGTTCCCGATTGCAGCTGCCAAAGCCGGCTATGTTTACCATTTTAAAGATACTTGTGCTAATGGGAATACCTCCTGCACCAATAGCATCACTATTCAAGACCGTACCACGAACCCATATACCTACAACATTTATCTGCATATCGCGCAAGGCAGCGTGCCAGCCAATATCCGCCAAATCGGTACTTATGTTTTTCAAGGGCAAACGATTGCTACTGTAGATGACACCGGTTACAGCACCGGCAATCATGTGCATTTTATGGTGGTAGAACAAGGCACTTTGAACGGCTGCGCAAATTATTGTTGGGGGAAATCTGTCGATATCACCTTTCGGGACGTAAGCATCAATTGGGATCAGACAACGCGCGGCGGTCGTCCGCGCCTCCCAGAGGAAGCCGAATGGTATGGCGGCCAAGGGCAGAGATATTACACTAGCGGCAATATCTATCTTTCATCCCAAAATAAGCTCTACTTACCCATAATCAGACGGTAGGGCGCAAAGCTAATCTAAAAACGTGCTTAATAAATTTGGGGTAAAAAAATTAGTATGCCTCCCCAAAAATTACTTTATAATTGCCTTACCTGCAATTGTGGGTGAGCTAACAACTATGGAAAATGTGCCCCTTAGCGAACGTGAAATTGAGATCTTAGAGCTCGTCTCTCAAGGCAAGAGCAATAAAGAAATAGCAGCAGAGCTCTTTATTAGCGTAAATACGGTCAAAGTACATTTGGCGAACATCTTTACGAAAATTGATGTTTCTTCCCGAACCGAAGCGACTCTCTATGCTATTGAGCATGGGATTGTCGCCTCTCCAGCCAACACCTCAGCAGAGCCAGGAACTAACAACCAAAGTCAAGCTGAGGCAGTTGAGCCCAACCGTTTTCAGCTTTTTGTGCAAAAGTACTGGTGGGGCATTGCACTGGCGGCTCTGGTCCTCATTCTTGGGTTTTCTTCATTATTAGCCAACACCCCCTTGTTTGCTGCTCCAACGGAGACGCCCAACCCCTACCTTTCTGAGCTCTATGAGCAGCGGTGGCAGGAGCTAACCCCGATGTCTGTACCGCGTGCTAGTTTGGCAGCAGCCAGTTACAGCAACGGAATTTACGCGATTGCCGGTCAAACCTCCGAGGGTCCCACCAGCCTGGTGGAGCGCTATGACCCGCAAACAGATACTTGGACAAAGCTGGCAGATAAACCTACTGCTGTCAGCGAAGTCTCAGCCGTGCTGTTGGGGGAAAAGATTTACGTCCCAGGCGGTAAGCTCGCTAATGGACAAGTTACCAATTGCTTGGAGGTCTTTGACCCGCGCAAGGGCACCTGGGAGAGCAAAGCAGAATTGCCACTGGCTGTGAGTGGTTATGCCTTGACAGCCTATGAAGGACAAATGTACCTTTTTGGCGGCTGGGATGGCAAGCAGGTAGTGGACCAAGCCTGGCGTTATGATTCCTTCAACGATGTCTGGTATGCAGTTTCGAACCTCCCCTCTGCCCGCGCATATGCAACTGCGGCTGAAGTGAGCGGTAAGATTTTCGTGATGGGCGGTTGGGATGGCATCCAAGAATTACAGGAGAGCCTGAGTTTTGACCCTGCGCGTGATCTGGAAGGTGAGACAGCCTGGCAGAAGCAGACTGACCTGCCTGAGGCATGCGCCGGCTGCAGTGCTGAGAGCATTTCCGGGATGCTGTTTGTGGTTGGGACAAATGGCATTTGGCAGCTTAACTCCCCCTACCTGGAATGGATCCAGATCCCTTTCAACACCATTCCCGCAGGTCAGCATGGCTTTTCATCTGTTATTAGTCCCGAGGGCTACTTGTATTTTGTGGGCGGATGGGACGAGAATTCAATACCCTTAATCACTTTGTATCGGTTCAGGGTTGTGTATATGATTTCAGTTCCGAATGTGGTTAAGTGAAAGACTGCAATCAAAGTTTAATACACGACGCTTTTTTGGTATATTCGACTCATAAATTGCCATTTTTTAACAATTCAATGTACTTCACCCATAATGCTGACGCCGTATACTTTTTAACAGCTCTCTTAAGGTATTTTTTCTACCCTTATGGTCGGGCTCATCGAACATTGCCCGATCGTCGACTGCTACCTCAGTTTTCATCGACTTTTTGAGACTAAGATTAATTTACCCGGGATTTTGCCAGCGAGAAGTCTCAGCGCATTAATTATGTGCAGGAAAATTGTGGAACAAAAAATAGTCCAATCAGACCAAAATGGATTTTTATCGTAATTTTGGCTCTACTATTCACCCGAAAGGACGATAATTTCAAATGCAGAGTAAACTGTGAGGTCAAGTTCCAGCATATGCCACGCTTGGAGTAAAATGCTGACGTTTTGCCCTATTGCCAGGTAAGTGGCGTTTATCGGTTGGTAGCCAAAGGCAGTTTCCTGCCAAATTAAGGCTGAGTTCTGGATAGAAAATGAAGCCTCTTCCACATCAGGGTAATTGGGCGATGAAGTTACAGCGATATTTATTTTGTAGAGAGGATAATCTAAGCTTGGCTCTATTATTGAAGTAATCACGCCTTCAAATTCGGGGACGAGAAATGTAGAAACTGGCTTCAGACTGACTTGTGGATCGGGTGAAGTGATGACAATCTTAGAAATTGTAGACTGCCACGGGTAGGATTCCAGTATTTCAGTCACATATATTTCTGCGGTTTGGCCTACTGCTAAATCGTCACTGCTGGCTTTTTCCTCTTGACCATTGATAGATAACAAAAATTCGCAATCATCGGCAAAAGAAACCCTGCCGACGCTACTTATATGCTTTCCTCCTTCCACAATTTCCCCAAAATCAATGACGGTTTTGCCGTTTTTATAGCGCTCAACATAAAGGATCACACCCTTCATCAGGGTGCCCTCGGATTTTGTTACTGTTGGCATAGGCTGAGGTGGACTAATCGGCTGGCAACTTGTTATTATTACGCAAAGCAGAACTGTTATAAAGAATGCAATTTTCTTATACGGGTTCATCTTCACTTATCTATTATCAGTATACGCAATTTTCCCTTAAAAACAAAACACCGGAAGGGTGAGTTTCCGGCGTCTGAAAATGTTTGTTGTTGCGCCTAACGCTGTAAGTTCATCGGCATGATGATGTGCTGGAAGCTCTCATCACCCACTGGCCGGATCATCGCCGGTGAATTGGCGGCATTGGTCTCCAGCACAACGTTAGGGGTCTTGATCACTTCGAGCACCTCGCGCAGGAAGCGCACATTGAAGGCAATCAGCAGTGGCATGCCGTCAATGGATGCGTCCACCATCACCTCGGAGGAGCCGGTCTGCTCGGAGCTGGCAGAGATCTCCAACTGTGAAGGTTTCTCGGCGCCGCTTTCGGGCTGGATATCCAAGCGGGCGATGTAACTGCCCTCGCGCGCGATGATCTCGGTCTGCCGGCAGGCTTTGAGCAGCTCCGCCGTTGAAAGCACGGTGCGCGTTTTGAACGAGGGCGGAATAATGGCGGCGTAATTGGGGAAGTTGCCTTCGATCAGCTGGGAGACGAGCTCCACATCTTGCAGGTGGAAGATGACCTGCCCACGTCCGGCTGGGAAAGCCATTTGCAAGGTTTCATCGCCATTGACTGCAATACGCGCTAACTCCGCTAAAGCCCGCGCCGGGATGAGTGCTTCAATCTTTTGGGCTGGCTTTTGCGCCATGATTGCTTTAGCAATTGAGATGCGGTAGCCATCCGTGGCTGCCAAAACGAGGTAATCACCCTCAAAGGAAAGGTGCACACCCGTA
>JAXGPR010000026.1:0-9399 GCA_040766895.1 Anaerolineaceae bacterium | reverse complement strand
GAGCAGATAAGTCTGATATTTATAAGAGGCTGACCCCTTGGTCAGCCTCGACCTTTTAAGTTGGGTGGAAATTTAAGTGCCAAATTGGTAAACTCTATATATACGTAAAAAAGGAGTTTGAAATGAAACTAACCGGAAAGAAAATTGCATTTTTAGTCGCCGAAGGCGTGGAAGACCTGGAATATCACGTGGTAGCCATGCGCCTGCAAGAAGAAGGCGCCGAGGTGCTGACCGCTGGCTTGGACCTGAAACCCTTGCATGGCAAAAACGGCTTGGTCATTACCCCGGATACCTTGATCAAGGACCTGAAAGCTGACGAGCTCTTTGCGCTGGTACTGCCAGGCGGCTGGGCGCCAGATAAGCTGCGCCGTTATGCTGAAGTGAAGGACCTGGTAGCTAAGGTGAACGCGCAAGGCAAGACCATCGGTATTATTTGCCATGGCGGGCTCGTTGCCATCTCCGCTGGCATTGTGCGCGGAAAGCACGCCATTGGCTCACTTGGCATTAAGGATGATCTGGAGAACGCGGGTGCTATCTGGGAGGATAAGCCTGCCTTTCGCGAAGGTAATTTAGTTTGGGGGCGGGTGGTTGCGGATATTCCCGATTTTAACCGTGAACTCGTGGCTGCCTTGGTGGAGCGTGCATAAGGCTCCTTAACGCCGGAGCAGTGGTACAATGCAAGTGAGAATATTTAAGTGTTTGGAGGTTGCATGGAGCAGCAAGTATCCAGTTTTGCTGTGAAAAAGGGGTTAGCACAGATGTTAAAAGGCGGTGTCATTATGGATGTGGTGACGCCGGAGCATGCGCGCATCGCGGAAGATGCTGGCGCAGTGGCGGTGATGGCGCTCGAACGCGTCCCAGCGGATATCCGTGCCAGTGGTGGCGTAGCCCGCATGAGTGACCCTGAACTGATCCTTAAAATTATGGAGACAGTTAGCATTCCCGTGATGGCTAAGTGCCGCATTGGGCATTTTGTTGAAGCACAGATATTAGAAGCTTTGGGCGTGGACTACATCGACGAATCCGAGGTCTTGACCCCAGCAGATGAAGCTAATCATATCTACAAACATACCTTCAAGGTGCCGTTTGTGTGTGGCTGCCGCAATTTAGGCGAAGCTCTGCGCCGCATTGGCGAAGGTGCAGCTATGATCCGCACCAAAGGCGAAGCCGGCACAGGAGATGTGGTGGAAGCCGTGCGGCATGCCCGCCAGGTTTTTAGCGAAATTCGTACACTGCAGGCTATGTCCGAAGAAGAAGTGATGTCTTTTTCCAAAAATATTGGTGCCCCTTACGAGCTGTGCTTAGAAGTGCGCGAGCTTGGCAGGCTTCCGGTGGTTAATTTTGCTGCGGGTGGCATCGCGACCCCAGCCGATGCAGCTTTAATGATGCAATTGGGTGTAGATGGCGTTTTTGTCGGCTCGGGCATTTTCAAATCCGGCGATCCAGCCAAACGCGCGGCAGCTATCGTCAAAGCGACCACGCATTATAACGAACCCAAGTTACTCGCAGAGATCAGCCGCAACTTAGGCGAGCCCATGGTAGGGCGCCAAGTTTCCAATATTCCTGAGCAGGATTTATTGGCTGGACGCGGTTGGTAATCTTTAGCGGAGCATATGAAAGTTGGCGTGCTCGCTCTGCAGGGCGATTTTGCGGAACATTGCCATAGCCTCTCCCAGCTTGGTGTAGAGGCTATCGAAGTGCGTTTGCCTGAACAGATAGAAGACCTGGATGGGCTCATCATTCCCGGCGGTGAATCCACGACGATTGGCAAACTGATGGATGCCTATGGGTTTATCGAGCCACTGCGCGCCTTCGCCCAGACGCGTGGGATCTGGGGCACCTGTGCCGGCGCAATCCTAATGGCACAAGATGTGGGGCGCGAGCAAGTTCTGCTCAAGATTATGGACATTCGCATCGCCCGGAATGCTTTTGGTAGGCAAATCGATTCCTTTGAGACAGACCTGGCGGCGCCTTTCCTCCATCCGCCGGAGCCGCCTTACCACGCGGTGTTTATCCGCGCGCCGATCATCCAAACCGTTGATGGCCAAGCGGAAGTGCTGCTCAGCCTGCCAGACGGGCGGATTGTGGCAGCCCAGCAAGGAAAGCTTTTGGCTACCTCTTTCCATCCAGAGCTGACGCCGGATTTACGCTTTCACCGTTATTTCTTGGAGTTATTGAGATCACAGCCCGCAATATAAGTTTTCCAGATTATCCAGCCCTCTTCCAAGCTGCACCGCGAGCTATAAGCCTGGACAGCCTGCGGCTGGCTACCTACGGGAAGCCGCTTTCTCTTACCAACCTGGTGAGCACTATTGGGCCGGCGATCAATAGCTATACTGGCGTGTGGATCGATGATGGTTTACCCCGCTGCTATGGGCAGGTTTTACATCAGACGGGTAAAGCCTATGGTCAATTAGCTTACATCGCTCCCACTCCTCATTGCGAGGATGCCCATGTAACCGCGCTTTTGGAGCATCTCATTCAAGTGAGCGGCAGATGGGGCGTGCGTTATTTGCTTGCAGACCTAGCCGAAGAGACGGAGCTATTGCCGGCTTTTCGCCGAGCTGATTTCACCATTTGGTCCCGTCAAAAGCTTTTACGCTTTACAAAGCTTCCTGATAATAAGGTTGTTAAAACCTTCAATTGGCGCTCTTGGACGAATAATGACATAAAAGCAATGGTAGCTTTGCATCGTGCAGTTGTGCCCAAGCTCTTTCAGATGATCGAAGCGCCAACCCGGCAAGCGGCAATCGGGAAGGTGCTCTACGATGAAGCCGGAGGACTTTTAGGATATGCTGACCTCGCCTACGGTCCACATGGTATTTGGGTGCAACCTATGCTGGCACCCCAAGCGCATGACCCCCAAATCTTGATCGATTTACTGCTTGGGCTAGGAGATGCGCTGCGCCGTCCCATATACCTGAGCTTGCGTGCTTATCAGCCTTGGCTGGAAGGGATGGCTGCAGACCTTCCAGCTGCGGATATTAAGGAGATGGAGTTGCTTGTACGCTATTTAGTGTTACAGGAGAAGGTGCCTGAAGGGGCAACCCAGACTGTGTTCAACGGCAATCAGTCTGAATCCAGCGTGCCGGTGATTCAAGCCAGCAGCAAAGAACACTAATCTCATGGCATTGATTAATATGTCCACGAAGTGATGATACGAAGTTTTGCAGAGTTTACACAAAGGGTTATGCTTAAGTTATGAAGTTGATATACAATCAGCGTCCTTCGCTGAATGGAATGAGAAAATAAGATAGAATTTAGTTAGACTCATGGTTAGGTTGCTTAGCCTTCCATGAGGGGAGAAGTAATAAGCAAGAAGATGACAAGCAAACAACAAAAAATTACCGATGATCTGGACGCAATGCTCTCAATCTTGCCGCCAGATATTGCCCAATCCGTACAAGCTGAGGATAATTTCGATAACCTACTCGAGATTATCTTAGACTTGGGCAGGAAGCCGGCAGCGCGCTTTATCGATAGTGAAGTGGTTTTACTTCCTCGGGATGTGACCCAATACGATTTGGATTACGTCACCGAGCGCATCGGCAGCTTTGATGCAGATAACCGTGCAGGTCTGGAGCGCACGCTGCATCGTATTTCTGCTATTCGTAATAGGCGCGGTGAAATTGTCGGCCTCACCTGCCGGGTAGGCAGGGCGGTGTATGGCACTATTGAAATCATTGCGGACTTGATCAACTCGGGTGAGAGCATCTTGCTCCTCGGGAAGCCTGGCGTAGGTAAAACCACTATGCTGCGGGAAGCCGCGCGTATTTTGGCGGAGACGAAACGCGTCATCATCGTGGACACCTCCAACGAAATTGGCGGAGACGGTGACGTTCCGCATCCGGCTGTCGGCCGTGCACGGCGCATGCAGGTGCCAAAGCCTTCGTTGCAACACGAAGTGATGATCGAAGCGGTAGAAAACCACAACCCTGAAGTGATTGTCATTGACGAAATTGGACGGGAGCTGGAAGCACAGGCAGCGCGCACTATTGCTGAGCGAGGCGTGCAGCTGATCGGTACAGCGCATGGCAATGCGTTAGAGAATCTGCTGCTTAACCCCACGCTTTCAGACCTCGTGGGCGGGATCGAATCGGTTACGCTTTCGGATGATGAAGCCCGGCGACGCGGAACGCAGAAAACAGTGCTCGAACGGCGGGCACCACCAACTTTTACTGTTTTAGTGGAGATCCAAAGCCGGCAGCACTTATGCGTTTATACAGATGTTGCTGCGGCAGTAGATGCTTTGCTGCGTGGTTACCCCACACCCCCAGAAGAACGTTCTTGGGATGAAGAAGGCAAGATTCGTATTCAGCGGGCTGAGGTGCGTCAAGCCCCCACCGTAAATCAGTCGCTCAGGCGCGGAAATGGCATGGAGAAGACACCTTTTCAGCGGGGTATGAGCGGGAATACATCCACGCGGAAGGCAACGCTTGCAGGAACCTCTGAGGCTGATTTTGAGACCCATGTGCCTGCCCATGCTCAGGAAGTGAAGAATATTTATGCCTTTGGCGTAGCACGCAACCGCTTGCTGCAGGTGATTAAAAACATGGGTGTGCCTGCTCGTTTAGTGCGTAACTTAGAAGAAGCAGATACCTTCGTCACCCAGAGGCGCTACTATCGCGAGCGGCTACAACCCGTGATCCAAGCGGAAGAAATGAGTATTCCGGTCTTTGTGATTAAATCCAACTCGGTGAACCAGATCGAACAGTTCTTAGCAAACGTTTTTATGGTGCCAGCACCGCATAATATGATGAGCGAGCATAGCGAAGCCTTGGAACAAGCCGAAGATGCCATCCAGATGGTGTTGGCAGGTGAAAAGTATGTCGATTTACGCCCCGCTTCCGCTAACGTCCGCCGAGAACAGCATCAGTTAGCTCAAAAAGCCAGCTTGGTATCCCAGTCTTTTGGCACAGAGCCTAACCGTTTTGTGCGCATCTTTAGGGATTGAGCATGTTTATCACTCTGGAAGGACCAGAAGGCAGCGGAAAGTCTAGCCAACTCCCGGATTTGGCGGAATTTTTACGCGGGCAAGGCTGGGACGTGCTCACCACGCGTGAGCCTGGCGGCACACCCATTGGCGACCAAATCCGCCAGATTCTGATGCGGCTCGATAACCAAGAGCTGCATCCGCGCACCGAGATTTTGCTCTTTTTAGCCTCACGCGCCCAGCTGGTGGAACAAGTGATCAAGCCGGCATTGCGTGAAGGTAAATTGGTGCTTTCTGACCGCTTCGGTGACTCTACACTGGCATATCAGGGTTACGGGCACGGCATTGACTTAGCTACCCTGCGCGCGATGTTAGCTTTTGCCACGGATAACCTCAAGCCAGATCTCACCTTACTGTTAGATGTGGATGTGGAGATTGGTTTGCAGCGTAAGCGCAAAGAAGACGAGTGGAACCGCTTGGATGCTTATGAGCTTGCCTTTCATCAGCGGGTACGCGAAGGATACCATGAACTTTGCCGGCAAGAACCCGAGCGCTGGCGCGTGATAGACGCCATGCAGCCCAAAGAAGCGGTTCAAATAGCCCTGCGCCAAGCAGTGATGCAGTTTTTACAGGAGAAAATCAACGATTAACTTCCTTAGCTCCCTACACACATAGCTGGAAGTTCATTGAAAGGACATTATGAAAAAACCATTTAAGTTGATAGTAATCTTATTCGTTGTGGTACTGGGAGTAAGCGCTTGCACTGCCAAGACAATTACGCCACCGGCTACAGCCACACCCACGGAGACCGTCGCACCCACAGAGACCGCAACGGATGCCGCTACAGAACCTACCCCAGCGCCAACCGCGGATACGCGTCTATCGGATGACGAGGGTAAGATGATTTGCACGATTTCACAAGGCTTTTTCCCCGAACTGACCGAGGAGCAAGAAGCTATGCTCTCAGTCTTTCCGGCTATTACGGAAGATGATTGGAGCAAGGGACCAGAAGACGCACTGTTGACCATATTAGAATATAGTGATTTTCAATGCCCGGCTTGTGTAGGCTTCTATGACGAACTGAACAAACTTATGGAAAAATACCCCGATGATATCCGCTTGGTTTTCCGGCACCTTCCTTTAGAGAGCTTGCATCCGAATTCTATTTTGGCTGCACAAGCAGCTGAAGCTGCTGGTCTGCAGGGCAAATTCTGGGAGATGTATGACGCTCTCTTTTCCCAGCAGAGCAGTTGGGCAACCCTTACTTCGGAAGAATTTACCAGCTGGCTTGAAAACGAAGCGGCGACCTTAGGCTTGGATGTGGATCAGTTTATGGCGGACTTGACCAGCGAGGCGATTGTTACCAAAATCCAGCAGCAGATGGACTATAACTTCAATACGATTGGGCTTAGCGCTACCCCCACAATCCTACTCAACGGCAGGCCTTGGTCGTACGATTGGAGCGCCAGTACTTTGGGCATGGTCATTGAGGTGCTCAAGTACGAAAAGCAAGGGCTCTATACCGAATGCCCACCATGGGTGATTGACCAGAACAAAGAATACACTGCAACTATTAAGACTGAAAAGGGAGATATCGTTGTGGAGCTGTATCCCAAAGAAGCTCCCTTGACGGTCAATGCTTTTGTCTTTTTGGCGCGCGCAGGCTTCTACGATGGAATCACTTTCCATCGTGTGGCGCACGACTTCGTCGCCCAGGCGGGTGACCCCAGTGGCACGGGGATATCTGGACCAGGCTTTGAATATCGCAATGAGATTAGTGACACGCTGAACTTTGATGAGGCTTATATGGTGGGCATGGCTAACGCCGGTCCGGATACCAACGGCAGCCAGTTCTTTATCACTTACGTCCCTGCCACGCAACTCTCTGGCAGTTACACGATTTTTGGAAAGGTCATTTCTGGCTTTGATGTGCTGGAGAAACTCACAGAACGCGACACACAAGTGAATCCGGATGCGCCAGCCGGCGATAAGATCATCACGATCGAAATCGACGAAAAATGAACACTGAGCCTTCTACTTCAGGCTTAAAACAACACGGAAAGACTGACTGGATGAGTATTCTCCAGTTAGTCTTTTCTTTATTTGTGTTTTTATTCTTTCTGGGGAGTGCAGTTTTCTCAGCTCAGCTTAGGGTTGGTCTAGTTCCCGCGATGGCTCCTGAGCTGCAAGAAAGCATGCTCTGGGCTTACACCGTTGCCTTATTTATGCTGGCATTGCTTTGCCTCCCCTCAGTGATCAGCAGTCTGAGCGCGGCTTCTGGCGGAAATCCGCCGCGTTGGCTGAGCGCTCCAATGCCTGCGCTCAAATGGCTGCCCGTTGCCCTCTTTGTGATCACGATCGTAATTCGGCTGGTTATTCTGCCCGAAGAACCAACCCAAGGTTTATTACCAGCAGGGCTTACTGCCTTGGCTGTGGTGCTGCCTGCCCTCTGGTTCCTTCGGTTAGGCGCGGGGAACCAGTGGGGGAAAAACCCCAAGCGAAATTCGGGTTTGCTTACTTTTAGCCTAAGCTTCACCACCTATTTCATCCTAATCTTAGAAATGGTCCTGTTTTTTGCCGTGGTTGTAGGAGTACTTGCAGCATTAGCGCGCAATCCGCAGATGATGGAAGTGTTGGAAAACCTGCTGCCCCTTTTGGAAGGTGCCAATTTAGCTCCGGAGGAGCTTATCGAGCTGCTTGCACCTCTGCTGAGCACCCCACCCATCTTTATCGGCATATTGCTTCTAGTTGCTTTGGTTATCCCAATGATCGAGGAGGCTTTCAAGACCTTAGGGGTTTGGTTGTTGAAGGGGCGCGGGATTTCGCCGGCAGAGGGATTTGTTGCGGGTATGTTCAGCGGCGCTGGTTTTGCCTTAGTCGAAGGTTTGCTGAATAGTGCAGCTGTGGCGAGCAGCACCTCGACGGATTGGTTAGGCTTTGTTGTTGGGCGTTTAGGCGGAACCCTCCTGCACATTTTCAATGGCGGTTTGCTAGGGTGGGCAATGGCAAATGCTTGGCAAGGCAAAAAACCGGCAAAAGTCGTGGGTATCTACTTCCTTACCGTCCTGCTGCATGGCATTTGGAATGGCTTAGCCATCTTGGAGCTGAGCCCACAAGTTATTGCATCCGGGAATCTCACCTACATCTTCTTGGCGGTTTATGCGTTAATATTACTGGTAGCTTTTGTGCTTTTCAGCCGCAAGGTAGAGCGGCAAGCCGCCGGATCTACTGACTAAAGACCAACGATATTAGCATTACCAAAGGTATACCAAGGTTAAGATAAAATAAAAAGCAGCTTATGCAACGGGAAACTCTACTTAAATTAATCCGAACAGGTTTTAATCTCCTTTCAAATTTCCGTGTGGAAGGAGCAGAATACATCCCTGCCAGTGGGCCGATCATCTTGACAACCAATCATATCAGCCGTCTGGATTACCCTGCACTTTTGATGTGTACCGATCGCAAAGACGTGATTGCAATGGTGGCAACCAAATATCGGGAAAAAGTTTTCTTTCGTTGGATAATTGAAACACTCAGGGCAATTTGGATTGAACGCGAAACCTCGGATTTCAGCGCCTTTCGCGAAGCAATCGAATACCTCAACCGCGGTTGGATTGTGGGAATTTCGCCCGAAGGGACGCGTTCGACGACGGGCGTGTTGCAGGCTGGCAAGCCCGGAGCAGCTCTGCTTGTGCGTAAAACCGGCTTGCCAGTACTACCGGCTGCGGTAAGTGGCACCGCTGATATGGGCAAGCAACTTTCGCACTTTAGAAAGATGGAAATTCTTGTAAAATTTGGAGAACCTTACCAGATCCCTTTGACACAAGATGAGGAAGAAGCTAAAGATTGGCTAAACAAAGCCACCGATGAAATTATGTGCCGTATTGCTGCCTTGCTTCCGCCAGAACGGCGCGGGATTTATGCGGATCATCCGCGTCTAAAGGAAATATTAAATGGTTTTGTCTAACCGTTTTTGCAAAGGAGAAAATCATGCTCCCAATTCAAGATGAAATTCGTGCTCATCGTTTCCCGTTCGTCAATTACTCCCTAATCGTGCTAAATATCATTGTGTTTATCCTTGAGCTCATGGCTGGACCAAGTTTAGAAACCGCTCTTTATGAGATCGCGCTCATCCCAGCCAATTTGACTGCCGGCTTCGACTTAGGCGATCTGAAGGCTATTTTCACGAGTATGTTCTTGCACGCGGGTTTATCACACCTACTTGGGAATATGCTTTACCTGTGGATTTTTGGGGATAATGTGGAAGACCGGATAGGACACTTTTGGTACTTGGTGTTTTACTTGGCTGGTGGCGTTGTGGCAGCGTTCGCTCACGTAGCATTGAACCCCAACTCTGTAATACCCACGGTGGGAGCTAGTGGTGCCATTGCTGCTGTATTGGGAGCTTATCTCATTCTCTTCCCGCAGGTCAAAGTGCTTACATTTGTTCCCATTGGCTTTTTCCT
>JAXGPR010000025.1:0-9596 GCA_040766895.1 Anaerolineaceae bacterium | reverse complement strand
CAACGAGCTCTTCTACCAACATCTTTCCCAGAGCAAAACTCTCAGTGGTGGCGATGCGTGTAGCTAAGTGCTCAGGATTGAAAATATTAAAGGTAGGGTGATCACTCCAGCCAGTTTGCGCCAACACAGCCCACTCGGGGAGCCCATCTTGATCACTGTCCAGAGATGGATCGAACCAAGCCAAGCAAGTTTCTTGGATGCGCGGAAAGATTTCCGTCAGGAATTTGATATCACCAGTTTGGGTGTAAATCCGTACTGCCAATTGGGCTAAGCATGGGAAAGGCAGCACTTTGCGCCCCAAACCAGGTACCATGGGAGGATCGCTCAGGAGTGGAAGCTGGGCAAAGAAGACCGCCTCTGCTTCAAATGGGTGCAGCGGGATTAATGCTTGGAGGAGTTGGGCTAGAGCGAGCGCTGGAATGTTGGGTTCCAACGGCATATCGCGCTTCGAAGCTGTTGCATATTGCGTATAGCTATTATCTGGGCTGCGATTCGGGTAAAAATTCAGCTTCTCAGGGTCCGCTTCTGTGCGGATCAGGGCTTGCTGAGCGGCATTTTGGCAGGTCAGAAAAACAGCATCCCAATCGGCATTGGGCGTGCTGATTTCCAAGATCTCTGCCCGTTGGGAAAGCCTAAGGTTAGCAATAGCTGCATCCCAATTTTCAGGGAAGGGTTGGAATGCGCGTTTTACGCTGGTTTCTTCGTCAAGTGCGGCACTCCAGCGCCAAGTAAATGTTAGCACTTCCTGTGGCGAAACTTTACCTTCGCATTGTAAAGCAGAAAAGGGGCTATACACTGGTGCAGCTTGTCCTGATGCTGCCAAGGTTAAATAAAGATTACCTGTTTTTCCTGATAAATAGGGCTGATATTGGAGCACAGCTGGCGCCATTCCTGCGCTCCCTTCCAACGGAAAAAGCTCCGCCGCAGCTTGGATTCCAAGCATTGCTTTGGATTCAGTCAAGTTGTGCAAGCTTAGCCGGCAAAGCAGAGTGGTACTGGTCTGAGCCCAAACTTCCAAGCGTGCCTGAAAGCCAGCCGCAGGCGTGCAAGTAAAGCGCGCATAATTGGAGAAGATTTCGTCTACGCGCGGTTGGGAGAAAAAATCATTTATTAGCCATATCGGCTGGCGGTTGATCAAGAAAACCGGAAAGAGGCTAAACTTTTTTGCCTGTAAGCATAGGCTGGTTTCAAGCGCAAGAGGCTTGTTTGGATTTAAATTTGCCTGCCAGACAGCATCAATATATGGGTCGAGCAATCCGAAGCGCTGGTCTGCAGCTAAGGTCAAGCCAATAGGATCCGATTGGAAAAATGGGCCAGCAAGCATAACCTCATTTTAGCACTGGCAGCACAAAATTAGTTTCAATATGTTTTAACCCTTCCGGGAACCTCAGCACATTAATCGTCGTTAAATCAAACATAGACGTTATGCTAAAATAAAGCTGATGACAGATCAAAATATTAACCCAAATGATAATTATCCTGAGGAAAACCGCCAAGGGGATTTCGACGAAATTGGTGCTTTCCAAGACTCAGAAGGTACCATCAAGCCGGTAAACTCTAATGAGGACATAGGAATAACTCCTGAGGATGTGGCACAACCCCCCACTAACGCTGATGATGATCAGAACCAAATTGATGAAAATCAGCAGAGCCTTCGCGAGGAGACTTCAGCAGCAGAATCGCAGGGCCGTGAACTGAGCAAGGATGCTGAAAGTGCGTCTGGCGGGGAACAACCGGGAGAACAGCTTACAGAACCACCCGCGGCGCCTTCAGAACCTTGGTTCAAGGAAGTGGCGGGCTTTAGTGGTGAGCCAACCCCAGCCCTGCCAGCGAAAACGGTTGAACCTGACCTTCACACTGACTTTTTTACTGAGCATTGGGCGCGCAGTGAGCAGCAGCCACCTTCAACAAGCCAAACCCGCATGGTAAAAACCGCCGGCGGCTGGACGTATGAGCCTGACCGCTTGCAAGATAACATCCCTACCATTCCTCCACAGGAACTGGTACAACCCCAGGCTGGTGAACCCACTCCACTTCCCCGCCGTGTTACCGAAACTGATGCGGGTGCCACCCGTCTCACATCCTCAGCCTATACTCCGGCGAAGGCAGCGTCTGGCGATACGCAGCCTATTTCAGTTCCGCACCGCCCCATCCGTGCACACGCTGGCGGGGGCGGAAATATTCCTACCCAGCCTAACCGCACCTCAGCCGCAAAAGGGCAAGCACCGAAGAAAAAGAAAGGCTTTCCTTGGCAGGCAATTTTAGGTGTTATTTTATCTCTCCTTATAATCGGCATTATTTTTGTTGGGATGCAATATTTCCGCATTGCTTCGACCTTACCTAGTGTGGCAGAGCTGCGTTCGCGTACCTCTCAGTTCGAAACCACCCGTATTCTCGATCGAAACGGTAACATCCTTTACGAAATGGTCGATCCTAACGCTGGAAAACGAACCTATGTACCACTGGAGAGGATTTCTCCATATATGATTGCGGCGACAATCGCAACAGAAGACAAGGAATATTATAACCACCCTGGCTTTGACGTCGTGGCTGTTGCTCGGGCATTGTGGCAAAACTATACGTCTGGCGAGATAGTCTCCGGCGCTTCAACCATTACGCAGCAGTTGGCGCGCATGCTCTTGCTGCAAGAAGAGCGCTTTGAGCAATCATATGAGCGCAAAGCCCGCGAAATCATCTTGGCAGCTGAAATCACGCGGCGCTATAGCAAAGAAGAAGTATTGGAGCTGTACCTCAACGAGATTTACTATGGCAACTTGGCTTATGGTGTGGAAGCAGCGGCAGAGACTTACTTCAATACCACTGCTGCTGATCTCAACCTCTGGCAGGCTGCATTTTTAGCTGGCTTGCCGCAATCGCCGGCGTTCTATGATGTTTACAATAACCGGGAGGCAACCCTTACCCGCAGCCGCGCTGTGTTGGTCTTGATGTACCAGCTCAGCGAGGAGAAGGACTGCATTTATATTGGGGAAAACTTGGATAAAGTCTGTGTGAGTGCAGCTGATGCCTTGGCTGCCCGCGAACAGATAGAAACTTACGCTTTTGTGCAAAAAGAAAACACTATGCGCTTTCCGCATTGGGTGGTCTACATCCAATCGCTGCTCGAACAGCAGTTCGACGCGCAGACAATTTACCGTTCGGGATTCACGATTTACACCACACTTGATCCCAACTTGCAGGAGGCTGCCCAGAGAGCAGTACAAGACCAATTAGCCATGATGACCGCTAATAATGCTACTAATGGAGCGGTAATTGCGATCAACCCCAAAAATGGCGAGATTTTAGCTATGGTTGGCTCTGCGGATTTCTATAACGAAGCCATTAGCGGGCAAGTAAATATGGCGATTTCGCAAACCCGCCAGCCAGGTTCAGCAATCAAACCAATCACCTATTTGGCAGCTTTCGAGAAAGACTGGACCCCCGCTACGCTGATTTGGGATGTCCCTTCAGAATTTCCCCCCTCCGGCGTAGAAGGCGACCCAAGCGCGCCTTATGTGCCGGTAAATTACGATGGACGCTTTCATGGACCGGTGACGGTGCGCAGTGCCTTAGCCAATTCATACAATATTCCTGCCGTTAAAGCCCTGCAATATGTGGGTATCTACGATGACCCCGCCACGTTACAAGAAGATGGCTTTATTGCTATGGCAAAGCGCTTAGGCATCACCAGTCTGACGCGCTCAGATTACGGGCTTTCACTCACCCTGGGCGGAGGCGAAGTGAGCCTGTTGGAATTGACTGGCGCTTACGCAGTGATAGCAAACGAAGGTAGACGGGTGGCACCGGTTGCGGTTACCAAGGTGGTTGACTACACCGGTCAGACCGTCTTTGAGTACACCCCGCCAGCCGGCGACCAGGTAATTCGGGAAGCACATGCTTTCCTGATTAGCTCGATACTTTCGGACCCCGAGGCGCGTGCACCTATGTTTGGCTATCCCTCCGTACTTGACCTACCCTTCGCAGCAGCAGCTAAAACCGGCACGACCAACGATTACCGTGATAACTGGACATTGGGCTATACCCCAGATCTCGTGGTAGGAGTGTGGGTGGGTAATGCAGATTACTCTCCAATGGTCAATACCACCGGCGTCAGCGGTGCAGCGCCGATTTGGGCTAGAGTGATGCAGGATGGAATCAGTTTAGTTTATGGCGGGCAAGCAACGCCGTTCAGGCGGCCAGCAGATATAGAAGATGAGGTCATTTGTGCGGTTTCTGGCACCAAGCCCTCTGAGTGGTGCCCGAGCACGCGTGTGGAGTATTTTGCCTCTGACCAGCTGCCTGCACCGAAGGAAGAAGACCTTTGGAAAGAAGTTGAAATTGATACATGGACTGGCTTGAAAGCCTCGGCAGCTTGCGCGGAACTGACTAAGCGTGAATTGGTCATCAATGTAACCGATGAATTCGCCATTCGCTGGCTTAAGGAAACCGAGGAGGGCAGACAATGGGCGGATAACTACGGATTTCCAAACCCGCCGGTAATCTTGCCCGAACGGGAGTGCCAGCCGGATGATCCGCATGCCATTATCGAACTTAATTTGGTCAACGGACAGACTATTCGCGAAAATCCATTCAAAATTATTGGGATTATTGATGCCACAGCGAATTTCCAAGATTTCCGCATCGATTGGGGTGAAGGGGAAGACCCAACGGAGTGGAATGTGTTAGTTGATTGGAATAATGATCCAGCCCATACACCCCAGGAGATTTACGAATGGGATTTGACCGAAGTGGAAGCGCCTGTGGTAACATTGCGCGTTCTGATGCGCAGCACGGTGGATACGCAAGCGGAAAAACGCTTCACACTCACACTGGAAGTGCCAACGCCCACGCCGACCGAGACCCCGACCCCCACGGAGACTCCAACACCGACCCTCACACCAACGCTAACCCCAACAGGGACTCCTACATTTACACCTACTCCAAGCGATACGCCTACTCCACCAACTCCCACTCCAACACCAACGAATACATCCGGAACACCGGAGATTAGTACCCCTTAGTAGGTTTAGGTGGTTGATTCTTGTTCTCGCCGGTCTCTGAGTGCGTAGCCTACCCGTAGGGTACCATGCAAGAACACATCGTTCTCGCTGGTGTCCTCACCAGCGAGTGGTTTTGACCGTAGGTCTCACAAGCTTTGCATGGTCGTGAGAGTGCGTAGCTTGCCCGTAGACTACCATGCTAAAACAAGGAAGAACAAGTTTGTTTGAGAAAACTGACAATTTAAAAGAGTGGCAGTTGTGAGCGCTGGTATTCAGGGGGATCTTCGAGGATCTTAATAGGGAAAGATTCCCGCGTGAGAAGTGGTTCTGCCCCGAGGATGCGCACTTGGCGGAACTTGATAAAATGCCAGCTCTCTTCGCAGAGTTCCTGCAGATGCGGATCCCGCCTGAGCTTATAAGTGAGCAAGTTGGATCGGCTGGCTGGAAGAACAATATATTTCTCGCCGGGAAAGCTATTATACGTATAGATCAATGGCGTGATAACGGTGGTGAGCAGTAGGAAAAAGCTAAAGATAAGATCCCCGCTCTGATCATGCCAGTTGATCACTTCGCCTTGCCGCTTTATGTTGTAATTTAAGCGCTTAGCGATAATTTCGAGCAAAGTGGCCATTTCTTTTAAATCCCGCTGGCGGGCGCTAGCCTTTTCTCTGGCGCGCAGCTGCCAAGTGAGACTTTCACCTTCGACTTTATCAGCATAGGCGCTCAGCACTGTTTCAATCAACTCTGATGGCGGGGTAAGCAGCCCAGGGAAGCTAAGATAAGCTTTCTGTAAAACCTCCTGATCCCTTGGGTGAGGATTCTCAGCCAAAAGCGCGAGCAGGTCTGTCTCTAACTTTTCTACTAACGGCGTTAACTGTTTTGGTGAACCAGCTAACCAGTAAAGACCACTCTCAAGCGTAGCACCGGGGTTGTAGCGCGTCAGCAAAGTTGTATCCAAAAAAACGCGCTCAAGCTCAGCTTGTAATTCGTTTAGCGTGTGGTTTGGCTGTGCTTGGGGTTGGCCAGCCAATAACCCCTTAGCATGTGCCTGAAGAGCAATCTGAGTAAGCAGCACTAAATGGGTGGCAGGTTCTCCTTTTTGCATAAGCAAATCCTGAACTGCCTGTTGAGCGCAAAGCTGCAGGCTTTGCCCGATGGGCTTTGGCGGTGCGGAGGAAAGCCTCCAGACAGTTTGCAAGGTGCTTTCTTCACCATCCAGAGCGTAAGTCTGCATCTGCAATCCGGCTTCTTGTGCACCTAATAACCCAGAGAGCATGAAGAGTGGGTCCAGCTCGCTGATTTGCAATAAAATTGGATTTTCCGGTTGGAGCATCTTAGGCAAGTGCGAGAGCACCTTCGTGAGGGCGTAGGTATGCCATGTCCAGTCATAACGCTGGCGCAGCAGGCTATGCCGTAGAGGCGAAAGTGCCTCCTTCCCCCATAGCCAACCAGTCCATAAGCCAGAAAGATGCCAATAAGCCTGATTCCTGCGCGGCAAGGCAGCCATCGCCAAGCTGAACATGTGAGGTTCGGGAAGAGGATCTAACTCACGTAAACGGCCGCGAAAGAGGCTGATACCACCTTTTTGTGGAGGTATTCCAGGCCAGGGCTTAAGCACAATTTCTGGCTCCTGTGCTTGCCAAATATTGAGGGAACGAAGCAGAGCATGCCACAAGTTAGTTTCCTGATAGGCGGGCGGTCGGATAAGCTGGTGCGGCCGGTTGCGCCCGAGAGGGTAAGCCCATAGCTGATTCATTTGGTCGGCTGTCGTGAGGAAAAGCGCCTGCAAGAGTGTTCGTTGACGCTCTGTGAACGATGGATCACTTATTTTGTTGAGCAAAGCCTGGAGCAAGATTAGCGCGCGAGGGGAGTAAAAGCGGATCACCTCATCCATTACTGAGCGCAAAGGATCGTCAGGGCTGGCGGCAAGCTCCAAAGCGCGCGAGCGGTGGAGAGCATAGGACGGCAGCGTCTTTAGCGATTGCAGTAATTGAGCTGTGGCAGGCAAATCAGCCGAAAAATCGCAGTGAGGGCAGGTTATCTGGAGGATCTGAGGTTCGCTATGGTCTTCTTCCCAGATAAAGTTGGTAACCTCGGCAATTTGGTCGCATTGGGGGCAAGGGAGCTGGTAAAAACTGCAGATGTAATCTTCAAAGCGTTCACCATCACTCATACGCAAGCCTGCCAAAGCTTGGAGGGCATCAACAAGCTCTGTGGCAGAAGGGGCAGAAGCTAAAACTTCCACGATGAATGCAGCTACGGGGTTGTTGGCTGTCACCAACACGCGGTAGCCTGAACGCGCTAATTCCAGGTCGGTAAAAGGATCTGCGCAAAATGGATCTAAAATCCAACTGCCAGGTCCAGCGAACTGCCCAACCCAATTTGTCGCCATACCGGGGAAATGCGGTGGTAGGAAACGCTCCAGCGGCAAGCTGGTTTGCGCCTGCCCTTGCCCGGGCACAAAAGGTGCAGGTTTACATGTGGTTAGAGATGAGGTACTCAGCTTTCCGCCTTTCCCTGATTGCATCAGGCGATCAAAATTGCCAAGCCGTAAGCAGGCAACTGCACATGGTTCTCAATCAGTGCGCTCTGGACTGCATCATTGCCACCAAAAAGCAGCTGCCATGCTTGGTTTTCAGTTTTAGAACCATTCGCTGCTGCTAAGGGGATAGATACTTTCTGCTCGCGGTTAGAGAAATTAAGCGCGATGAGCGCTTGCTGCTCTGCAGCCGTGCGCTTATAAACTAAGACGGATTCGTTTTCCAACGGGAGAAGATCAAGAGCCCCAGCGTAGAGCGCTGGATTCTCACGGCGCAGCCGAATCAGCTGCTTGTAGAAATGATAGAGGGAATGCGGATCCTCGCTTTGCGCTTGAACATTGCGCAGCGGATAATCCGGATTGGTGCGTAGCCAGGGCTGCACAGAGCTAAAACCCGCATTAAGGCTGGCATCCCATTGCATTGGCGAGCGGCAGCCATCCCGCCCCTTATTAAAGGGCCAATAGCGCTTACCCACTGGGTCCTTCAGCTCGCTGCGGCGGTAGCGCGTATCGCGCATACCGATTTCCTCGCCGTAGTAGAGGTAAGGTGTGCCGCGCACCGTCAGGTGCATGCCTGCCAGTAACTTTAGCCGGGCATCATTCTCGCCAGTGACGTAGCGAACCGAGGAACGCGGGGTATCGTGGTTGTTGAGGAAGTAATTCGGCCAAGCTTCCTCGCCATGGAGGGCATCCCAGAAAGCGATGGCATTTCCAAAACTACGCGCGCCCCAAGGGGATTTGGCATAACCGTAATCAAAGCCGGCATGCAGCAGATCTGGTCCGATATAGAGGCGGGCGTGCACAGCGTCTGCTAAGAAGGTCTCACCAACTACATACCGCTCGGGATAGCTATCCACGATACCGCGGATTTCTTTCAGGAGGGGGAACATTTCCGGCTGCGATGTGTCGTAAATATGCTCATAACGGTCAAAGGGCAGCAGGTAAAAGCCGGGCTTACGCGGATTATTGCGGAAGTCTTTATCCTTGAAATATTCATTGAAAACGTCTAAACGGAAGCCGTCCACGCCGCGGTCGAGCCAGAAGCGGAAGATGTCCAGCATCTCTTGGCGCACTTGTGGGTTGCGCCAGTTGAGGTCTGGCTGTTGGGGAGTGAACATGTGGTAATAGTATTGATTGAGTTCCCGGTTGTATTCCCAAGCTGGCCCGCCAAAGATAGAGACCCAGTTATTGGGGTAGTCGCCATCAGGTGCAGGGTCATGCCAGAGGTACCAGTCATGGTATGGGTTTTCGCGGGATTTAAGCGACTCCTGGAACCAAGGGTGCAGGTCGGAGGTATGGTTGAGCACGAGGTCGAGGATGATATGGATGCCGCGCTGGTGCGCTTCGGTAAGCAAGGTGTCGAAGTCTTGCATCGTGCCGAACTTGGGGTCGATGGCGTTGTAGTCGGAGACGTCATAGCCGAAGTCACGGTCAGGCGAAGGATTGATTGGGGAGAGCCAGATGCCGTCGACGCCTAAGTCTTGCAGGTAATCGAGGTGCTGGATGATGCCAGGCAGGTCGCCGATGCCATCAGCGTTGGTATCCTGAAAGGAACGCGGGTAGATCTGATAAATAACGCCATGCTGCCACCAAAGTTTTTCCTGTGCCATGCTCACCTCCTGAGAACTCTGCTTCGATTATACACTTCGGGTATTATACATTTTGAATATTATAACCTGCGATAAATTACTGATGGGGAGGGTGTTGAAAAACATTGGTTAATCGATTACATCCAAATTTTTCAAAGTTAAGAATTTCAATCTGCCCTCACCCTGCCCTCTCCCAGCTCCGAATCCGTTCGTCTTTTAGCGTCAATCTGCTGGGAGAGGGTGTTTATTTTGCAGGCGGGGGCGGCCGCCCCCTGCCTGCAAACATCTTTCCCCTCACCAGCATCGGACGGAAAGTTTTACACTGAAACGAGACGCTGGGGAGGGGAACCAAAGGGGTGGGGCTTATGAACATATTGTGATCTTCTTGAATATAAAGTTATTCATTTTTCAATATTCTGGACATTTTCAACACCCTCTAGCGTTTACCCAACAAATATTATCTTTCCTGTA
>JAXGPR010000024.1:0-9752 GCA_040766895.1 Anaerolineaceae bacterium | reverse complement strand
ACCGTCTGGCTGACAAAGCCTTCAGCGATGACTTCAATGTCATACTCACCCGCTGGCATGGAGAAGCTATAGTAGCCGTTCGCTAAGGTGGTCGTCGTGTATTTTATAACCTCTCCCTGCTTGAAGTTAACTGTCGCGCCTTCGATGGGAGCAGGGTTAACATCACAGGCTTCTAAGCCGTTTACCGTGCCATTGATTGTTCCAAAATCTTCTGGCGCAACCAGATGCAGGATTACAGGGATGTTGGGGTAAGTATAGGGCGTGTTGTGTTTCACCTTCAAAGCCGCCGCATAATCACCGGGTTGACCTAAACTAGATGGATCCACCGTAATCGTAACTTCTGCGGTTTCATCCGCAGGCACGGTGCCAGAAACGGGATCTTCCGAGAGCCAGGGAACATCCGCAGAACCGCCAGTCGGGAAGGCCAAGCAGTCCACTTCCGCGCCGCCAGGGAAAGCACCAATTAACGTGCTAGCGCCCGTAGTAGTATCGATCACACGCAGCTCGCCTTGGGTTGTATAAGCCGCCCAGTAGAGCACGCCGCTTTCTTCCTCAAAGTCCATACCCTGAGCATAGTTGGCACCTACTCCTAACGAGCCCACAAGAGTTGCTGCAGCTGTAGCTGGATCAACCCTAAACAAGCTGTCGGTCAGCAGGTCGACAACGTAAATCATGTCATCGTTGGTGTTATAGGCTAAGTCAATGCCGCAGCCAACGCCGGGGATTGAGCCAATGGTCGTAACCATACCAGAGGTAATATCTACGGTAACCAAGTAGCTCGTTGTACAGTCACCGGCAATACCATACATCGTGCCATCAGGAGTGCCACTCAAGCCATTCATTGTGCCACCAGGTGGGGTCATCGTGCCAATTAATGTTGCAGTTCCATCGGCAGCATCAACAGCATATAAACCATTATTGTCATAATTGGCAGCATAAATAGTGTCAAAATCTCCGCCAACAAAGTCGCCAGCAAAGAAAGACATGCCCGTGATTGAACCAACAACTTCCCAAGTGCCCGGAACTGTCGTGTCGGGAATGTAAACCAGATTTTCGCCCGGGTAAACATCCATAGCATAAGCGGGAGCAGTGCTCAGAATTCCACCAAGATCATTCTTAGTGCTGCGCACTATTGGTCCACTCGTGGTTTTTGGAGCAGGACCTAATGATAATGTCTGATTTGATTTTGGCAGCTCACCAGTAAAAGCTGGGATATTCAAGGGCGTGAAGCCTTGATCCTTTTCAACAAGCTCAAAAGTTGCCTCGCTTGTGCCATTGTTGCCGATGGTAAGCGTCTCCGTCGCTGGCTCATCTCCCATCATCATGTTAAATTCAAACTCGGTCGGGTCAAAGGTTAGTTCTCCAGTGCCCAATGCGAAGTCTTGCTGCGTTACAGCATCCTGCACTACGCTCACTGTTGCCGTTTCATCTGCATAGAGGGCTTTAGAAGCGGTAAAGAGCACATCTTGTGGATCAGTTTCAGTAGGCTGGAACAGCCAGTAAATACCGGCATTTCCAGGGTCGTCTTCCAGAACAAAGCTTTGCGTGGCAGCTCTGTCACTATAAACATCCGCCCCAATGATCGGTTCATCCGTCATCTCATCCGTAACATAGCCAGCCACCGCTCCGCCAGGAATGACCACACATGGGGCAGCGATGACAAACGGTTCGGCGACCGATACCGAGACATCATCAATGTACCAGCCAGGGTAATTAACTGAACCATCTGAGTGGAAATGGAACCGGAACTGGAAATTGCTTACTGCGTAACTTGAATCTAATTGTAACGATTTTGGCGTCCATTCTGTGATATTTCCAAACTTTTGCCAGACAATATCCCAGGTAACACCGCCATCTTTAGTAGCTTCCACTGCACCCCAATCATAAGAGTTACTTTCTGATTGCATCCAGTGATAGAAAGAAATTGTAGGTGCAAGTGTCGGATTTGCGCTCAAATCAATGAGAGGTGAGGTTATATAGCTATCCTCAGAACTGTTATAGTCGCCAGCTAAGTTGGTTGCCCAAACAACCAGCCCAGAATGAGCAGCTTCTGGGCCGCTGGTAGGTTTGCCAACTTCCCAAGAGGGACTTGTCCCACCGACGACAAAGCCACCGTCATTCGATTCAAAGTCTGAAGAGTAAAGCACTGTTGGTAAAGGCGCCGCAATTTCGACGATCCCCACATCATCTACATACCAACCTGGATAAACACCTGAAACATCGCTGTGGAAGGAAAAACGAAATTGGAAAGTTGACACATTATAGGAGGGATCTAAGACCGCAGTTTGTTGACTATAGGCACTATCCTGCCGTTTGTCAGGTCCCCAAACCGTTGTCCAGTTCGTTCCATCTTTTGTCACTTGCAGAAATGCCCAATCCCAGTTGCTAGTAACGCTTTCCACGAAAAGCCAGTCCCACCACTGAAGAACGGGTGTGTTAGTGCCGAAGCCAGATAAGTCGATAACGGGGGATACCATCCAGCTCTCTTC
This sequence comes from Anaerolineaceae bacterium, assembly GCA_040766895.1. Taxonomy (GTDB): domain Bacteria; phylum Chloroflexota; class Anaerolineae; order Anaerolineales; family Anaerolineaceae; genus Mesolinea. The sequence continues at coordinate 7,263 of JAXGPR010000024.1, read as the reverse complement.
ATAATTGTTGTAATTACCAGCGGGATTTGTGGCGATGCCTTTGGTGCCGCTATGGCCTTCTCCAGGGCCGCTGGTAAAGTCACCCCAAGCCCACGAGGAATTTGTTCCTCCGGACGTAAAGCCCCCATCGCTCTGTTCAAAGCTCCAGAAGAAGTCGTAATCAGGTTGGTAGCCAGGCGCTGCGCATACTTCGCCATCAATTCCCAACCCAATATCATGAGTCAACGCATCAGTGGTCGGCGTGACGGTCTCAACGAGCGGTTCATATCCAGAAACCACCGAAGTAACCTCAAAGGTATGCTCAGTTTCGGAGACTAGATCAATGGAATATACCCCGGTAATCGGGTCGCTATAGATCGTCTGATCAAAGCCTAAGGCGGAAATCTGGATCGAGGCGTACAATGGATATCCATGGCTGCCCAACCCTTCCACACCTGCATCGTAAACAACACCAGAGACCGTGGTGGAGGGCAAAGGATTAATCGTGAAGTTGATATTAACTTCTTCACCTTCAACTACCTCAACGCCCGTCTCGACATCCGAATCATAACCGTACTTGGTTGCCGTAACGGTGTAAGTACCTGCTGGGGCATTGAGCGTATAAATCCCATCGGCTCCAGTTTCAGTGTCAATTACTACACCAGCGCCATTATCCGCGGTGACTGTAGCTTCTTCCACCGGGCTGCTGCCGCTCGTAACCGAACCAGTAATTGTTCCAGCGGAACAAACCTGCTGCCCTGCAGCTAACACATTCAGGTAACCATATCCATAGGTGTAGTTACCCTCGCCGTCTGCAGGCGCACCGCATGTTCCAGCTGGGGGCGTATCAGCTGTATTCTGCAACACTTCAAAAGTGGCTTCCATATCGCCAATTAGCGAGCTGTTGCAGGACCAAAGCAGCGCAACCGCACCTGCGCTATGGGGAGATGCCATCGAAGTGCCGCTATAAGTGCAGTCCCAACCACTTCCCGGAACTGAAGAACAAATCAAATCACCAGGCGCAGAGATATTCGGCTTGGTATAGGGGTCATCTCCAAAATCACCAGGACCCCGTGAAGAGAAACTTGCAATCGTGCGTGAACTGCTATGCGCCGCTGAACCAAAGCTTTCCTGATAATCACCCGGTGAACCTAATGTGCTGCAACCTGGACCTTCATTGCCTGCTGAAAATGCAGGGAAAATGCCGGCTGCACGCCAAGCAACGACTTTAGCCTGGTACCAGTTATCACCACCGCCGCCGCCCCAAGAGTTGTTGACAATATTGGGTCGGTTATCAGTGTTCTGATTGGGTGCGAGGATCCAGTCTGCACAGGCATTCAAAGCTGCATCGGAGCAGCTGTTCGATTCGCAGCCTTTGCAAGCAATCCATTGCGCGTTGGGCGCCATCCCCACCTGATAGGTCAGGGTTGGGTCATCATCACCCACCATGGTTCCCATTGTATGGGTCCCGTGCCCACTGTTATCGCACATCTCGCTGCCGCAAATGTTCGAGGGATCATACCAGCAGTTAGGATCTGATGGGTTGGTCCCGCATTTGTAAGCCTGGTCGAGCGCTGGGTGATTCCATTGGACGCCTGTATCGATATTAGCTACGACGATGCCATCTCCTTGCATTCCAAACGTCGTCCAGAAATCATCAGCATTTGTATCGGTGATGCCCCAGTCCAACGATTGAACTGTGAAATTAAAGAGATCCTTTGAAAGGCTGGGGATGGGATCGATGTATGCAGTCCTTGGATAGCGGATGTGTTCCACGCTATCTAAAGCCGCAATTTGAGAGAGTGCCGACATATCTCCCGCAGTTACCGCAATTTCATTGCCGGCAAAGAAGGATTGATACTTGATTCCTCTTTGATCCAGCATCTGAATGATCGGCTTCTGCGTACGATCGGCGACCTCTTTCAAAGCATTGTAAACAAACCAACCGCGTTCGCTCCAATCCTTGATTTGGTAAGCTGCTTTCAAATCCGCGTGCTCAGCCATCTCAACCACGAAATCGGAGCTGCCTTTTGCTGATATTGCATCGAGAACTTCAGTCTCAACCTTTTCTAGGCCTTGCTCTGCTTCAGCAGGTGCAACATTAGCCCTAGAGGTATTGACTGCAATGCCAAGAAGCAAAGCAACCATCAACAAAAGTACTAACACTTTGGAACTTGACCTTTTTTTCATGTCTTTCTCCTTATTTAATTAACGAAAACAAAAAACGAATGGTACTCTGTGGTACTAAGCGACAACAAGTTGGGACTTTAAGGTTATGTTTTTACAGTTTTACCTCCTTTTAGAGAGGTATGCACAGGGATCGTTATTAAGGTTAGTAGGCAAACACCATCAGGAGGGAGAAAAACGCTTACTAACGAACGATGAGATGCATAACTTAATTTGCCAGTCAAAAAATATTCTCTACTTAGAGCGAAATTCTATCACAATCACTAATTCACGCAAGGTAAATTTGTAAAAATCCCACTAAGTAAAAAATCACCCTGTGCGCGTTTTTATTATCTGTAGTAAAAAAAACCCACTAACGAAAATCAGAGGGTTAAAGTCTTTGCCTCTAACGCATGTTTGCTCACTGCCAAACTGTTATAATCTCTATATTATATAGTTCGTTGTAAGCTTATGCCCGAAGGGTATGATGCCCGAAGGGTATGATGCCCGAAGGGTATAATGCCCGAAGGCTGTGAGGTGCTGAGTGTAATGCCCAAAAGGTATAATATATGCGCGCATGAATTCGTTTTATTCAACGTTGTTTTGCACTAACTACCGGTTGTTGGAGGTTTGATGGAAATCTTTTGGTACGGTCATTCTTGTTTTCGCCTCGTGGAGCGGGGAAAGGCTTCGGTTGTCACCGACCCTTTTGACTCTACTATCGCTGGTTACCCTCCGCTCAAGCTCAAATCTGAAATCGTCACTGTGAGCTGCGATGATCCCGTCCACAACTATGTCAAAGCCGTTAAAGGTGACCCATTCCTCATCAATGGTCCCGGCGAGTACGAGATTGGGGGAGTGTTTATTACCGGCGTGCAGACAACCCCGCATAAAAAAGATTATTCGGGCTTACGTAATACTCTTTACCTAATCGAGTTCGGCTCAATCACTGTAGCACATTTAGGCAAGCTCGATCAAGTCCCCAGCCAATCTGATATTGAATCATTAGGAACGGTGAACATCGCTTTAGTTCCGGTAGGGGATGGGAATGGTTTGAATGCCTCTAAAGCTGCAGAGGTCATCAGCATGTTGGAACCCAATATCGTCATCCCGATGCAATACGATACCCCTCATTCCAAGTTAGACCTTGATCCATTAAGTAAGTTCCTCAAAGAAATGGGCATCACCCAGCTCGAAACAATGGAATCTTATAAAGTTACCAGTACCAGTGCATTTCCAGAAGAAGAAACGCACGTAATTGCGCTTGACCCCAAACTGAGTTAAAGGCTATGAGGGCAAAAGTTATCCTTACATGGAACATCAAGCCGGGCAAAGAACAGTTTTATTACGGCTTTATGGTTGGGGATTACCTCCCCAAAGTGAATAGTCTCGGGCTCGAGCTGACAGATGCCTGGGTGACCGTCTACGGCGATGAGCCGCAAATCCTGGTCGGCGCAGTGATGCCCAGCGTAGAAACTGCTAAAACCCTCATTTCCTCTCCGGAATGGCAAGCGCTCAATGACCAGCTGCTCGAGTTGGTCGATCATTACGTCTGTAAAATTGCCCCACAGAAAGGCGCATTTCAATTCTAATGAACGCGCTTGCCGCGGATTTGCTTAGATGGTATGACGCTAACGCCAGGGTGCTCCCCTGGCGTTCTGATCCCTCCCCGTACCGCTCATGGGTTTCCGAAGTCATGCTGCAGCAAACCCAAGTGGAAACGGTCATCCCTTATTTCGAGCACTTCATGCAGCGCTTCCCCACTCTGGAGAGCTTAGCTAAAGCAGAGCAAGCCGAAGTTCTGCAGTTGTGGGAAGGCTTAGGTTACTATAGCCGCGCGCGCAACCTGCATAAAGCCGCTCAGTTGGTTTGGCAAAAACACGATGGGGAGCTACCCCCCACTTATACAGAGTTGCGCGAGCTTCCTGGTGTGGGTAGATACATCGCCAGCGCTATTGCCTCTATCGCTTTCCAGCAACCCGTTCCAGCTGTAGATGCTAACTGCCGGCGGGTGTATATCCGCTTGCTCAATCTCCAAATGCCTCTCGGCACCCCTGCCCTGGAGCATATCCTTTGGCGTTATGCCCAGCAGCTGCTGCCCCAAGAGCGCCCCGGCGACTTTAACCAGGCAGTGATGGAGCTGGGCGAACGAATATGCAAACCTAAATCCCCACTTTGTGAGCAATGCCCGCTGCAAACCACTTGCTTGGCATTTACCCAAGGCACACCAAGCAGCCTGCCCAAACGCCAAGCCAAGCCACCGGTGCCACATTACACCGTGACGGCTGCAGTCATTACACAGGGTGAGCTTGTCTTGATCGCTCAACGTCCGCCGAACGGCTTACTAGGCGGGCTGTGGGAGTTCCCTGGTGGTAAATTAGAGCCAGAAGATAGCAGTTTAGAAGATTGCCTGAAAAGGGAAATACGCGAAGAGTTGGGTTTAGAAATTGTCGTCGAAAACGGTTTTGGTGTTTATCGCCACGCCTATACGCACTTTAGGATTACCTTGCATGCTTTTCTGTGCACGCTTCTTCCAGGGCAGAGCACCGATAACCTCTCCCACGTACGCTGGGTGCTGCCCGCACAGTTAGATGAGTTTGCTATGGGTAAGGTTGATCGCCAGATTGCCCGAAGGCTGCAACAATCAACCCTGTCTCTGTTGTGACGTAGTTGCTCAGCCTGTGCCAAACATTCTATCGCCGGCATCCCCTAAGCCCGGTAAGATATATCCATGCTCATTCAAGCGGTCATCGATGTGCGCAATGTGAATGGGCACATCCGGATGTGCCTCATGCAACCTGGCGATGCCCTCTGGAGCAGCAATCAACCCTACAAACTTAATTTTACGCACACCCCAATCTTTGAGGATGTCTACCGTCGCGACCGCTGAACCGCCCGTGGCAAGCATTGGGTCTAGAATCAAGCACTGCGTCACGGTTGGCGCTACAGGCAAGCGGTTGTAATAAGAAACCGGCTTGAGCGTTTTCTCGTCGCGATAAAGGCCAATATGCCATACTTCCGCAGCTGGCATCAGCTCCCAGACGCCTTCCACCATGCCTAAGCCCGCGCGCAATATGGGTATCAATCCGATTTTATCCACCAACGTGACGCCCTGTGTAGTTGCCAGCGGGGTTTGCACCGTAATTGGTTGTACTTCTATATCTAAAGTTGCTTCATAAGCGAGCATAGCTGCTAATTCGCGTACAAGTTCGCGGAATTTCTTAGGTTCAGTATTCACGTCGCGCAGGCGTGCCAGCTTTGCGGCTACAAGTGGGTGTTGAGATGGAAAGACGTTTTTCATTAGGATTCCTCCACAAAGCCATTTTTAGAGCGCCTCAAATTGATGAGGGAAAGGCTCCATAAAAAGACGCACAAAATTAGAAGCAGCCCAAAAATAAGCATGTCAGCTTTCATGCGAAAGAACATCATTAAAGGAAAGATGATCAGTGCCACTACGTGAGCGGCTTTTTGCCAACCCGTACGCGCCAAACGCATCACTTTATTCGATTTTAGCCATACTAATAAATTCAGCGTCACTTCCAACACCCAGCCCAACCCTAAAAACCACAGCGAAAGCTCATAGCCGAAGTTTATCAGCGCCAAGACAGCCCCAGTCATAAATAGCACATACGCTATCCAATAAAAGAACATGCTCACCTTTGAATTTTGTCCAAATTTGCCTAATTATAATCCTCGCGTGGAATCAAACCACTAATCGTGTTTACTCATAAGTATTCGTCTGTTTGAGAATATTTCTTACTAATTTCAAATAAAATTTGACGCTTTAACGGTTTACAATAGGAGGGTGAATTGGATAATTGACGGGCACAATTTGATCCCGCATGTGCGTGGACTCTCTTTGGCAGACCTCGATGATGAACAAGCCCTCATCGACCTGCTGATTCAATTTTGCCGCATCAAACGCGATCATGTGCTGGTCTTTTTTGACCGCGCCGCCCTTGGGCAAGCAGGAGAGCATACCTTTGGAGCCGTGAAAGCTGTTTTTGTGCCCTCGCCGCGAACTGCCGACGCTGCCATTGCTGACCACCTACGCAAACAAGGCAGCCGGGTTCGTAATGACACCTTGGTGAGCTCAGACCGTATGGTGCAAGCCGCTGCCCGCCCGCTTCACATGCGCGTAATACCTTCAGATATTTTTGCCCGCCAGCTGGTTGAGGCACTGAGTCAAGCGCCAACCGCCGAAGCAGATAAACCGCTCAGCCAAGAAGAAGTGCGCCGCTGGGAACAACTCTTCAACCAGAAAGATAACTCCGATGGTTGAACGTCTAAGGAGGTGAAAATAAATAAATGGACTATATTAATTTCACTTTTGGTGATTTAGCTTGCTGCTAAAGGTGTCATCTTGTACAATTGAGTTGCAAAGGATGATATTTGCATGACTTCAATAGGCACTTACTCAGACGAGCCGTTTTATACCATTAAGGTTGTTCATGCACGCACGGGCATCAAACCGGTAACCTTGCGCGCCTGGGAGCGGCGTTATGACTTGCTCACGCCCATGCGAATGCCCAATGGTTACCGCCTTTACTCCGAACGCGATATCCAGCTTCTTCTTTGGGTGCAGCGCAAGTTAGATTCTGGTAAGAGCATCAGTGAAGTAGCTGAGGAATTTAAACAAATGCGTGCCAGAGGGGAATGGCCCGAGACGATTCAAACTGCAGCCCCCCAGGCACCCAAGCCTAAGCCGCCGCGCCCTGCTCGAGATTACGCAGAAATGCTCTTTGGTGCGCTGATTGCGCATAACGAAGAACGGGTCAATGCCATCTTCGAAGAAGTCCAGAAATATTTTGACCTGCTGACTATTTTTCAGGAAGTAATTGCCCCAGCAATGGAACTTGTTGGCGAGGCGTGGTATCGTGGAGAAATCCGCATCGCTACCGAGCACATGGCTTCGAATTTAATCAAAGGCAGATTGCTTAATATCATGCAGAATCTGCCTGCAGCAAAAGAAGGTGCGCTTATCTTAGTCGGCTGCGGTCCAGATGAAGGTCACGAGTTAGCTGCGCTGATGTTTGCAATTCTGCTACGGCAGGAAGGTTATTTCGTTGAATACCTCGGCCCAGACCTACCCGTTGAGGATCTGCTTGATTATGCTGC
>JAXGPR010000023.1:0-12232 GCA_040766895.1 Anaerolineaceae bacterium | reverse complement strand
GCCCCAAGTGAATGCTGCAAAACCTTTGGAGAGTTCGGTAATCAGGTTGGTCAAATCCATGTGGGCATTCCTTTAGCCTTCGTAGGTGAACATCAACTGGTTGTGCTGAACTTGATCGCCGGTTTTTATGTGCACTTCCGCAATCGAGCCATCCCTGCCGGCGCGAATCACATTCTTCATCTTCATGGCTTCCAGCGTGCAGAGTGGATTCCCGTTTTTGACCACATCTCCCGGCTTTACTTTGATCTCCACAATCACCCCTGGCAAAGGTGAGCGTACTTCTTGCATGGAAGCAGCGGTCTGGGTTGGTGCAGCGGCTGGCTTTGCCACGGGAGCCGCAATAGATAAAGGCTGCGCCTGCATGGGCTGTGCTGCAGTTTCCTCAGGCCAAACCTCAAAGACCTGCCCATCAACCTCGGCTTTGACCGGTCTGGCATGTAAATCCTCAATTTTTACCGAATAAGTTTTCCCTGCGATGGTTACGTTGATATTCATCCTCTCCGTCCTCTAATCCCTTGGTTGATTTGCTGCAGGCGGCCGGTGAGCAGCCATTGGCTGGTCGGAGCAGCGCCAGCCTTTTGCTCAATCTGCTTGCGGGCGCGTGCCTGCGTTAGGGCAAAAGCCACAGCCACAGCTGCCGCTTCGGCTTTGTAATCAGTTTCAGTTGGAGGCTCCGCGGGCTGCTCAACGGCTTCTACTTCTGGTGGTTTGGTGCGCGTGGTGAGCAAAACGAGGAGTGCCATAATCCCCCAGAGCGCTAAAATCATCAAAAACACCAAGCCCATGCCAATCCCAGCGATTGCTAAACCTTGTAACAAGATATTCGTCATGATCTACTGCCTTAGACGGGCATGTTGCCGTGTTTGCGCGCGGTGGTACTTTCCACCTTATTAGCCAACACATCCAGGGCTTCGATGAGTTTCTGGCGGGTTTGCGCCGGCTCAATGACCTCATCGATATAGCCGGCATGCGCTGCGGCATAAGGGTTCAGGTATTTCTGGCGGTAATCTTCTTCCAAGCGTTTGCGTTCGGCTTGTGGATCTGGCGCTGCACTGATTTCTTTGCGGTAAAGGATATTGACCGCACCCTCCGCGCCCATCACCGCAATTTCTGCGCTTGGCCAGGCGTAGGTAATATCTGTACCTAAGTACTTACTGCTCATAACCACATAAGCACCGCCATAGGCTTTGCGCGTGACCACGCTCACTTTGGGTACCGTGGCGTTAGCGTAAGCATATAGCACCTTGGCACCATGGCGAATCACACCGCGATGTTCCTGATCAACGCCAGGCAAGAAACCAGGCGAATCTACAAAGGTAACAATCGGCAGGTTAAAGGCGTCACATAAGCGCACCATACGGCTGATCTTATCGGCGGAGTCAATGTCCATCACACCAGCCATGGACTCGGGTTCCTGCGAGATAATTCCGACAGGCTTTCCATCTAAGCGTGCCAAACCCACAATCGCATTGGGGGCAAAGCCAGCTTGCAGCTCGAGGAAGGATCCAATATCGACAATTTGCGGGATGGCGGTGTGCATGCTGTATGCTTCCTGGGGGTCCAGGGGCACCAAGCTGTTAAGCGCTTCGGCTCGCCGATATGGGTCATCCTCAGGCGTCACTTGCGGGGCTTGATCGATATTATTCGAGGGGAGATAACTGAGCACCTTCCGGCAAAGCGCGAGCGCATCCTTTTCGGTCGGGCTGACTAAATGTGCCGTGCCGCTAATGCCCAAATGCACATCCGCACCACCTAAGGATTCAAAATCGACATCTTCTCCGGTTACGGTTTTGATCACTTGCGGACCAGTCAGGAACATGTAGGATTGCTTTTGCACCATGATGATCAGGTCGGTAAGCGCCGGGGAATAAGCTGCTCCGCCGGCGCAAGGTCCCATAATCAGACTGATTTGCGGCACCACGCCGGAATACTGCGCGTTGCGTCGAAAGATTTCAGCATATCCGCCTAAGCTCTTAACGCCCTCCTGAATACGCGCGCCGCCGGAGTCAATCAATCCGACAATCGGGCAGCCATTCTTGGCGGCTAAATCCATCACCCGGCAGATCTTGCGGCTGTGCATTTCGCCCAAGGCGCCGCCTTGGACGGTAAAATCCTGGGCATAGACGTACACCGTACGTCCATCAATCTTGCCATAACCGGTTACGACGCCATCGCCCAGTGGTCTCTCGGCTTGCGGGTCATTTTGCTGCACCACCAGGCTTTCAAGTTCTCTAAAAGTGCCAGGATCCAGCAGTAAGTCCAGGCGCTCGCGGGCAGTGAGATAGCCTTTGGCGTGTTGTCTATCGATGCGCTCTTGCCCGCCACCGAGTTTGGCTTGCGCCTGAATCTGTTTGAGTTTTTCTAATCGGGGGTCTTCAGACATGCATCTCCTTAATGATTATTAAAAAATATGCCGCATTGCAGGTGAGTGTCAATGGGCAAGCCATGCCACCATTGTAACATTTTTAACAAAAAATGGTGGTTTTTAATGGTGCCTTTCATATTTGCGTCCGCCGCTTTGATCAGTTAGGGCAAAGACGCGTAGTAAAGCTCATTCCCAAATGCTAAAAAGACTAAGCGGTTAGTGGAAACATTAAACGCTGTAGCCACCTTTTTGGGCAGGCTGCCGCTTTCAACATCCGCGCGCAAAATGCGATTGAGGTTAAGGCGCAGGCTAAATTGATACAGCTCAGCTTTATCTGCTTCCAGGTAGTAAAGCGAGGGGTCCGGCGGAGGGGAATAAGCCAGCTGAGAAAAGTGCAAGCTGCCAAAATTGAGTTGAGAAGCCGCACTTGTGCGCCCATCAATGTACGGGTAGGGGTCGTCACAACTGACCAAACCAGTTACATTGGAAGCTAAGCAGTGCATGGTGTGTCCGTCTTCAAATAATACAAATAGCTCGTCGCCGCTTCCTGCAGCTGCCACTGCGGTAGAAAGATCTATGGTCATATCCTCAAAGTACGAATCCGGCGGTTCAGTGTAGTTCATGCTTGTTCCGCGGTAAATCCACAGTGCATTTTTAGCTGTGTCGAGCACAAACAGCCGACCAGAATCATAAAACGCACTCTGTACCTTTCCCCAGCCAGAATCCGGCGGGAGCAGGCTGATAGCCACGGGGTCTTTCTTGGGCTGGCAAAACAAGCCGTTACCTTCTGAATCCAGTGCAAATAAAGGTGCCTTGGCAGCATTATTGATCGGTACAGACATAACCTCGACCAGTTTTTCCACCTGAATGCCATCTACCACGCCGGGGGCACATTTAAATTCCAAATCTAAGTTATATATCGAGCCTGAAGGTGACATATGCAGTACCGCGCCAGAAGCCTGATCGAGCATGTACAGCTCGTTTCCAACGCTTACCAGGCGGCTGATTTGTAAACTGGGCAGTTGAGAAGCCGTATAAGCAGCTGTGTAATGCAAGCGCACAGCCCCATCCAAGCGGTCCAGCGCGTTCTGTGCTTGCACGCGCAAGGCGCGCAGCTCATTGGTTTGGCGGTAATCCTCCGCTTGATCCAGCCAATTCATCACCTGGTTCCAACCTTCCCGCTGCTGGGTGCTGTCGCTCATCAGGGCTGCGTTTTCCGCGGCAGCTTGTGCTTGCGCCATCAGGTATTGGTATTGACTCTCTTTGCCCTGGGTAATGTAGATGATAGAGGCAATTGCTACTACCAGTAATGGTATAACGATCGCTAAGAGCAGCTTAGTGCCTGAGGAAAGGCTCTCGCGCTTCGGCTCTACACCTTCTGATAGAGTCTTTTTCCCACCAAAAAATTTACTCAAACCCTCGCCTGCTTGGTTCATTTTTGCAGCACCTTCGGCTAACTTGGTGTAAGCAGCTTGCTCGCGAACTTTTCGTACAGTCCTGTTTTCCTTACGCTTACGTGGTGGGCTTTCTGGGATCTGCTCGCTGTAAGTCAAACCCTGCGGCATGGAAGTTTGCTCTTCTGCCGAATATTCCCCAGGCGCAGGCAGTGAAATCTCTGTCGTTACTTCTGGTTCCTCGCGCAAGGGGGTTGACTCTGCTTTGTCTGGAGTCTCTGTAGGTTCTCCGGGTTGTTCGGCTTCGGGCTCGGCTTCAGGAACTGCGACTAAAGCTGTTTGCGAAGATTCTTCCACATCACTTTCCGCAAATTCTTGTGGTGCTGATTCAGCTGCTTTGGCTTGTTCTTCGGGTAGCGACTCATCAAGCCGGGAGGTTAATTCCAGCCGGCGCAGCACACCCGCTCCAGGTTTAGCTTCCACCAAGACAAGCGCTGCTGGCGGGTTTTCTTCAGCCATAATGCGCTCCTGGATAGCCCTAATATCCGTGCCAAGGCTGGAAAGCGCACCCTCCTGCCAGGCAGCTGGGAACTCTGCAGAAAAGAGGATCAGAGCATGTTCTCCGAGGGCTTCTTGAAAAAAGCGCAGCTGCGGTATTTGCGTAAGACCCATTCCGCGCGGGTCGAGATCCGGATCAAAAAAAAGCCGCGAGTTGCCATTTTGGAGCAGAAGCACTTGACTAAGCCCCGACTGAGCCACAAAAAGGGTATCATGATGAATCACAGCAAGCGAAAGCGCCGCGGAGTGAGGCTCGGCTTCCTCGGGGAGCTTAAGATTGGCTTCGCTGAGGCTGCTATTGAGCGCATTGATCACGGCACGCATGGCTGCGGTGACCGATCCAGAGGTTTTATAAAATATACTCGTGACACGTTCTAACCAAGTTTGAAGCGTTTCTGGGGTTATCGGCGCGCCGCTTTTTTGGGTGATCAGGAGCATCACACTATCATCTTCCCGCCCTCGGGCACAGCGCTTCGCTGAGGCTGCAGCGTGAAAGCCAGGGAGTAGTTCGCCATGGAGAAGATAAAGGTCTAAATCATGTTTCATAAATGCGCCTCGAGTAAAAATAACAGTGATCTTGCCAGAAATTTCTCATGGGATTTTTCCCTGTGGGTATTATACAATACATAACGATACTAAAAAGGTATAATCTTGCCCGATGGATTTTTCATTGATACAAGACACAACAGGCTGGGACGCCCTTGCCTCTGAATGGAATGAACTCTACGACAAAAGCTACGCGAAAGTTCCCTTTCTACGCTGGGGCTATCTGCGCAGCTGGTGGCAAACGCTCGGCGGCGGCGAGTGGAAGCCCGACCAAACCCATTTAGCCATTATTACTGCCCGAGAGGCAGGTCAGTTAGTTGGGATTGCTCCACTTTTCATTTCTACCAAAGAGAAATTTGAGCCGGCGCTGCGCTTCTTGGGCTCAGTGGAGGTCTCCGATTATTTGGATTTCATAACTTTGCCCGAACGTCTGGAGGCATTCCTCGTTGGGCTGCTCGATTTCGTCTCCACTTGCCAAGCCTTGCCAGCGAAAGCTTTGGATCTCTATAACCTAATGGAAAGCTCACCTACCCAAAGTGCGCTAAAGGGAGCATGTGCCCAAACTGGCTGGTCTTTTAGCATAGCGTATTTGATGCCCGCCCCTTATATTCCCCTCGCAGAGAGCTTCGAAGCGTATTTAGGCACATTGGATAAAAAGCAGCGTCACGAGATCCGCCGCAAACTGCGTAATGCCGAAGCCCGCCACCAAACTGCCTGGTACACGGTGAATGAAAAGGACGCCTTAACTGCAGAGATGGATGCCTTCATCGCTATGATGTACAATGACCATCGTAAAGTTGAATTTCTGCAGAACCCTGCCATGTCGCAATACCTGCACGATTTTGCCAAAGCTGCCTTCGAAGACGAGTTACTTCGTCTCTCCTTTTTAACCTTTGATGACCACAAGGCGGCTGCTTTTCTCAGCCTAGTGACCCAACAAAAATTATGGGTATACAATTCCGCATGGGAGCCAGCTTTCGCTTCTTCCTCCCCCGGTTGGGTACTTTTAGCTAAGGAAATTGAATGGGCAATCGCCCAAGGCATCCGCGAGGTGGATATGATGCGTGGGGATGAAGATTACAAGTACAAGTTTGGCGCCATTGACCGCTATATTATGCACACGCGCTGTGCTCTCCAGTGAGTTTTGCCTTTACCGAAAAATTAATACACTTCCTATAATTGCGGGGGTGTTGAAAATGTCCAGAACATTAAAAAATGGACAACTTTATATTCAAGAAGATCACCATATGTTCATAAGCCCCACCCCTTTGATTCCCCTCCCCAGCGTTTTAGTTTTAGATGAAAAATGCCCACACGACGCTGGTGAGGGGAAAGATGCTTGCAGGTGGGGGCGGTCGGCCGCCCCCACCTGCAAAAGAACCACCCTCTCCCAGCAGATTGGTGCTAAAAAACGAATGGGATTCGGAGCTGGGAGAGGGCAGGGTGAGGGTAGATTGAAATTCCTAACTTTGAAAAATTTGGATGTATCGATTAACCAATGTTTTTTCAACAACCTCATAATTTCTAATTGAAATTTAACCATCCGCATGGTATCATTACTTTATAGAAATTAGCACTCTCAGCTCGAGAGTGCTAATTAGAAATGAAACTATGGAAGAATTAACTGAACGCCAAAAAATATTACTTTCGTTGATCGTGCATGAGCACACGCAAACGGCTAAGCCAGTGGGCTCTGAAACGTTGGTTAGGCAATACAGCCTGCCGATCAGCTCTGCCACCATTCGCAACGAAATGACGGCGATGGAAGAGATGGGCTACTTACGCCAACCGCACACCTCCGCTGGACGCGTTCCAACGGAAAAAGGGTACCGTTTTTTTGTGAGTAACCTTTTGCAGCAACCAATGCTACCGGTTGCCACGCGTAATACCATCACACACCAGTTTTATCAAGCGCAGCAACAATTAGACGAATGGTTGCGCTTAGCGGCTTCAGTGCTGGCTAACCACGCCCAAGCCGCCTCGATTGTTACCGCTCCGCATAGCAAGAAGGTGGCTTTCAAACACTTGGAACTCATCTCCACACGTGCCTCGCAGGTGCTGATGGTGTTGGTTTTAGTGGGTGGAGAAATTCGTCAGCAGATTTTCTCACTAAATGAGGTCGTTCCTCAGGAAAAGCTTTCCAGCTTAGCTGCTGAGCTTAACGCCCATTGTCAAAATTGCACCTTGGTCCAGCTCGAAAAGTTGGATTTGGATTTGGATGACGTAGGGAACATCGTGCTTGGGGTAATTAAAGACCAGATGCGGCTCTCCGAGCGCCTCGTTATCGGAGAGATTTATATGGACGGTTTGACCAATGTTTTAGCTGAGCCTGAATTTGCGGATACAGAGCAGGCACTCTCTGCACTTTCGATATTTGAGGAACGCAACAAGTTGGATGATTTACTTTCGCGCAGCTTCCTTGGCGATGAAATTGGGGACGTGCAAGTGCTGATCGGTGGTGAGAGCACCTGGGAGGAATTACGCCAATGCTCGCTTATCCTCAGTCACTATGGGATTCAAGACCAGCTAACCGGTACGCTTGGCATCCTCGGACCGATGCGGATGCCCTATGGACAAGCAATCTCAACAGTGCGCTTTGTGGCGAATTTGCTTTCAGACTTGGTCGCAGAGAACTTGATTGAATAATACGAAAATTTTGTAATCATTAGTGAGGTAATAGAAATATGGAAGAACCCAAAAATCACGAAGAAGAAAAAATAACCCAAGCTGATAATGCCTTCGAAGAAGACACGAGCAGCTCGGAGAACGAATTAGAAATGCTAAAGTCAGAAAATGAGCAGCTCAGAATGCAGTCGGCAGAATACTTGGACAGTTTACAACGCGAACGCGCCAGCTTCGCCAATTACCGGCGCCGGGTGGACCAGGAAAACCTGCAAATCTACGACATTGCCTTAGGCGATTTGGTCAAAATTTTCCTGCCGGTGGTCGATGACTTAGAGCGCGCCCTCAAACAAAAACCAGATATCCCCGAGGTTGACCCGTGGTATCAAGGTGTTGAATTGACCTTGCAGAAATTGTACAAAACGCTGGAAAGCAAAGGCGTGCAGAAGTTAGACGTTAACCCTGGGGATGAGTTTGACCCAGCCATTCATGAAGCCATCTCGCACGAAGCTCATCCAGACTTCAGCGATGGACAAGTCGTGGAAGTACTGCAAAATGGTTATAAACTTAAAGATCGCATTATTCGGCCGGCTCTTGTCCGCGTCGCAAAATAGGAGCAATACATGTCTAAGATTATTGGGATCGATTTAGGAACAACCAACTCCGTTGCTGCTGTCATGATTGGCGGCGAACCTGTTGTTATCCCCTCAGCCGAAGGTGAACGCCTGGTGCCTTCGGTGGTTGCAGTCAATAAAAACGGCGAGCGCTTAGTTGGGCGCGTGGCGCGCAACCAAGCCATTGTGAACCCGGAAAATACAATATCTTCCATCAAGCGCTTTATGGGCCGCAAGTACGATGACCCTGAAGTCCAACGTGCCCGCTCAAAGGTTCCCTACCGTATTACCAAAGCCCCCAATGGAGACGTGCGCGTGGTCATGGGCGAGCAGGAATACACCCCGCCTGAGATTTCCGCTATGATCTTAGCCAAGATCAAGCGTGACGCTGAAGCTTACTTAGGCGAACCGGTGACACAGGCTGTGATTACCGTGCCGGCTTATTTCAATGACGCCCAACGTAACGCCACAAAAGACGCTGGTAAGATTGCGGGTTTGGAAGTGCTACGCATCATCAACGAACCTACGGCATCTTCCTTAGCCTATGGCTTAGACAAACGTAAAAACGAAATCATTGCCGTGTATGACTTAGGCGGTGGCACTTTTGATATTTCCATCTTGGAAGTAGGCGATGGTCTTTTCCAAGTTAAATCCACGAGTGGTGATACTTTCTTGGGCGGAGATGACTTCGATCAACGCATCATTGATTATTTGGCTGATGAGTTTAAGCGCGAGAATGGCATCGACATACGCCAAGACCGCCAAGCTCTGCAGCGTCTTAAAGAAGCAGCTGAACGGGCTAAAATTGAGCTTTCCTCAACCATGCAAGCTGAGATCAACTTGCCCTATATTACCGCGGACGCCTCTGGACCTAAGCACCTCGTAACGACCTTGACGCGCGCAAAAGTCGAACAACTGACTGAGGACTTGGTGGAGAGAACCATGAAGCCTGTTGCCCAAGCTTTGGCTGATGCCAACCTGAAAAGCAGCGAGATCAACGAGGTGGTTATGGTTGGCGGCATGACGCGCATGCCTATTGTGCAGGAAGTGGTGCGTAAGCAGTTCGGCAAAGAGCCGCATAAAGGCGTAAATCCTGATGAGGTCGTGGCAGTGGGGGCTGCTATCCAAGCGGGCGTGCTCGGGGGTGAGGTGAAGGACATCTTATTGCTGGATGTGACCCCGCTAACGCTCTCCATCGAAACTTTAGGCGGTATCGCCACTCCGTTGATTAAGCGCAATACTACCATCCCGACCCGGGAGAGCCAGGTGTTTTCCACCGCCTCGGATAACCAAACCCAGGTGGAAATTCACGTGCTGCAGGGGGAGCGCCCTATGGCAGCCGATAACAAATCTCTGGGCAAATTCACTTTGGACGGTATTCCACCTGCTCCACGCGGTGTGCCCCAAATTGAAGTTACTTTTGATATCAATGCCAATGGCATCCTCGAGGTGACCGCTAAGGATAAAGCCACCGGCCGCTCCCAAAACATAACTATTACGGCTTCTTCCGGGCTTAGCGAGGAAGAGGTAGAGGAAATGCGGCGCCAAGCCGAAGCCCATGCTGAAGAAGATCAACGCCGACGTGACCTGATTGAAGCGCGCAACACAGCTGATAATGCCATTTACAGTGCTGAGAAAACTTTGCGGGATCTGGGTGATAAAGTCCCAGAGGATGTGAAAGCCAATGTTGAAACAGCTATCGCACGGGTACAATCCGTCCACGACAATGAAGACCCAGCCGAGATCAACCGCGAAGTGGAAGCGCTCATGCAGGCACTTCAAGCCGTTGGTCAGGCGGCTTATTCACAGCCACAAGACCAGCAGCCCGAACAAAACCCCGGCAGCGATCAGACCCCGCCTGATGATGACGTTGTGGATGGCGACTTTCAGCAGGATTAAGGATAAAAAGGAGTTCACCATCAACTTGGAGTTAACCAAGGATGTTGAACTCTTTGTTCGATATTAGGAATTATGGCAACAAAACGAGATTATTATGAAGTCCTGGGAATTCCAAAATCTGCTAACCAGGATGAAATCAAGAATGCCTTCCGCACCCTTGCACGGAAATATCATCCGGACGTCAATAAAGAACCGGATGCCGAAGAGAGGTTCAAGGAAATCAACGAAGCGTATGGCGTGCTCAGCGACCCCGAAAAACGGGCTGCTTATGACCGCTACGGTCCCGAGGGGGTCAACTTTCAGGGTATGCCAGATTTTACCAGTATGGACCTCTCCGATATACTCGAGGGCTTATTTGGTTTTGGCGGTTTTGGAGGTATGGGAGGCTACAGCCGGCGAACGCGGAATGCGCCCCGACGTGGCGCCGACCTAAGCTCCAAAATTCGGATTAGTTTTGAAGAAGCCGCCTTTGGCGCTGAAAAAGAAATTGATATTACCCGGGATGAAAAATGCCCCACCTGTGGCGGCAGCGGCGCTGAACCGGGTACACGACCAGTTACCTGCCCCACTTGCAAGGGTAGCGGTGAAGTACGCCGCGTACAACAAACCTTCTTAGGTTCAATGGTGCAGGTACAAACATGCCCCACTTGCAACGGTCGCGGAGAAGTAATCGAGCACCCTTGCCATACTTGTCGCGGAAGCGGGTTAGTCCGCCGCACGAGCAAGCGTAAAGTCAGCATCCCAGCCGGTGTGGATAATGGCAACCAGATCCGTATTATGGGCGAAGGACAGCCCGGCGTTAATGGCGGACCAAGCGGTAATTTTTACCTTGAGTTGGAAGTGGAACCGCATCCATACTTTCGGCGGAGCGGTAATGACGTCTTGTTAGACGTCGATATTAACGTTGCCCAGGCAGCCCTCGGTGACGAGATCACCGTTCCGACTTTAGATGGCGAGGAAAAATTACGCATTCCCCCGGGCACTCAACCCGGGAAAGTGTTCAAACTGCGCAACAAAGGCATTCCCGTGTTGAATCGCAACAGCCGCGGTGACCAATTGGTCACCGTTAATGTGCAAATCCCTACCCAGCTGACCGAGGAGCAAAAAGCTTTGTTGGAAACTTTAGGGAAGACCATGGGAACCGAAATTAAGATCCAAGAACGCAGCTTCTTGGATAAACTCAAGGATATGCTCGGTGGCTGAAGCCATGCACGCCTGGCTGGAAGTCTCACTCACCTGCAATGGTGAGTTAGCCGAAGCAGCTGCGGAAGTTTTTTCCCGCTTTGCGCCTGATGGCGTGGTGATCGAGGCTGTTACCCGATATGACCCAGAGCAGCACGAGCAGGTGCCCACGGGCGATGTGCGCGTTGCTGCCTATCTGCCCCAAGATGAAGCTATAGAGCGTACGCGCTTGCAGCTCGAAGAGGCTTATTGGCATCTGCAGCAAATTGAGAGTTTTCCAGACCTTCAATTCAAGTCAGTTGAAGATCAGGATTGGATGGCAGTATGGAAGCAGCATTATCAGCCGCTCAAGATCGGCAAAAAATGGCTGGTACTGCCTGCATGGATAAACTCAGATCCTTCTGAAACCCGCACAATCGTACGCATTGATCCGGCTATGGCTTTCGGGACAGGCACACACCCAACCACCCAACTCTGTTTGCTGGCTATTGAGGACCATCTTGCACCCCATCAAGCTGTCATCGACTTGGGGTGTGGATCGGGCATTTTAGCCATTGCAGCGCTCAAAGCAGGTGCCTCGTTTGCTTTGGCGCTGGATACAGACCCCCTGGCGGTGCAAGCTACACAGCGGAATGCCCAGCTGAATGACGTCCAAGCCAACCTCCAGGTTACCCAAGGCTCTCTGGTGGATATCCTTGCTGGAAACTTTGCCTTAAAACAGGCACCGCTTGTTCTTGCGAACATCTTAGCGCCTGTACTTGTAAGCCTTTTCAAGCAGGGATTAGCCCAACTGCTTCAGCCAGGTGGAAGATTAGTCCTCTCCGGGATCTTGGAAAATCAGGCAGATGAGGTTCTTATTGCAGGTCGAGAAGCCGGCTTAGAGCTGATTCAGAGTTACCAAGCGGAGGACTGGCTCGCCCTCGTTATGGGATAAGCTCAACAGCCCAAACATGAGACCTCATAAGCCTATCACTCTGAAAAGAGATAGGTTTTTTTCGTTTTCTAAGCAAATAGAGTCGAGGTGTTGAAAAACATTGATTAACCGATTCCAT
>JAXGPR010000022.1:0-13080 GCA_040766895.1 Anaerolineaceae bacterium | reverse complement strand
CACAGGAAAGATAATATTTGCTGGGTAAACGCTATGATCTTTATTGCTGCATTTCTGCACTGGTACAATTACTAAATCATTCTAAGAAATTATTTAAATGAGAAATCAAGAGGAAAAATGATTTTAGTAACTGGAGCTGCGGGGCATCTTGGTAATGTCTTGGTGCGAGAATTACTGGTTCAAGGCGAGCAGGTGCGGGGGTTAGTTCTTCCGGGCGAAGATCTAACGCCCTTGGAAGGGCTGGATGTTGAAATATTTCCGGGCAATATCCTGGATTTGGAGCGCATGACCGAAGCTTGCCGTGAGGTTGACGTGGTTTTCCATTTAGCCTCCTTAGTGGCAATCACTCCAGACATGCTCGATCTGATGCGGCGCGTCAATGTTGAAGGTACGCGTAACGTGATAGAAGCCGTTCGAAGAACTGGCGTACGCCGTCTGGTGTATACCAGCTCTATACATGCTTTGCAACGCCCGCCTGCAGGCGTGATGATTGATGAGCACTTAGCCTTTGACCCCAACAACCCAGCTGGACCGTATGACCAAACTAAAGCAGAAGCCAGCCTTTTAGTCTTAGACGCCGTGCGACAAGGGATGGATGCCGTCATAGTCTGCCCGACAGGTGTGATTGGACCTTATGATTTCAAACGCTCGGAATTAGGTGAGATGATCTTGGCATGGATGAAAAAAGCGCCTTCGTTTACGGTTGAAGGAAAATTTGATTTTGTCGATGTGCGCGATGTCGCCATAGGGCATATCTTAGCTGCTGAAAGCGGTAGATGCGGTGAAGTTTATTTACTCTCAGGGGAGCAAATTGAGATCAGCCAGATGCGCAATCTGGTGCAAAAAGCAGCAGGCGTAAAAACTGCAGAGTTCAAGCTTCCGGCTGCGATCGCAGCATTGCTTGCGCCATTGGCTGAGGTCTATTACCACCTTAGCCACCAAAAACCTATTTTCACGCGCTATTCGGTAGAGACTTTACGCAGCAATTCGCTCATTTCTTCTCGTAAAGCGACTGAAGAGCTAGGCTACCAACCCCGGCCGGTTGCTGCGACCATTGAGGATACAGTGGCTTGGTGGAAACAAAACCGCGAACGGACTAGCTCTGTTCTCCGTGGTAAAGCGTAACTGTTTGTAAATTAAATGCGTTTGGCTAATACGATTAAATCCGCGCTTGTGAGAGGATCGAACGCATCGCCTTTAAGATTTCCGAAGCATTGAATATGCCCAAAACGTGCATTATTAAGAGCCCTCATTAGATCCTCAGAGAGGATGGGCATGAGTGTAGTGGAATTTAATTCTACCTGCCACTTTTGATCTTTTTTTCGGTGAAGCGTGAGGATGTTGAACTGAATCAAGCCGCTCGGCTCGAAGTCGTAAAAGCGGAAGAAGAGCCACTCCTCGTCGCCTTTTTGATGGGATTGTGGCGGCATATGCCGTTCTTTGCCGCGCATAATGTGATCAAAATTGCGCTGCTGGATGAGGAGCAGTCCACCAGGCGCAAGCAGTTTGGCAAAATCAACCAGAGCAGCTTGCAATTCATTTGAGGACTTGACATGCGGCAGGGAATTACCTAAGCACAACACTGCCTGAAACTGCTCGTCTGGGAATGCAGCAGAAATGCTGCCAAAGCCGGCAGCTTTGAAGCGTATCTTTTGGTCTGCTGCGCTGGCATTGAGATCCGCCAATTGGACCATCTGGGGGAATAAATCTGCCCCAGCAACCTGATAACCGGCTTGGGCTAAGGCAATTGCATGTTTGCCAGTTCCACAAGCCGCATCGAGCACTTTGATTTGGTAAGGATCTTTGCCCAGTTGGCTGAGTTGGTCGAGAATGAAAGGCATTTCGTAGCTCAAGCGCTCACCCCAGTTGACAAAATAGTCATAGACCGAGGCAAATTTTTCATACATGGGAGCCTCCTTGAGGTTGGCAAACAGGGCAGAAGTGCGTGCTACGCTGCCCAACCACGATGCGTTGAATGGGTGTTCCGCAGCGCGGGCAAGGGCTGCCGGTGCGCTTATACACCTGGAAATGATTCTGAAAATCCCCGCCACGGTAAACCCAATCGATGCTGGCACCCTTTGCAAGGATGCCTTGTTGGAGCACTTCACGAATCGCTGCTAATAACCGCTCAGCTTCGGGTTGGGTGAGGGTATCACTGCGCCGCAAAGGGTGAATACCGGCAGAAAAGAGAGCTTCATCGATGTAAATATTGCCTAAGCCGGCAATAAAGCGTTGATCCATCAGCAGCGGCTTGATCTGGCGAGAGCGGACTTGCAGCATAGCATCGAACTTATCCGGGGTAAGATCTGGGTCGAGGGGCTCGGGTCCGATGCCGGAAAGCACCTTTTGGGGATCTTCAGTCAGCCAGGCGCGCCCAAATTTGCGTGTGTCGTTGAAGACTAACTTCCAGCCTGAATTAAAGTTGAGTTGGAGCCGGTCATGCTTTTGGGTTGGTTCGCCTGCTGGTTGCATGCGCAAATCTCCGCTCATGCGCAAATGAAAAATCAGTGTCCCGTGGTCCAGGTTGATGAGCAAGAATTTTCCCCGCCGACTCAGATTGACTATCTCGCGTTGTTGCAGCCCTTGAATAAACTGCAGTGGGTCAGGGCTGGCAACTGTTTTTGGCCAAAACAAATCTACTGAGGTGATGCGCTGATGCACAAGTGAGGGAACCCCATCGCTGCCTGAAATTAATCCTCGACGGATGGTTTCCACTTCGGGGAGTTCAGGCATTTTTGTTTCCTTTCAGCTTCACTCATTAAACATTGCCCCCACGCTTCTGCCTTCGTTAGCGCGGCGGATCACTTCACCAATCAAAGGTCCAATGGTCAGGATAGTAAGCCTGCCGCCAAAAAGCGCTTGTCTCTCTGGCGGGATGGGGATGGTGTTAGTAGTGATAAATTGTTTTACGGGCAGAGCAGTTAAACGTTCTACGGCATTGGTAGAAAGGATGGGATGCACAAAAACCATGTAGATATTTTCTGCACCATTAGCCTTGGCGAGCATGGCTGCTTCAGCCATCGAGCCACCCGTGTCGACCTCGTCATCTATCAAAATTACATCGTGATGGGAGATATCACCAATAATCGTTAAGGCTTCGGACTTATCGCGGTTGCCATGGCGCCGTTTTTCAATGAACGCCAGCGGGATATTAAGAGCCTCAGCATAACGACGTCCGCGCTTGGCAAAGCCTAAGTCTGCGGTAAGCATTACAGGATTGTTCATCGAGGGCAGCATATCCAACAGATATGGCTTGATGATGTGATAACCAGATAACACATCTCCAGGGATGGAGAAGAAGCCTTGGATCTGACCGGCGTGTAAATCCATCGTGATATAGCGGTCAGCACCTGCTATTTGGATCATATCCGCAACCAAACGGGCTGTGATGGGTACGCGTGGCTGATCTTTGCGGTCGGAGCGGCCGTAACACATATAAGGTACTACCACCGTAATGCGCCCGGCAGAGTCCAAACGTAAGGTTTGGGTCATGATCAACAGTTCCATAAGGTTGCGATGCACTGGTATCGAGGTTGTTTGGATAATATAGCAATCCTGCCCGCGAACAGAGGTATGTAACCTCACAAATAAATTTTCGTTGGTAAATTCGATTACATCTCTACCGCAGAGCGGAACATCGAGGTAATTGGATACCTCCTGAGAGAGCTCTGGGGAGGCAGTGCCTGCAAACAAGCGAATATTGCCATAGAGGAGGTCATGCCGCATGTGGGGAGAAGTCATACTAATCGCCTTTCGTTGTTGATGATATTTGGTCCCATTCCTGGCGGAGGATACTCATCAGGTTAACATCCAGGTAGCGTCCGCCATGATAATGTCCTTCTCTAAATACACCTTCGTGCCTGAAACCTGCTTTTTCATAAGCGCGAATTCCGCGCGGGTTGGTCACGTACACTTGCAGCCAGATGCGGTGTAAGTTGAGGGTTTCGAAGCCGTGGCGCAGCATCGTTTGCATTGCTTCTGTGCCGTAACCCTTGTTCCAATAATATTTCTCGCCGATCATGATGCCAATCTCCGCACAGCGGTCTATTTCCATGATTGAGATGAACGAAGTGTTGCCGATGGGCAGCCATTGCGGTTCTCCATCGGGTTCCAGCGGTGGCAGTTTGATATCAATAACATAGACATGCTCTGCCTCAGGCCGTTTGAGCATATTTTCATACCAGATTTCCTCTTCTGCTTGTGCCATCGGGAGACGCAGCATCAGATTTTCGGTTACTTCTGGATCGCTAATCCACTTGACGAAGAGAGGAATATCGCTGCGCTCGGCGGCACGGAGTCTCAGGCGGTCACTGTAGAGATTTGGCATCGTATTTCCTTAGGGGCGCAGGCGGTTTGGACCTCTGAAGAGGTACACTGCCTCGCGAATATTGGGCAAATCCATCATAATCATTAAAAGCCGGCTGAGCCCGAGCCCGAAGCCACCATGGGGAGGGCAGCCATAACGGAAGAAGTTCAGGTAATCCTGAATGGGTTCCAGGGACAAGCCTTTTTGCTGCGCCTGGGAAGCTAACACCTCGTAGCGGTGCTCACGCTGGGCGCCGGTTGTTATCTCTAACCCCTTCCCCAGCAGGTCAAAGCTTTTGGTGAGTGTGGGGTTATCTTCGTGCAGCATGTGGTAAAACGGACGAACGCTAAAGGGCCAATCCGTTACAAACACAAAGTCGTGATTGTAGGCATCTTTGATGTATTTCCCGAGCGCACGCTCAGCGCCTGGGTCCAGATCGCCTTTTTGCTCGGGGGGTAAAGCGTAATTCTGATCCTTGAGAATTTGATATGCTTCTGCCATGCTCAGACGGGGGAAAGGCACACTAGGAACTGTCAGCTCTGTGCCAAATTGCTCCTTGATCTGCGCGCCATGTTTTTCTTGAACGGCAGCATAGCAGTAAGCTAACCAGTTTTCTATAAAGACCATCACATCCTCGTGGCTCTCAATCCAGGAGATTTCCATATCCACGCCGGTAAATTCGGTCATGTGGCGCGAGGTGAAGGATGGATCGGCGCGGAAAACCGGCCCGATCTCAAAAACGCGCTCGAAGCCAGCTGCCATTGCCATCTGCTTATAAAATTGCGGGGATTGGGCTAAATAAGCGGTGGTTTCGAAATACTTCAAACTGAAAAGCTCTGCGCCGCTTTCGCTGGCAGCGCCTAAAATCTTGGGCGAGTGCATCTCAATAAAATCGTGCCCGAGCCAATAGGCACGCATGGCAGCTTCAAGCGTGGTTTGCACCTCGAAGATGAGACGGTTGCGCTCTCGGCGTAAATCCAGATAACGCCAATCTAAGCGAAAATCTTGATCCGGAAGGACTTCACCGAAAGGATCGAAGGGGAGCGGCGTCTCGGCTAAGCCTTCCACTTTCAAGTCCTCAAGCTGGATTTCTAACCCACCCAAGCGGACGACTTCGTTGGCAACTACTTTTCCGACGATGGTCAGCGCTGATTCAGTGCCTAACTTGGAGATTGTTTCAGCGAGCTCTGGGTTGCCTTTTTTCCAATGCGCAACCTGCACCAAGCCGGTTTTATCGCGCAGAATAAGGAATTGCATACTTTTTTGATCCCGCAGAGTTTGTAGCCAACCCTGCACTTTAACCTCCTCACCGATGTGGCGAGGAAGGTCTTTAATTAATGTTCGTTGCATAAATGGCTCCGATTATTCCTAAATATTTAATTTATTATACCCTGCAGGGAAGTTAAATAGGGGAACCCCGCATCTTTTTTTAAGATACCCGCAGGATGTTTTTTGGACAACAGACAGGTGTACTTCGTATGGATTATAACCATTGGATTGTCTGTAAAAGGTATTGGGCTGCAGATTCTGGCGACAATCTGCGTTCCACCACAGATTGCAGGGTTGCTTCAAAAAGTTCTGGGGTGATTTTTGCCTTCCAGAAATCTATCAGGTTCTGGGTGATAGCGCGTTGAATAGCTTTTTGTAATGCTTGACGCTCTTTCACTTGCCAAGTGCCGCTTTCCAAAAGAAATTTCCGGTGCGCTTGAATGACTCCAAGCAGATCCTCAATGCCTTGCGATTCAATCGCGATGGTTTTGAGCACCGGAGGTAACCAGGGTTCAGCTGGTTTTTCTGCAGCTGCTGAATTAACAGTTTCGGGAGCATGGTGACCCGCTGCCCCTGAACGGGCATAGCCCATTTCAAGCATGGCTTGAAGATAGCGTACGCTCTGGTCTGCGCCAGGGCGGTCGGCTTTATTGACGACCAAGATGTCTGCAATCTCCAAAATGCCGGCTTTAATGGCTTGAATATCATCACCAGTGCCAGGGGTATCAACGACGATGGTTGTATGGGCTAAGTTAACTACTTCCACTTCTGCTTGGCCGGCGCCAACCGTTTCAATAAGGATGATATCGTAACCAGCAGCATCAAAAACCTGGCTAAAAGCCTCGGTGGCAGCCGCTAAGCCGCCTAAGGCACCGCGTGTAGCCATCGAGCGGATGAACACGCCTGGATCTTGTTGTAAATCGGGCATACGCACGCGGTCACCAAGGAGCGCGCCACCGCTGAAGGGACTGGTGGGGTCTACTGCAATGATAGCGACTTTAGGAGCATCGGGTTGCCGGCGCAGCTGCCGCGTGAGTGCATTGACTAAGCTGCTTTTGCCGGCGCCAGGCGCTCCGGTGATGCCGATTTTGTGGGCTCTGCCGGTAAAAGGAAAGAGAGCTTCTAGAGCTTGCTTGCCAGCTTCACTTTGGGACTCAACTTGGCTTAAGATGCGGGAAAGGGTAAGGCGGTCACCCCTTATAAGATTTTCGACCTCTTGGGCGTTCATGCCTGTTGGCGTTCAGCTATGGCAGCACGGATATCCTGGCAAACCTCGCGGGTATCGGTTCCGGGACCGTAGACTTTTTTCACACCTGCTTGCAGCAGACCAGGAATATCTGCTTGCGGGATGATGCCGCCAACAAAGATAAACACATCGCTTTTGCCGACCTCGCGCAGTTTTTGGATAACTTGCGGAACCAACACGTTGTGGGCGCCGGAAAGGATTGATAGCCCGACGACGTCAACATCTTCTTGCAATGCGGCTTCGGCAATCATTTGTGGGGTTTGGCGCAGGCCGGTGTAAATCACCTCCATGCCGTCATCGCGCAGTGCGCGCGCAATCACTTTTGCGCCGCGGTCATGTCCATCCAGACCGGGCTTGGCAATCAAAACGCGAATCTTTTTCTCTGGCATTCTCTCCTCCGGTTGATTATTTGAGATTATACCTTGATTGGGGCACGCAACTGCTTATTCTTAGCAGCGACTATTTATCCTGGATAAAACGATCGGCAGCGCGCAGGGCAACAATCTCGCCCAGGTATAAACGATGGTAGTCTTTACGCGGATAGTTGCTTTCGATGCTGGCATCTAAAAAGTGCTCTGGATCTAAATCGGACCAATATATTTTACGGCACTCAAGAACCAGCTCTGCCTCGGCATAACACGGTGCATGCACTTGTGCAGAGGCAATCGGGGTGAGGTGGGTCTGGGCGATTTTGTCCTCATCCCTGCCAGAATGGCTGCCGAGATAGGCAACATCGCGAGCGTAAGCAGATGGGAAAGCGCATACCGTAAAATCTGGCGAACTCTCCATAAAATTGTAGGTATAACGCGTCGGGCGGACAGCAACCATAAAGCAGGGTTTATTCCATAAAACCCCAATCAGCCCCCAACTGATGGTCATCGCGTTGAAAGCATGCGTAGCGAAATCACCACTGGTGAGAACCAACGCCTGGCGGTCAATGAGGTCTTGAGGGTTAATCACAAGTTCGGAAAAATCGATAGGCTTTAAATCCATAATACAGCTCCTTTCATATCGTTCTCGATGCCCATTTTAATGCTAATCTTTCTCTGATAAGCACTTAAAGTATAATAGCCTTCAGATTGGGCGCTGCATGTGATGGAAACCAAGCCAAAAAACCGTTGGAATGTCATCATCCGTTGGGCTGGGACGATTATAGCCATCGTTATCTTGATTTATCTCTTCTCGCAAATTGGCGCAGCGGAAACCTGGGCAACTATTCAGCGGATTTC
Source organism: Anaerolineaceae bacterium (assembly GCA_040766895.1). Classification (GTDB taxonomy): domain Bacteria; phylum Chloroflexota; class Anaerolineae; order Anaerolineales; family Anaerolineaceae; genus Mesolinea. The sequence continues at coordinate 5,030 of JAXGPR010000022.1, read as the reverse complement.
CGGTTGGCGGATTGCCGCGGTGCTCATACTTGTGTTTGTCTCACGATTTGCGACTTTTGGGCGCTGGCATAGCCTTCTGCAGGTGCAGGAGATACACGTCCCCTGGAAAGACAGCCTCAGGTTGACTTTTGCCGGATTGTTTGCCTCCAACGTTTTACCGACTACCGTTGGTGGGGATGTAGTGCGTTTGGCTGGCGCGGTGCGTATTGGGATCAACCCTGCCTTGGCTGCAGCTTCTCTGATAGCGGACCGGTTAGTAGGTATGGCGGGGATGTTCTTAGCCCTACCTTTTGCTATCCCCAGCTTTGTGGCTTATCTTAATCAGAATGGGACACATAGCAGCGTGCCATTATTTTCAGCAGTGCCATTTGTGTCCAAGGCTTGGAACAAAATCCAACAAGCTTTTAAAAATGTATTTTCCAACTTTAAGTATTGGGCTAAAAACCCGCTGATTCTGCTGCGTGCCCTTGGCTTTACCTTTATTCATATGTTGGCAACTTTTCTCATCGTCCAAATCTTGATTGAGGGCATGGGGGAGAGCATGCCTTTCGGGCAGATAGCTGGCTTGTGGAGCCTGACATACTTTATCACGCTCCTTCCTATTTCCATTAATGGCTTAGGGCTGCAAGAAGTCACGATTACGAACCTGTTTTCGGTGGTAGGCGGGCTGCAGCCCTCAACGAGTATCAGCTTAGCTATTTTGCTGCGTGTCGCTTGGATGATTGGCAGCCTGCCGGGGGCGTTTACCCTCTCGGGGATTTTAGGCGACGAGAAAAAACAATCGGAAACGGTTGAGCAAGCTGAGGTAGATTCTGACCAAGGCGTGAAAACGATATGAATAACCAAGCCGGATTTAAGTCATTTTTAAAGTCGAGTGTAGTCCTACTGGGAATTCTTTCTGCTGGCTACCTCATAGAGAATATACAATTTCGCGGGCGCTCTTTCATGGCTGTGGTGGCGTTGCTCATTGTTCTTTTTGCCTATGGCATTTGGCTATTCGGCTTTCAGCAGAGCATGGAAAAATATGAGCCAAAGAGATTACCTATCTGGCTGGTGTGGTTGGTTATTGGCGTGTTCGTTAGTGCGCTGCTGGCGTTGTGCTTCACGCAAAGCTTTCAGCTCATCGATTCGGCGCTCGGGCGCTTGCTGCTCAGCTGTACGTTGGCAGCAGCAGGCGCAGCGCTGCTCAGCCTTACGCAGCAACAACGCTCACCCTATTTAAATTTTGCCATAATCTTGCTAGGCTTTGGTGCGCTTTACCGGCTGGGCGCGTTTATCCCGCAGATTCAAGCTACGCCTTTCTCCCTGGGCTGGTCTGAAGGCAGCCGTTACTATAATGCCTCGTTGTTTCTTTCCCAACAGATATATGGGGAACAGCTGCCGCTGCCCGTGCTGCACCCTTCTCGCTACCTCATGCAAGCCGTGCCTTTCTTTTTGGGCATCCGCTCGATTTTAGTCCATCGGCTATGGCAGGTGCTGCTGTGGATTGGGATGACAGCTTGGGGCGCCGCGCTGCTTGCTAAGCGCTTTCGGGGCAAGTTAGCTCTGCCATTTTGGCTTTTGATTATTGCGCTCGCGCTCTTTTTCTTCCAAGGTGCAGTTTATTTTCACTTGATGGTTTGCGTGATCTTGGTGCTTATGGGTTATCAGAAGGGTAAGCCCTGGCGTACGCTGCTTTTTGTGCTGCTTGCTTCGGTGTGGGCAGGCATCAGCCGGGTCAACTGGATGCCTGTCCCCGGTTTGCTGGCGGCTGCACTTTATCTCTTGGATGAGCCTCTGGATGGTAAGCCTTGGCTCAAATATGTATCCTTTCCAGTGCTTTGGGCTGTTGCGGGTGTGGGCACGGCTTGGCTTAGTCAGCAAGTCTATATACGCCTCTCAGGCAATGACCCAGCACTTTTCGGTTCGGCTTTCAGCTCCGAGCTGCTCTGGAGCCGATTGTGGCCTAATGCAACTTTCTCGTTAGGGATTATCTTCGCGATTTTGCTGGTTTGCTTGCCTGGCTTTATTTTGCTTTGGGAAACCTGGCACAATGGAAGCAAACCGCAAGTGCATTGGCTGCGCTGGCTAGGGCTGGCTGCGATTTTACTTGCCTTCTTAGGGGGAGGCATCCTGGTCAGCTTGAAAATCGGGGGTGGCGGAGACTTGCACAACTTGGATGCATTCCTGGTGTTTTGGGCGCTGATTGCAGGCAGCTTAATCACTGGGGCGTATACGCCTGAGCGAACCCAGCCAGCGGTTAGCCCTCTCAAAATCGAATCGTTCGGTTGGATATTAGCGATGGTTGTACCCGTGTTCTTTGTGGTCATGCAAGGCGCGCATTGGGGTTTTATTTCGCGAGAGGCACAGATGCCTGAGGTGCAGCAGATGCAAGCCGTGCTGGATCTCCTCAAGGACCAGCCTGGCGAGGTGTTGTTCATCGCTGACCGCCAGCTGGTCACCTTTGGGGAGATCGAAGGCGTCCGGATGGAACCAGATTACGAAAAAGTCTTTTTGATGGAAATGGCGATGGGGAATAACAAACCCTATCTGCAAGGCTTCTACCAACAGATTTCGAGCCACGCCTATAAGGCTATTATCACCGATACGCTCTATACCGGAAAGCAAGGGCAAACCCATGCGTTTGGGGATGAAAATGACACCTGGGTGTTTAAGGTCTTAATACCGATGTTGGAAGAGTATGAACCGGCGGCAGACTGGCAGAATGGCGGGGTCAACTTGCTCATTCCAAAAGGTCAGCCAGAGCTTATTCAGGCTATCCAGCAGTTAGCGCCGTGAGTTTTAGGCTTCCGAGCCTTTGCCTACTGCTTTGATAACTTCCCGGATTTCGTAGGTACGTTTATTTTGCGATTCATAGTAGGTACGCATCAGCAGCTCAGCAATCAGCCCTAACAAGATTGATATGAAGCCGAGGATGAAAGACATCACACTGATTTGGAACCAAGGCGAACCCAACACAGGGATACCCGCTGCCACCCGCCGAATCGCTAACCATAGTAAAACCAAGAAGCTTGCAACCATCAAGCCCAGCCCCACGCCGCCAAATAAGTGAATTGGCTTCTTGGAATAACTCAGCAAGAACTTAACAGTCATCAGGTCCAGCAGGACTTTGAAGGTGCGCTCCAAACCGTAATTCGCTTTGCCATGGATGCGTGGGTGGTGGTGGACAACCACTTCGCTGATTTTGGCGCCGGCTTCGGCAGCATAGACGGGGATAAAGCGGTGCATCTCACCGTAGAGACGGATCTGGTTGAAAATCTCTCGGCGGTAAGCTTTGAGCGTACAGCCATAATCGTGCAAGTGCACACCGGTTACTGTGGAGATAAGCCAATTCGCAGCTTTGGAGGGGAGCGTACGTGTCAATTTGTTATCCTGGCGGTCTTTTCGCCAGCCGCTGACCACATCATAGCCTTTGTTAAGTTCTTCCAGCAGTAAGGGGATATCGGCTGGGTCATTTTGCAAGTCGGCATCCATCAAGATGATTACATCTCCATCCGAATGGTCTATGCCAGCAGTGATGGCGGCGGTCTGACCATAGTTGCGATTGAGGAGGACTACCTGCACATGTTCGGGGTCTTGCGCAGCCAATTCGCGCAGAACCTCAGCACTGCGGTCTTTGCTGCCATCGTCCACAAAGGTAACATCCCAGGGGATGTTGAGTGGAATCACCGCTGCTTGAATTTCCTGCCAAAGGAGTGGTAGGTTTTCTTCTTCGTTATATACCGGGATCACTAATGAGAGTTTCATCCAGCCTCCAAGAGCTTTGCAACTGCGCTCGGCAAACAACCATCGCCAATTATACCCACACTTGGGGCAATAAGCTGATATTAAGCGCTCGTGCAATGGGGAGGGCGAGGGACATTCTTAGGTATAATAACAACGATGATTGCAAAAGAAGACGATGGCATGCTCAGCAGTCAACGCCAGCCGGAAGACCTGGCGAACATTGCGCTGCGCCCAAAATCTCTCAAAGACCTGATTGGCCAGGACCAGGTTAAGAATAACTTGGAAATCCAAATTCAAGCTGCCAAGCAACGTGGAGAAGCGCTCGAGCATGTGCTTTTTTATGGTCCACCAGGGTTGGGGAAGACGACACTTTCGCATATATTAGCCACAGAGATGGGTGTGAACATCAAAGTTACCTCCGGTCCAGCCATCGAGCGCGCAGGAGATTTAGCGGCGATTCTCACGAATCTGCATGCGGGTGATATCCTTTTTATTGATGAAGTCCACCGCTTGGGGCACAACGTCGAAGAGATTCTCTACCCGGCGATGGAAGATTTTGCTTTGGATATCATTATTGGCAAAGGACCGGCAGCAAAGTCTGTGCGCCTTAAGCTGCCGCGCTTTACTGTCGTTGGGGCGACAACGCGCTTAGCATTGCTAACAGCTCCTTTACGTGCTCGGTTTGGAGCTGTTTACCGTCTGGATTATTACGACGAAGAGGCTTTGGTTGCGATTCTGCGCCGCGGAGCAGAGCTTTTGGCATTAGATTATGAAGAAGACGGCATTCGGGAGATCGCGCGCCGTTCCCGCGGCACTCCGCGTATTGCTTTACGTATCCTCAGGCGTGTGCGCGATTATGCTCAAGTGCGTGGCGATGGGGTTATCACCGCGGAGATTGCGATTTCTAGCTTAAACATGCTGGATATTGATGTGATGGGCTTAGATGATCTTGATCGGCGGGTGCTTCTTTGTATTATCGAGAAGTACGCTGGTGGTCCCGTTGGCTTGAATACGGTGGCGGCATCCGTTAGTGAAGAAGCGGATACGATTATGGATGTGGTCGAGCCTTACCTTATGCAGTTGGGATTCTTAGAGCGTACAGCTCAGGGACGTGTTGCAACCGCATTGGCATACGATCATCTCGGCAAACCTTTTAATGGCACCCGCGAACAGCCACCACTTTTCAACCAAAACTCATAGATGGTAGATTCCAATTTGATAAACATGAGAACGGAAGATTTTGATTATGTGCTGCCGTCGGAATTCATTGCTCAAACGCCGGCAGAACCTCGTGATAGCTCGCG
>JAXGPR010000021.1:0-14977 GCA_040766895.1 Anaerolineaceae bacterium | reverse complement strand
AACATGTAAGGCAGCTGCTAAAGCTTGCCGGAATGTTTGCGGTTTTCCAATGAAATGGTCAGCTGTGAGCACAGTCATTGAAGCTTCAGGATCTCTTGCCAAAAGGTGAACCGCAACCAAAGCAATGGCTGAAGCTGTACCTCTACCTTCGGGTTCGAGGATGTAATTCTCGGTGGGGATTTCTGGAACTTGCTCTGCTAAAAACGCAGCATGGCTTGCCCCAGCGACAACGATGATTTGCTGTGGTGAAAATAACGGCGCTAAGCGTTCGACTGCAATCTGAAACATGCTTTGGTTGGTATAGAGGGCTAAAGCTGTTTTGGGTAAGCGTTCACGTGAGATCGGCCAAAGCCGCGTGCCGGCGCCCCCAGCCATAATGACAGCATAATTCATCGATTCACCTCGTGTGTAAGTGCAATTTATTATAGCTTATTCCCCTTTTGCCTTGATCAATTGCCCATGATAAACCAACGATACTGCTGTAGATTTTTTCTTGTCATTATCGTATAAGATAACACACCCCGAGCGTACGTAAAGGTGTCCCCTGAATAATACCTATGCGCAATTCAATCTGCAATGTAATTTATTGAACCATGCAATTGCAGTCCACTTATATATTGCTATGCGCAACTCCATTTAGGGTCTATAGCTTCTACCAATTTTTTTATCTATTCCAGCTTGAATTGCTCGTCTTTGAAAAATTCCGTGTGGGTAATATGCTTCCCCTCCCCCATTAACTTCAAATCAGTCTACCTTATAGCTTAATACTAAACTTAACTATTTGCTCTGATCTCAAGGTTATCCAGTAGGCGTTGGAGTAGGTGTAGTTGCGTCTGGCTGTCAGCTGCAGATCGCAAGAGAGCATTCAGGTCTTCCGCACCGGCTTCCGCGAGCTGTGACCATCCTAAATAGCCACCTTCAAGGCGCTTCTGCGTGCGCAATAAGAGTGACGCAAGTTCATGTGGGGGCAACGAGGCTAAACGTGCGGCAGGTCCACCCGCGTTTATCCCTGTTTCGAGGGTGCGGCTAACAGCAAAGCTCAAAGGATTACGTATTTCAGGGGTAAGGCTGCCATATATTAACCAAGAAAGTAAGTTATTCTCAGCATGCTGTTCCTGAATTTGCAGCCGTAGGATAGGATTGATACGATCAAAAATAGCGGCAATTCCAATATCATAAGAAATATCTTCCCCTCCAACCTGATTGTTATTGATATCAAGATTATCTGAGGAAAATGTCGTATTTGGTAGTTGGTTATCTTCGTAAAAAAACCTTGTGTCTTTAAGTTTATATAGTATTTTAATTATCGTCTCAAACTGACATATATCAGCAGTAACTAAAGTTTCAAAATGACAATTTAAATTATCAACTAAAGTATCAAAATGACTAATTAACGTAGCATCTAAAGTCTCATTCTGACAAATTCCTGCCTGAACTAAAGTCTCAAAATGACATAATCGTTGGGGGCAATAACGAGCTGCGCGAAGGAGTAGGGTATAGAAAGTTTGATTTTTTGCAAATGCCTGCCAAGTTAAAGGAGTCATGCTTTGGTCAGGCTCTAACAAAAAGCCGTATACAGCACCTTGTAATATTTCGTCAGCCGGCGTGAGCTGAACCTCGTTTACCCTCAATTGCCAATCGGTACCCATTTCGGATGGGCGGGTAGCTATGCGGCAAAGATATTGACTAGCCAACTCGCGTTTAGTTTCACGCCAATTGCGTGTGTATTCGGATTGAGAATTAATATCTTTTTTGCGGGGCCTACCGCGCGCACTTGGTTTCAGTTGAGGGATGCGTTTTGGCAGTGTTTCGGATCCTATCCATTTTTGTAAGGTGGTTAAACCGCCTTGCACCCAAAATGTATTCCGATCGTTGCCATGCGCCCAGTCAACATAACAGCAATTTCTACACATCAAGTAAAGCATACCCAAATCGCTGCCTAATTCTGGAAGAACACTATGGAACCAATACCACGGAACCGCTAAAAAGCTCTCAGGACGGATTAAGTGCGCAGCAAGGCGATCACATAACGCAGCTTGGGTTGAACTAATTTTAGAAAGCTCACATGCAGCCTGAAAAACTTCATGGACTGAAGTAGCAACGACAAAACGTTGAACCTCGGTTACATCTGGCGTTCTATAAGGAAAGGTGAGTATTTGACCTCTGGAACATTCCAATGCGAAGTTTAACAATTCAGAAGGTTCGTGATTAGCCAAATTTGCCTGAAACCAAGTGAACAAGTCTTGTGCATCCCCTGGTGTTAACAACATTCCTCTGTACGTGTATGTGTTAGGAGCTCTGGTAACTTTGCCATCTACGAAGCGGTGAACAGGTTCTGCACGGCTAACAAACCAGTCCATATTACCCGATTTGAAAATGCGAAAGAAAGTGGCTCGACTGATGACATTCCCAAGCATATCCAGAAGGGTGTTTACATCGATAGAGACTGCATCCCCCTCCTTAGGGTAAAGTTGATCAGCCCCATGCTCTCTTGAGGCGCGGTAAAATGCTTGCCGCAAGGCAGTGGCAATGAGAACAGCTCCCGAACCGACATAGGGAACAAAACGCAACAGATAGGCTGGTATGGCGACAATCGATTCCGGAGAAATAATCGCTTCGGCGACGTTAGAAGCTCCTGAATCAATGCTATAAACGGTTTCTGATTCTTGAGTAAGTGTGCCCATGGGCACACTTGAGCGAAGAGAAAGTTTCAACCGTTTACCGGTAACATCTTGGACCAATGTGTCCAGTAAAGGGTAATACTGACATAGCTTGGCATAGTTATTTGGCTCTGCGGTAATGGTATACGCTCCATCAAACTGCACGTCCGCAGAATTCAGCAGCTCTTGAAGATTGGGGACTGATAAGGTCTCCAGCTCATCGCGAATTTGTTGCCAAGTACCAGTGGTTATGTCGCTCATGACGTTGCAAAAATCAATAAATCAATTAGATCCGTGAAATCAGATTCGGAATGGTGAGCTTCGTCTTACGTTCTTCTAAGACGGTCGATAGGTAATCTGAAGCTAAGAATAAAGCCTCGGTCAAAGAGCCATGTGCATTATCGGCAATTTCAATAGCTTTGGATTCTGGTAAAACAGATAAAGGCTCAGCAAGACCAGCCATACGGCAGCGTGCATAAAGTAGACTAGCAATCTCCTGAATGCTCGGAGAACGGAAAGGTACATAAAGACCTAAAAATTGACTCAGGCTGCCAATATTACTGACAGTGTTGTTTAAATCCTGTAGAAAAATAATTGTACGGATCTTTTTTTGGTGCTCTACAGACCAATCAAGCAGTTGGGTGAGATATTCCTGATCAACCGGGGGACCATCCAAGACCAGTAATAGCTGATCAGCACTTTGCTCAAGGCGTTCATAAATGTTCTCAATACGATTGGCATTCGAGCGCGCCGACTGGATCCCTAAAATCTCAATAACTGCCATGAGAAAGTGACGAGGTTCAGTTAAAGTATTGGTATTTAAGTAGAGCCCAAACATCGTGCCTCGATTTTCTAGTAAGAAATGTGTTTGGGCTAATTTCATTGCCAGCATGCTCTTACCACTGCCAACTGGTCCAGCAACTACGCCTAAATTCTTATAAGGGTCCTTTTGATCGGACAGGAAACTATGCACCACCTCGAAAACCTTGCGCTGCTCATTAAGATTGGGATAGAAGAATCGTGTATCTTGATAATGAATAAAGGGGTGCTCTAAAAATCCGGCTTGAAGAAGATCAGGTGTTGTAATCATGACTCATGCTGCTCCGTCTTTTAGTAAATAGATTAGCATGCGTGAGCTATTAAGTCAAGTACTCAAATAAAAACGTCTAGTTTCATCAACTGACCAATAAAGTAAATTAATAATTAATTTCGGCTTGTATTTACAGTAAAATAATGTAAAATGGAAAGGACATATATATCCTCATTAAATAAGAGGTTGACTAATGGCGATTATATCTTTAATTAATCGAAAAGGTGGAGTGGGCAAATCCACAATTAGCATTAACCTTGCCGCTGGATTAGCAACGTATGAATCGCGAAAACCAGAGAGCAAACCGGTTTTGCTGATTGATATGGATGATCAGTTGAGCGCAACAATTACAGCTATGGGAGGGGGGTTAGACGATCAGTTTGTTCCTATGATTACAGCAGAAAACAACTTCCCCTCAGCATTAATTAATGGTTTTGGAGCTTCAGAAGGCATCGTCGAAGACTCGCTAATTCCTAGAAAACGAGAGAAAAAGGTAAAGATATTTAAGACCAATAAAGCTCGAATGGAAAATTTGGAAGCGGAATTGAAAACACGTGAGGAACCAGAACTCCAACTGACATATTACTTAGAGCCGATCAAAAACGATTATGCATATATAATCATTGATAACCCCCCATCTGCTGGTATTGTGCCCATGAATTCCTTGGTTGCTAGTACTCATGTGCTTATTCCAATCGAACCAGACGGATTGAGCTTGATCGGCTTAGCCGATATCTTGCGCATGATTGAGAGTATCCGAAAAACCTTCAATCCAGAGTTGAAAATATTAGGAATTATTCCTTCGCGTTATCGAATGGTGCGGAGACAATCGCGGGATGTAATCGAAGATCTGGAGCGTTTATATGGGCATCTTTTACTCCCATACGTGAAGGATTTAGCAGAAATATCGGCTGCGACTACAGCGGGATATGACATATTTTCATTTACTAATGAAAAGTCACAAGCGTATCGCTGTGTTTCAAATCTAGTCGATGCTGTTTTAGGAAAATTAGAAACATGAAAACTTGCTGCACTGTGCTCATGGGCACAGTAATCAAAACCAAGATAAATGTGCCCACGGGCACAGAAATAAAAAGTGTGCCCATGGGCACAATCGCATTAGCACAGATCGTGTTGATCACAAGGAGTGTGTGAGATGGCAGAAACAAAGAAGAGAGGCTTTGGAGATTTAATTAATCTCACGAGTGATGCTTTTAATGCAAGCACTGCTGAGAAAGAGCAACGTGAAGAAGACCAAACGCCTAAGATGCTGAGCAATCGGCAGAGCGTTTATCGCGTGCCCCTCTCTATGATCAAACCTGATCGCTTTCAAGCTCGGTTTCTATTGCCCTTTGAATTACGGGAAGCGTTTTTTCGGCAAGAAATTGATTGGGAAGAAACTGTCCGCAAGTGGATGGCTTTAGCTGAGCAAGACCGCCTGGTTCGACGTGAAATTGAGGAACTCATTGCTTTGGGGGACTCATTGCATGATACTGGGCAAATCAAACCTATTACCGGTCAAGTAATTAATGAAGACGGACGTGAAGTTTTCAAGATGTTGACAGGTGAACGGCGGTTTTGGGCGACGGCTTTTCAATCTGTGCTTAGCGGACGCAAAGATGAACCTTATGTTTTAGCTATCATCGATAATCAGCCTAGCTTAGAAAAGCAAATTGCAGAGAACATGGCTTATAAAGCCTTAACACCAGTTGGTAAGGCGCGCGCTGCGGCTAGGATCGTTCTCGAATCTAACGGTATTCAGCCGAATGAATCTTTGGACGAATACAGCTACTTTCGTCAGGTTCTTGATGTGCGCTTGAGTGATGAAACCAAGGATATGTTACTCAAGACATTGCAATTAGAACGCACGTATTATGGTCGCCTAATGAAATTCTTCGAGCTTCCCCAAGATTTGCTGGAAATTTGCGACCGCGCGGAAATGCCAGAGCGCGTTTTACGCGAAATCATGCAGTATGATGCTAAATTCTGGCCGGCAGCTGTACGGTATTATGCCGAGCATGATGGCCGCACCTATCAGGATGTACATGCATTTCTCGAGCGTATTTCAGGTCGAGAAAAGACGCGTAAAGTGCGGCTGCCGGCAGATCCAGCCACAAAATCAGCTCGGTCTCTAAAGCGTGTATTCCTCAATCTAGATGAGCTGCCGCAGGAAGACAAGTTGGGCTCAATAGCCGACGCGTTGGTCAGCGAGGTTGCTCCCGAAGATGCCCGCCGAATGGTTGGGCAGATGGAACAACTCACTGAAGCACTCAAAGTCCGAGTGAATAATCTGAAATAATCTATTGATAATCATTATTAAGCAACCTAGGCTTGTTCGACTGATTTCAGTTCTAGATCAATACCTAAATAATGATGCGTAAGCACAAGCGACCATTATCACTTTGAACGTCTCAAAATGACAAATTAATAAGAATTTCAAAGATCCATTCTCGATCAAAAGGAAGATTGGGGAAATAAGAAATCCATCTTAACGTGAATTGTTCGTTTCAGTAGATAGTCAACCATCTTTATTCTCATAATATTGCGTATAGCTTAAGTTTGGATATTTCTATATGACCTATTATGGCACTGATATTGCACCTTAAATACTGAGTTAATTTTCATAATCGTAATCAATCCACTTTGGGTTGATTCTTTGGAGGATTAGATTATGTCACGAGCATTTGGTGTAGATATCAGCAGATACCAGTCGAGCCAGGATGGATCAAAAAAACAAAACTTTGATGCACTGAAAAATCATACTGAGGAAGTGGTTTTTATCGCTGCTCGCGCAGGCATCTCTTGGAATTATGAAGATCCAATGTTTGATTATTACTGGAGCGAGATGGCGCGCATTAAAGTCTGTCGCTTGGCTTATCATGTGGTGTACTTTGGAGAAAGTGCGCTGGCTCAGATGGACTCACTCTTTAAAATTCTAGACAATCAGGTTGATTGGAATCATGACCGCTTGGTGCTTGACTTAGAGGTAGCTGGTATTAATACTCGCGCACGAATCACCGCCACAACCCAGAAATGCCTCGACATTTGCCGATCGCGCACCGGAAGGTATCCCATCTGCTATTCTAGAGCCTCTTGGGTAAATAGCTATCTTTCCATCAGTCAATTACCCAAGCTCGACTGGTGGTTGGCTACGTATCGTAAAGCCTTGCCATACCCGTTATTCACCCCTGAACATCCCGGACCACCCGTTCTGCCGACAGGAGTGGATACCTACCTCATCCATCAAACTGGAGAGAAAACCAAAGGAATTGGTTCAGTCAGCCGATATATGGACTATGATCGCTGGAATGGGAATAAAGCGGATGTATTGCGATATTTTAATAATCCTAATTACATTGATCCGCCAATAGAAGATCCAGTGGATGTCCTCTTTAGAGCCCGTTGTATTGTCTCCGCGTTATATACTCGCCAAGGACCAGGTGTTGAATATAAAGCAGTTGGTTCTTTGAGCTTTGGAGAAGAAGTTGATGTTTATGAAGTGAAAAACGATTGGTTCCGTATCGATCCGACAGCGTCAATTTGGTGCTCGGGGAAGTCACAATATATGCGTCGGCTTGACCCCAATCAACCCCCCGAACCTCTTTTCAAAGCGAAGGTGATTGTCAGTGCTTTATATAAGCGCAAAGGACCGGGAAAGAATTATGACATCTTAGGTTACTTGGTTAAGGGAGAAGTGGTAAACGTATATGAAGTAAAAGACGGTTGGTATCGCATTGACCCAGTCGAGCAAATCTGGAGCTGTGGTACAAATCAATATATGCAAAATGTGTAAATCTCATAGAAGTGAAAAAGGAGATCGGCTTTCTAAAGAGATTGGCTGAGGTTACGACTCTTTTCGTCTAACTAAGTTTACTTACGTGCTCGATTTTACCGTAAAATTAATCGATGATAGTATACAATCTTTATCACAATTGAATTGATAAGGTCACATGAAAGGTTTGTTCTCTTATGGATGAAATAAATAAAATGAAAATTACAATCGTCAAAAATGGCCCGTACCTTGTTGAAGGTAATATTCCTCTGGTGAAGAAAACACAGATTGTGTCCGAATATGGAGAACCGCTCACCTGGCAAACCCTCGAAAAAATTGAAACCCCGCCGGAAAGATATGCCCTTTGCCGCTGTGGTAATTCCAAGCATAAACCTTTTTGTGACGGAACCCATCAACGGGTCCCATTTGATGGAAAAGAAACTGCAATAACTGACGGCTCAGATGAAAATAAACGCAAGCTGCCCGGCGGTAAGCACTTCATCGTTTACGTGGATAGTGACTTGTGCATGAGCTCAGGCTTTTGTAACTTGCGCAACATTGGCATAGTGAACCTGGTGATAGATTCTGAAGACACAATGAAGCGATCCTTAGCCATGGCGATGATCGAGCGTTGCCCCTCAGGCGCGCTTACCTACCAAATTGAACCTGACGAACCAGAAATTGAGCCAGACCTGCCTCAAGAGATAGCTGATTCAATCGAGATCACCTCCGATGGACCAATCGAAGGACCGTTGTGGGTAACAGGTTATATTCCAATTGTGCGTTCGGACGGGATGCCGTTTGTGGCGCGGAATCGGGTAACCCTTTGTCGCTGCGGTCAATCGCGCAACAAACCGCTGTGCGATGGCACACATCGGCATAATGCTGAATGGGAATCATTCTGGAAAGAATAGCTGCAAGATAAATTTGGTCAATAAAACGAATTAAACTAAGTGACCGCTTGGTCACATTAGCTAATCAGCCGCCTTACTTTGCTTTATAGTTCGAAGATATGCTAAAACGTCCGTAGCGCGGACAGGAAGACTATCTACTCGCAAACCAATGGCATTATAAAGCGCATTGGTGATTGCGGGTGGGGTGGGGATGCTCACAATTTCGCCAACGCCTTTAGCTCCGAACGGTCCACTGGAGATAGGGTGCTCCTCTATGATAGAGATGACTTTCGGGCTATCCTGCATAGTGGGGATGTGGTAACGTGCTATTCGGTCTGTCTGAATGATGCCGTTATCAACCTTAAATTCTTCCATTAAAGCATGCCCCAAACCCATCACCACGCCACCTTCGACTTGCCCTTGGAAACCTAAAGGGTTGAGAACACGCCCAGCATCATGCGCGGAAATGACCTGTAAGACCCTAATCTCTCCACTTTCTAAGCTTACTTCGATCTGAACTGCTTGGGCGCTGAACGAAAAGGCAAAGTGAATCGGATTGCCTTCGCCAAGCTCATAGGTTTGAGGGGCAATGTAAGCACGTCTAATGGAACGACCGGTGCTCGTGTGCTCAAGCAAAGAGGCGAGTTGTTGCCAGCTCAGATTGCGCATAGTCGTATTATCAAATTGCCCATGTGGGTCAGGTGTGCAGACTGCACCCTGAGGAGTTAACTCAATCTGTTCTGTTGGGATATTCCAGTATGCAGACACTGTGCTGAGCAAATGTTGGCGGAGATCGCGTGCTGCCAATAGCGCGGCATTTCCAGTCACAAAGGTCTGGCGTGAAGCCGTCGTGGGTCCGCTTTCCGGAGTCAGGTCGGTATCCATAACCAAAACATCAACATCATCAGGGCTGCGGCTCAAGGTTTCCGCTACCAAAAGGCGCAGCACAGTTACCAAACCCTGACCAATCTCAGCAGCTGCCGTACGCACTTGCAAGCTGCCGTCCACACGGAGCTCCACATCTGCAGCGCCTTTATCTGGTCCGTTACCCCCCAAACCGGTATTCTTATAAGCTGCTGCAACGCCCCAACACGTGATGTAATCCTTACCGTCACGCCTAATCTTCTGGGGTATAAACGGCTCTGATCCTGCGATCCGGTGGAGGTGAGTTTCAACTTGATTAAGGCAATCCAATAAGCCAACGCTTTCTTCCAGTAGCTGACCAGTATTCGTTTGGCTGCCTACTTGTAATGCATTAATTTTGCGCAAAGTGAGTGGATCCACGCCCAATTCGTGCGCGAGCATATCCATCATGCTTTCGATTGCAAAGGCGGATTGCAACACCCCAAAGCCGCGGAATGCTCCTGCCGGCGGGTTGTTGGTATAAACAGCATAACAATCCGATTTCACATGTGGAATCGCGTATGGACCAGCGGAATGGGTTGTGGCACGGGTCATAACCTTCTCACCCAATGAAGCGTAAGCGCCTGTATCACCAAAAAGCTCGGTTTCAGCTGCCACGAGTAAGCCGTTTCGTTGAGCACCCAATTTGACACGAATTTGAGTTGCGTGCCGCTTAGGGTGCACGAGCAAACTTTCCCTCCGGGTGAAGAGTAATTTGACCGGTTTGCCAGTGGCTTGCGCTAAGAGTGCCGCATGAATCTGACCGGCGATATCTTCTTTGCCACCGAAGCCACCACCAGTTATTTGCCCGCGGATACGCACCTTTTCTTCTGGGATGCCTAATGCAGCAGCGACCTGTTCACGGTCGGCATACGGAATTTGCGAACCGACATATACTTCCATGCGTCCATCAGCAAGTGGTACCGCAATGCTGCATTCTGGTTCCATAAAAAGGTGATCAGTAAAGGGCGTCTTAAAAGTATGCTCAAGTATGACTTCTGACTTGGTAAAACCTTCGGAAACATCGCCTTTACGCACTTTAATATGCTTGAGCAAATTGCCCTTGGGGTGTATCTGTGGCGCGTCTGGTTGAAGTGCGGCTTGCGGGCTGAAAAGCACCGGCAGCGGCTCCACTTCAAATTTGATCAGCTTGATGGCTTGATCGGCTATGGCTTGCGTTTCGGCGGCTACTAAAGCCAGCGCATCTCCCATGTAGCGAATGCGTTCGCCAATGCCGACTAAGATAGGCCAATCTTTACTAAAAAGGCCATGTTCACGAGCGGCAGGCAGGTCCTCTGCAGTCAATATCGCATAAACACCTGGCAGTGACTTAGCTGCCGAGGTGTCAATTTTGGTGAGAATTGCGTGCGGAACACCAGCACGCAAAACACGCGCATAGAGCATACCCGGAAAGCTAAGGTCATCGGTATAAATCGCAGAACCTGTCGCTTTAGCCAGGGCGTCTGGCCGAGGTTGGGGTGTTCCAATAACATGTGTATGCGCGGGAACAGACTGAGGCTTAGGGCTGGGTAATGGCTGACCAGTGCGCATTGTGTAAGCTGCTGCCAATACTGCTTGCAAGATAGCCTCGTAGGCTCCACAACGACACAGGACGTTCTTAAGTGCTCCTTTTAGCTCTTCATAAGAAGGATCGGGATGAGATTGCAGGTAAGCATAAGCTTGCATAATCTGAGCTGGTGTGCAGAATCCGCATTGTATGCTCCCATACTGGATGAAAGCATCCTGGAGAGGGTGCAAGTTCCCGGGGTTGGGGGAGAGGGCTTGCAAGCCTTCTATCGTCAGAATATTTTTCCCAATAGCCTTGCTTGCAGCTATTCGGCAAGATTTTACGGGTTTCCCATCGAGGAGCACGGTACAAACGCCACAGTGACCCTCCCCACAGCCAATTTTTGTGCCCGCTAAGTGCAGGCGTTGGCGCAATAAATCTGCTAAAGTCTCATTTGGAATCTCGGGGAAGGAATATGAACAGCCATTAACCGTCAAGGAAATATCTGCCATAGCGATATTATAGTCTATTGGCTTTTGGAATAGCCAAAAAAAAAAGAAAGCGGCAGGAAGTGACCTGAAACTATGAGTTTTATTAATATTTTCGGAAAATGTCTAATCTAATCAAAGATTATGCTATAATACAATCTAGCAAAACATTTAGAAAAGGAGTTAGATATGAAAGGGAATGAAAAAGTAATTGAAACCTTGAACGATTTGCTCTCCGATGAGCTGACTGCGATCAATCAATACATCGTGCATGCAGAAATGGCAGAAGATTGGGGATACCCTGTGCTGCATGAATCCGCTGAAAAACGCGCTATCACCGAGATGAAGCATGCCGAAAAACACATTGCACGGATCCTTTTTTTGGAGGGTCGGCCGATCGTAAGTAAACTCAAGAACATTCATATTGGTGAAGATGTTCCCAAGATGTACGAAAATGATCGTATGTCAGAACAAGAAGCTATCGAGAAGTACAACGCTGCCATCAAGCTGTGCGTTGAAGTTGGGGATAATGGCACCAAGGAAATGCTGGATGCGATTCTGCAAGACGAGGAAGATCATATTGACTATATTGAGGGCGAACTAGAAAAAATCTCTCAGATGGGATTGGCAGTTTATCTTACAACCCTAACCAAGTAATAAAGCAAACATTTCAACAATACTCCACCGTGGTTGGGTGGAGTATTGTTTTATTTACCAGGGCGGCCGACTATGGTTATTGGAAAAGGCTATTTTTCAATTCGAGATTAGTCCCCTGAGCGAAAGGATAAAAAAGTTTACTTAGGCAAATAGATTGTAGAAAAATTGTGGAACTACAAAGTCTCCCATGTGAAAGCCGTAGCTGGCAACCAAACCTCCAATTGCTAGGAGAGCACTAAAACCTAGAACAATATAATCCCAGCGGTGATACCGGAGTTCATAAAGCCAGGTGCGTTTACCTTGACCAAACCCACGTAAATCCATGGCATCAGCAATGTCTTCACTTGAGAGAATTGCGTTCATAGTCACTGGGATGATGAGCGGAGCCATTCTGCCAATTTTGCTGAAAACCCCACCTTTAATATCGTCCAGCTCAAAACCTCTCGCGCGTTGAGCGTCCATGGTGACGGAAAAGTTCCGCGCTAAGCTGGGGATAAAGCGGATCGCTAACTCCGTAGTGTAAGCTAATTTATCCGGCATTCCTAAGCTGCTGAAGGTGGCACCATATGAGCGTGCATCCATCGTGTAAGGGATAAGGATAAAGTTCATCGAAATTCCTAAGACGCGTAAAATCTGGCAAATGGCAAACCATAACCGTTCGATTGTAAGCCCAAAATGAATGGTTTTTCCAAAAAGGGTGAAGCCGTTTGGCCAAACCAGCTGACCACCTGGGGGAACCACGCCGCCAGCGCCTCCTCCGGTAATGATTGTATTAATCACAATCATCATGAAGAGCATAAATAATACCAGCCTCCAGCCGCCGCGGGTCTCTTTCCAGGTAGTGTTTCCTAAGCGGTACCAGATGAGTGCAATAATAAAATAGGTAAGTAAGAACATCCAGTTCCAGGTGGAAGTGGCTGCGATAAGGAAAGCAAAAGAAAATATCCAACGTGCCCGCGGGTCAATATGATCCATGGGGCTATTGCGATATTTATAGCGCCAACTCACTAGCATAATTAAGAGAAAAAGTTAGGGCAGGCTAATATTCCAGCCTGCCCGATATTTTAGTCTCTGCCGCTCCGTTCCACGATTGCAGCGTAAGCAATCATCAAAAGAGGAACGAGGATCAGACCATTGATGATATCCGATAGAAAGGCTGGCAAGAAGTTGGCGAAAATTACTGTGTTTATATCTGCGCCAGATACCCACATTTCGGAAAGAGAAGCCAAACCCATTCCAGCTAGGGCTCCTAAAACTACAAATATCTCTGCTTTCCAGATGGATTTGCTGGCGCGGAAACTCTCAATAGTGGGATAAATCAAACCCGGGATGAGGCCTAACAAGCCATTGCCTAAATCCCACCAAAGCCAAAAGCCATAACCAGAGAGCAAATCTGCCAAAATATTGCCCACAAAGCCAGTGATAAACCCTACGATCGGACCGAAAGCCACACCAAAGAACATGGGTATAGCCACAGCAGGACGGATGGAAACATTCCCAGCCCCAGGTAATTGCAGCATATTGGTTGCGATAGCCAATACAGCATATAGCGCCGCACCAATGGCGGCATAAACAACTTGCTTGGTTTCAAAACCCCACAATTTCTTTTTTTCTTCCATGAGAACCTCCTTGTGAAAATAGATTGGTGAATGAGATAACTTTATTTTAATCTATAAATTGCGCTAATGCTTCAGCTCGTAAGAATTTGCCTGTTTTGGGGTACATTTGGAAGTTAAGCTCGAGCAAACTGGTGGCAACCAGCCTCCACTGGTTAATTTTTTGCCTATCGTGGAGAACGTCGAGAGGTTTACCATCTGCTACAATTTCTCCATCATACAGCACAATAATGCGGTTAGCATAAATCAAAGCCAAGTCAAGATCGTGCGTGATAAAAATGATGGAATCAAAACCAGGCATTTGCAAAATCGAATCCATAAATGCCTGGTAATTCCAATAATCTTGGCCAGCGGTGGGTTCATCCATCATCAAAATACGGGAGCGCATCGATAAAACCGCGGCAATGCTCACGCGTTTTTGCTGCCCAAATGAGAGTGCGAGTGGAGGAGTTAGTAATTCTTCTTCTAAGTGCACCGTTTTAATTGCCCATTGCACGTTCTGGTCAATCGTATCTGGGTCAAAGCCTAAGTTTTTAGGACCAAAAGAAAGCTCTTCTTTTACCGTTGGTGCAAAAAGCATCTGTGAGGGGCTTTGAAAAACATAGCCAATCGTTCGGGCAGCTTTGGCTACAGTTAAAGTGTGCGTTTCCACACCTTCCAGAAGTACTTTGCCCTTTGTCGGTTTGAGAAGCCCCAAGGCTTGTTTTACTAGCGTGGTTTTCCCTGAGCCGTTGTGCCCCAAGATGGCAATGACCTCGCCAGCATGGATCTTGAGATTAATATTGTGCAACACTTCTGGCGCATCGTCATTATAGCGAAAATGAACCTGCTGAAATTCAATCAATGGATTACTGGCATCTAACGGGGGAACTGCTGGTTCGAAATTGGGCTGTGGATCGGCTTTAGCGCGTTCAACAACGACTTGGGCTGGTAATTTAATTTTGTGATAATCTACCACTTGAACAAGGCCTTGAATATCGCCATGAAAGCGAATTCGACCGTCTTCCATATAGACGACCCGCTCTGGTTCGATAGTTAAGACGTCCTCAACCCGATGTTCGACGAGCATAATCGCCATGCCCTGATCGGCAAGCTCCCGGAAGAGGTACAAGGCCTCCCGTGCAGAGGCAGGGTCAAGGCTTGCCAAGGGTTCATCTAAAAGCAAAATTTTGGGCTGCATGGCTAACACACCTGCCAGTGCCACCTTTTGTTTTTCACCGCCAGAGATGCCGAATGTTTCTTTGTCGCGTAAGTGTAAAATATGCAAACGGTCTAAGGCAGCTTCACCTCGGCGGATCATTTCCTCGCGCGGTAAACCTAAATTTTCTAACCCAAAGCAAACCTCATTGAGCACATAGCTACCCAATATCTGCCTTTCGGGATCTTGCAGC
>JAXGPR010000020.1:0-15925 GCA_040766895.1 Anaerolineaceae bacterium | reverse complement strand
ATAATAGCAGCCTTTCCCCTCTTACTCCCCTTCCCAGCGAACTAATATTTATAATATTATCCTCATTAACTATCGCTGGGACGGGGAGTTGATGCTTGAAAGAGGGCTGCGCCCTCTTTCAAACTATTTTCCCTTCCCCAATGGCTGTGCCGAGGCACAAAAAACAGCTTGCCGCTGGGGAAGGGTCAGGGTTAGGGTTACCATGGATCATTATAGACAAGAAGCAATCAATTAGTTAGTTATATAAAAAAATCATACTAATGACTTAGTCCACTCATTAGGACATTTCTATTTAGACTTGACACCTTCGAGTGGGTCGAGAAAACTTTGCTAAAGAATGGAAATCAGACCATCGCGGATGGCAGCCAAGCTGCTGCCTTGGGCATAAAACTCTAATGCCCCAAGGAAGTCCTCAAGATAGTGCACATCGCCGTTCTTGAGCAGATGGTATTCTGCCAGCTGTGGATATTTCTGGAGGAGTGTATCTTTATTAGCGTTACGCGTTATTTCCAGAAACTCAACCTCTAAATCTGGTGGGACGCTGCCCATACGCGGGAGTAAGCCAAAAGCTTCGCGATTTACATGGGCTGGGATGAATAAGCCGCCCAAATTAGATACAAAGCGGCAAGCTTCTTGAATCGATATCTGTACGGGGGCTAAGAGCATTCGTTTTTCGTGCGCTAAAACCTCACCGTGCCTGTCGACAATCACTTGAGGTCCAAACACCGCTTCGTTGTTGGTTCGATTGGGCAGAAGGCGGTCGACGAGTTCTTGTAAAGCTTGAAGCTGATCAAGGTTATCGAAAAGGCAAAGAGAGTGGATTTCCTCGATAGTTTGCAACTCCATTCCAGGCAAAGCTAAAAGCCCCTGCTCTTCAGCCACGCTTATGACCGCGGCTGCATTTTGGCTGGCATTGTGGTCGGTGATCGCAATGAGGTTGATTTCGTGAAAAAGAGCGGCTTTGACTATTTGCTCGGGCAGCATGTCTCTCCCAGCGCAAGGGGATAGTACCGTATGAACATGCAAATCAGCCCGAAAGCGAATCATATAAGGTCACTTATTCGGTCATTCGCTCGAATTCCCATTTGCCAAAGTCGCCCAACGACCTCGAAGCTCGGTGAAAGAGTAGAGAGCAGAGCAATTTCCTTTTCGTTAGCTTGTGCGAGTGTGGTTTCATCAGGCTGAGCGCCTTCGGTGATAATAATAGCAGGTATTTCCAGGAGCGTTGCGACAGCAACAATGTTACTGTGGGCTAACAAGGTTACCCACACGCAGCCATTGGGTGCACCCGCCACGACGCAGCTGAGCATATCGGATACATAGCCTTGATAAATATGCACATGATTTAAGTCAGAAGAATTGGTCAGCACTTTGAGCTGCATGCGCTCGATGACATCTTGAAGAATCATGCTCAATCCTTATCTTTTGGTGAGTGTTTCTGGGTTTTTAAGTAAAGTGTCATATATAAATTCGTGCCTCGCTCAGGAGAGGAGGTGAGGCGCATCTCGTCCACGCATTGTTTGATATTGGAAAGCCCCATGCCGGCACCAAACCCCATTCTGCGTACCTCTTCACTGGCGGTGGAATAACCTGGCTGCATAGCAAGCTCGATATCTGGAATGCCAGGTCCATCGTCATAAGCTTATAAGGTAATTTTATCCTGCTCGATTTCAACGCGTAAAATGCCGCCATTATTGGTGTGGATTATCAAATTCATTTCGGCTTCGTAAGCAGCGATGCCGCATTGACGTGCAATCTGTGGTGAGGCGCCTAAACGCCGCAAAGCCTTTTTGATGTTATTCGAAGCTGCACCCCCATGGGTAAAGTCATTCTTTTTCACGTAATAGCGCAGGATAAGTGTGGTGTGATCAGAAACGATGTCCTCAAATAGATGCGATGCGCGATAACGGATTAACTCCTCCGTTTCATAGTCGCGTTGCAGGGCTTTGAGTAAGCCAATAGATATATCGCCTTTCGTTAGAATCCCCACGACCTTACCGTTTTCGTCCAATACGGGCAATCGTCCGACTTTAGTTTTAACAAATTGTTTCAGGGCTTCGATGAGTTGGTCGGTATTACGTGCAGTGATGACATCACGGGTCATATAATCTGCTACGCTTAGATCAATGCGACCGTCACGCAGCGAGCGGATCATGTCTTCTATTGAAAGGATGCCGAGAAGCTCTCCGTTCACTGCCACAGGTGCACCGGATATGCGGTTTTTCCTGAAAATTTCCAATGCATCGCGCATGGTTAATTCTGGCGTGAGCGTAATCAAGTTTTTACTCATCACATCATCGACGGTAAGCTCGTAAGCGAGCTCCTCGACACGAGTGATCTTCGCTGCATCGGCATCGGTGATGTTGGTGTTATCTAAGCTCATGGCGGAATTATTCTCTATCGAAAGCGTGCGTCATTTCGGACTCGAAACTGGGAAGGTTTGCGCGCATCAACCGACCGCTGATTTCGTACAGACCAAGCTTCGAGCTGATAACCGGGATTTTTTCTTCGATTGCCAATTGAATTGTCTCCGGTGACAGCGATTTTCCACGGGCGAAGATAATCGCGCGCACATCCGCGATGATGGCGGTGCGCACGACTTGTGGGTTGCTTAATCCTGTGATCAGCAATGACTCCGGCATAATCGAAGCTAACACATCGCTCATCAAATCACCAGCAAAACCGCCTTTTATTTCTAATTGGAGATTTGCATTGGGCGTGAGCAGCTTGCCTTCTGCTATCTGGATTACTTCACTAAGAATCATAATATTACATCCTTTATTTAATCCGCTTCAATTTATTTTATCCTGTTTTCGAAAAGCAGGGTTATTGAAATTTCGAGCTTGCCCCCAAGAAGTACCCGTCCGCACCGATATTCTTATATTCATACAATACTTATATTAATGTTCCGTATAAGTGTTTTTGCTGCATTTAGCCGCTTTGTGTCTATATTGGAGTACACTTATGCTTGTTATATCTAAACATGACTACGACCGAGGAAAAAGTACTCGGAGAGTAACATGCTCAAGCAGAAACATTTTCAAGTGCTGTTATAGAATAGGGAAGTACAGGAGCACACAAAAAATCAAATTGCGACCGAGAGGAATAGATATGCAGAATAATAATGCTGTGTCTGTCATTACCGGGAGCGCCGCACAAGTTCCAAAGGAAACTGCTGAGGCGTTAGGAATTGACATCCTTCCATTGTTGATCTACGTTGATGGGAAAGAATATCACGATGGTATCGACATTTCCCCGGGGGAACTCTATCAGAGGATGCGTTTGAACCAGATGGAAGTAAAAACAGCTGCTCCAACCGTCGGGCAATACTATCAAGCTTTCAAAAATTCCATTGAAGGTGGAGCAAAAGAAATCTTATGTGTCACCCTCAGCAGCAAACTCAGCGCTGATTATAGCTCAGCAAAGAACGCAGCAAATTTGGTAAAAACGGAAAATCCTGAAAGCAAAATTTTCGTCTTTGACAGCCGTCGAGCAGCAGCTCCCCAGGGTCTCTTAACAATTGAGGCAGCTGAGAGGCTCAACGCCGGGCAACCAATGGAAGATGTGCTTGCTTATCTGGAAAACGCATGGCAGAAGTCCTCCCTCATTGCCGCTCTGGATACCTTAGAATATCTCAATCGGGGAGGAAGGATTGGGCAAGCCGCAATTTATGTTGGCAGCACGCTGCGAATTTTACCCATTGTTTATCTTAACGATGAAGGTATCGTTGCCCCAGCAGCTATATTGCGGGGGAAAAACAAAATTATCCCCACATTGGTTTCCCAACTTCAGAAACGCACCGAGGGTTATCAGAAAATACGGCTCGCTGTGATGCATGCTGATGCACTTGAACGAGCCGAAGAACTCAAGGAAGCTATTGAAGCTGCCTTCCCAGGAGTAGCAATTCCTATCGATGAATTTACCCCCGTGATGGGCGCACATGCCGGACCAGGACTTCTTGGGTTGGGCTATCTTTATGAATAATTTATCTACCCACAATTTTATTGGAGGGTAATTTTTAGACAACCCATCAACGAATAAAACTATTCCTTACGAAATAAAACTATTCCTTACGAAATGTGTTTTATTGTTAGAAGAGGATACAAAAAAGAAGTATAAATAAGACTGAATGAATCATCACCTATGGAGGGAATGGAATGCAGAGAGAAGCCGCGGTTGTCACCGGGAGCGTCGGGCAAGTTCCTCAACAAATTGCCAACGAATTAAATATTACGGTAATTCCTTTTATTGTGTACGTGAATGGAGAAGAACACCGTGATGGGGTTGATATTACACCCGGCGAATTGTATAAAAGAATGCGTTCGGAACAAGTGGAAGTTAAAACCGCTGCACCATCCATGGGGGAATATTTTATGAGTTTTAAAAACCTCTTTGAGAGCGGAATTCGTAAAATATTATGTATAACGCTTTCGAATAAATTAAGCTCAGCTTATAGTGCTGCAGTCAATGCAGCTAATTTAATTCGAGAAGAAAATCCAGATTTAGAGGTTGTTGTTTTTGACTCTCACCGCGCTGCTGTACCTCAAGGTTTTTTGGCAATTGAAGCAGCTAAAAAAATCATAGCTGGCGTATCTTTTGAAGATATAGTAGCCTATGTCAACTCACAGTGGAAGAAAACGGGGATATGTGCCGCTTTAGACACACTTCAATATTTAGCACAGAATGGGAGAATTGGTAAAGCCGCTAATTACGTTGGTAGTGCACTCAAAATTCTGCCAATCTTGCACCTCAATGATGACGGCGTTGTAGCTCCTGCGACGGTCTTGCGCAACAAAGCTAAAATTATCCCAACAATTATTAATCGTATCATTAATGAAACAAAAGGATATACCTATCTTAAGTTAGGCGTTATGCAAGCTGATGCTTATGAAGCTGCAGAGGAGTTACGGGAAGAGGTTAAAAAACGATTTCCGGATTACCATGAGGAAATCCGAATCGACGAGTTTACACCAGTGATGGGCGCACATACTGGCCCAGGTTTGATTGGGCTTGGTTATTTGTATGAGTAATTACACTTATTACGAGGCAAATTGGAAATGAGTTCAGCACAATTCTGGATCAGTATGACTTTCATCCTCATGGTTCTTTTTGCATATCTTTTAGGCTCTATCCCCTCAGGTTATTTAGCAGGGAAGTGGATCAAAGGCATTGATTTGCGTGAATATGGCAGCGGTACTGTTAGCGGCTCGATGGTTTGGGAGCACGTGGCTAAATGGGCAGTTTTTCCAGTGGGTATTTTCGATATATTCAAAGGGGCTTTGCCTACGTGGCTTAGCCTGAAGCTCGGTCTGAGTGAACAAGCAGCCATGGTTGTTGGCTTGGCTGCTGTGGTTGGGCATAACTGGCCTATTTACTTGAATTTCCAAGGTGGCAGAGGACTGAGCCCTTTCTTAGGGGAACTATTCGTTCTTTTCCCGTTGGGGATGTTGATTCTCTTGATTGGTTTGGGAATTGGCAATCGCTTGAAGTCTCCGGCTGTACCACTTTTCACCATTATTCTATTACCCGTTTTTGCTGCATTGTTTGATGGACCCAAATCAATGCTTTGGTTAGCGCTTGGAATGACGATTATTACTGTTCTCAAGCGCTTAGAAGCCAATGGCAGACCCTTACCGGAAGATCCACAAGAGCGCCACGAAGTCATCTTGCGGCGCATATTTTTAGACCGAGATATTCAAGATCACGAAGAGTGGATTCGCCGAGAACCTGCATCTCCGAACAATAAAGCTAATCACTAACTAAAGAAAAGCTTGCGATCACAAAAAACCGCCCGGTTATCAGGCGGTTTTTTTGTGTTGTGGCTGTAAGCTTACCCATCGGTTGCCGTTGGAGCTGGTGTGGACGTAGGCGGGGTAGCAGCGCTTTCTAAGATGCTAACGATGTTATCGATACTGCCTTGAGAAACCAGGACTGGCGCACCAGCATCAAGCTGCGCATAGTAATCAGTGTTCAGCGGGTTTGCGTTGCCGATTTTGATGATATGCTGAGTGCCATCGCCCTGAGTAAGTGTGAAGATATATTGTGGGTTATTCAAACCCAAAGTTGTCAGGTCTAAATCTAAGTTGAGTTGTTGTTTAACCTGGATAGCGTTGAATTCCGTTATGATTTGTGCAATGTTCCCTTCTGTAACGCTGGCTCCGGGGACGTTAATCTGCCACCCTCCATCTGCAGTTTTACTGATTATCAGATCTTCTTGTTCAGGTCTGGTTAATTTAAGCGAAACCAGATTGGAAGCTTCCAGCTGGATGAAATGCGGCAAAGGTGTAGCTGTAGGTTCATCGGAGTGGCTGTTAAAATCCAGGCTGCCTTGATTTTGGAGCAACACATAGGCAACCACCAATACGACGGCTATGATAAGCAGGATGAGCGTACTTTTCTTGACCATTTTAGATCTCCTTGCGCCGCCGAATGCCGACCACAACCCCTGCAATGATGATGGCAAGAGGAATAACAGCCACCGAACCAAAGAGGATGGCATTTTGCACGGCTTTATTCGGGGTAACCAGCGTGCGTTCCGTGGTGGATTTAGCCGTCAGGTTAATCAATTGATCTTGCTTGGCAACCCAGTCAACTGAGTTGAGGAACAAATCGGCATTACCATAATATTGATACATGGCGTTATTGGCAAATTCCGAATCACCAAAAGCAACGATGCGGCTTCCGGTGCTGCTATCTTCAACAGCAAAGGCTAACGCTAAGGGACCAGCATGATCACTATCCGCGTCATAGGTAGCTGAGTTATTAAGCAGCGCTTCCATGTCAGTCTCTCCCCAAGCGTTGGCAGAAGTATACGCTAATGCTGTCGGTGTGATGGAACTATCCGTCCCAGTATTCAAGCTTCGGCTGGTAGGAAAAACGGCAGTCATTCCGGTCAGGCTCGTCGTGATCGCATGGTTACCATACCGCTCCACCACGGCTAAAGTGCCGCTCTGGGAGGTTAAGTCAATGATCAGATCATCTTCATATTGGATATTCCATTCATCAGCCAGCCAAGTGGCTAAGGGATCTGGAGAATCTCCAAATTGCGTTAGCGCAGTTGGTTCGAGCATAACAATCAGTCCACCACCATTATCAACAAACGCTTTTAGGAGAGTAACTTCATCTTCACTCAAAGGTTTTTGCGGACCAGCGATAATAATCACCTTGGCGTCCTCAGGGACTTTATTCGTCGCCAGTAAATTGAGCTCATTAATGGTGTAATTTTTCGTCGTAAGTTCCCTTACAGCATAAGCATAACTGGCGTCCTCGTAAGCATCGAATGTAGGCTCGCCATGTCCGGTGAGGACGTAAATTACTTTTTCTTCGGGGCTGAGAAGCCGTAAGAGAGCAGAGGTGAGTTGCTGTTCGTTGACTGTGGTGATGATCTCTTGGGCATCGCCGGCTTTTAGCACGATGCTACCATCACGTGTAATGCCAGCTTCATTCGCTGCTAATGGGTTCTCATTAGGATCGATAAACTCATAGCTAAACTTGCCCCGCGCAGCATTACTGTAATTGCGTAGCAAAGTCTCGGCATTCTCTTTGGAGGTGAGAGAGGTGAAATAAGCTTGAGCGGTGACAGGCTGGTCCAATGATTTGAGCACATTGAGCGTTTCTGGGCTCAGACTGTTGGTTTTATCTGCGGTCAGGTCCCAGCGGATATCATTGTGATAACCAATAAGGTTGACCACAACGAGGATGGCAAGCACTGCTAAGGTGCTGAGCAGCATGTTGGTGCCATATTTTGCCTGCCTGCCGGAGAAAAACGCGCGCATATCTTCGGGGTCAAGTAAAATGGAAACCGCTAAGGCAACCACACCCACGCCTAAGCAGATTTGGCTCGCTAAAGTGAAGCCCGAGTAAATAATGGTGAGCACCAGGGAGGCAACTGCTGCAACGGCAGCAATTATCAACGCAATCTGGGAATATTTAGTTTTATTGGTTTTCATTATTTCCACCTCCGCGATTCAATCACACGCGCCCCTAAGAATAGTGCAAATATAGTTAAACTGATAAAGAAAATCACTGAGCTAAGGCTCACGGAGCCATAGTAAAACGAGCCGTAATAATGCTCTGGCAAGCTGAGATATCTGAGCAAATCCGAAAGAAAGCCTGTAGTATTGCTGGCTGGTGAGGCAATGATCCACATCAACAATATTGCGCCTAATGAGGCAAGCAGGGAGGCAATTGGGTTTTTGAAGAGCGCAGAAATCAGCACACCGACAGCTGTCATTGCGCCGACCGCGAGAATCAAGCCAATATAAACAGCAATCAAAGCAGAGAAATCAATCCCCGGCTCCACCAAGAAGTTAAGCAGGATGGGGTAAAGCAAGGTGAGCGCCAAACTGCAGAGAAAGAAGAGAAAAACGCCTAACCACTTGCCTATGATGAGCTCAGCGTCTCGCACTGGAGCTGTCAGGATCAATTCTAGCGTACCCGTGCGGTTTTCATCCGATATAGAGCGCATGGTCAACACCGGGACTCCGAAGAAAAAGATGGGGAAAAGAACCCAATCTAAGAGCACACGCATATCTGGCACATAAGTTTGGGTTTGCATGCCATATTGCAGCAAGATCATAAAGTAAATTCCAAGAGAAAGGAACATCACCACGCCAAAGACGTACGCAATGGCGTTATGGAATATGGACTTAAACTCTTTTTCAGCAATGGTCCAGATGTTACGCATGGTTTTCTCCTCCTTGCTCTGATTGTTCTTGGCTGCTCTGAGTTTCGGCTTCTAAAGCTCCCTCCAGCTCTGGCTGTGTTTGCCTTTCGGTTTCTTCTTCCTGCACTAATTGCAAGAAGATATCCTCCAAGCTCGCTGTTTCAGAATACACTTCCAGAATTTCCAGATTGGCTGCCGTCAGCGTAGCAATCACCTTTGGGCGGATATCCGTCTCGCCTGAGCTTTCCAGGATGATATGATTTTGGGCGTTAATTTCCACACGCAAGACGTCTTCAATCCCTTGGAGAATTTCTATAGCTGGGGTTGGGTCACTTGCCAAGTGAACAGTCACTTTTTGCGTTCCGGTCAAGCGTTTCTGCAGGGCTTCAGGCGTATCTTCGGCGACTAACTGACCGCGGTTGATGATTAGCACACGATCGCAAATTTGTTGTGCCTCCGAAAGGATGTGCGTCGAAAGTAGCACAGTTTTTTCCTTGCCGATCTCCTCGATGAGCTTGCGCACCTCAATGATTTGAGCTGGGTCTAAACCGATTGTGGGCTCGTCTAGGATGAGCACCTCGGGGTCGTGAATAAGCGCTTGGGCAAGACCAACGCGCTGACGCATCCCTTTGGAGAGCTTAGAAATAAAACTGTGCGCTCGGTCGGAGATGTTTACCTTTTCGATAACTTCGGCAACGCGCTCTTCTAAGCGGTCAACTTGATGCAATTTTCCCATGTAGCGCAGGTATTCGTTGACGCGCATATCTGGGTAAAGTGGTACCGATTCAGGCAGGTATCCAACGATGCGGCGTACTTCCAAAGATTGGTCGATGACGTCATATCCCCCAATTGTCACTTTGCCGGATGTTGGGGGCATGTAACCGGTCAAGATACGCATGGTGGTGGTTTTGCCGGCGCCATTCGGGCCTAAGAAACCAAGAACTTCACCTTTCTCAGCGTGGAAAGTGAGGTCTTTTACTGCACAGTTTTGGCCATAATACTTCGTTAAGTTTTCAACTTTGATCATAACGGACTCCTCCAAAAGCATTCCTCCTTGAACTGATCTTGTATTTATCTCATTTGAATGATTATCAAGCAAATTTGTTTAAGCATAACAATTCTAAGGAAACTCTCATCTTTTTTCAGCTCAAAATTTTACTACGGCTATGTCCAGTCTTTGGTTTAAAGCGCGTATTCAAAACCTGCGGTTTGTGCGGGAAAGCACCCCATACAATTAATATAAGGGTAAAAAAATGCTTAGTTTAAGAATAATTGAATGCCTATTTTTCCAACAAGCTCGCAATCCGTTCGTCAGCCCCACCCTTCAAAAGAACCACTCTCTCCCAGAAGATTGATTTCAAACATGAATGTGCTTCGGACCTGGGCGAGGGTAGGTTGAGGGAAAATTGTTATTAATTATTATAAAGAATTTGGGTATGATCGATCAATGGTTGTTTTTACACTCTTCTAGACTGTCGCTGGAGCACCGTCTTTACGGGTGATGCGCAGCACGGCGATCTTCGTGGGGTGGTTGAAAGGGCTGGGGTCTACAGGCGGATGATCATGAACCGTCTGTGGAAATCCGGTGATGTCTTCTGGTACTGGGATGAGGCGCTCGCGCTGCACGAATCCAGTGGATTCCAACGCCTCCAAAGTTTGCATCACCGTGCTGCCAGGGAGGTAGAGTGCATTATTGATCACAATTAGCTTGCCTTCGTGAGCGACCAATGGGCGCACTTTATTGATCAACCTTAGCCAGTTGTGCAGCAGGTCAACCGTTCCCTGGGGTGTGTTGGAATATAGCGGTGGGTCCAGGATAACGCAATCAAATAACACTTTGTGCTGCTTAAAATACCCTACCGCCTTGAAGAAATCCATCGGGAGCGTTTCCATGCAGCCGGAGAAGGAGTTAAGCTGGATTGATTGCTGTGCTAAGGTTAGCGCTGCCTTATTTAAGTCAGTCTGGACTACATTGCGGGCTCCACCCGCCAATGCCGCGATGCCTAAGGCGCCTGTGTAGGCAAAGCAGTTGAGCACGCTTTTTCCTGCCATGTTTTGAATCAGGTATTTTCGGAGGTTGTGCGTATCCAAGTAAAAGCTGCAATCCTGATTGAGTGTGAGATCGAGAGCATAGCGCACGCCATGTTCGGTGATGACGCTTGGGAGCGAATCACCAAAGGCGGTGACGCCCCTTCGCAGTGCGGGATCTGTGGCATGCCGGCGTTTGAGCAATCCACTTGTGAGCCAAGGGAAAGCTTCGCGGTAGAAGGCAAAAACATCCGGGACAGAATCCTCAAGGGAATCAGGCGGTCGCGCATGGTTGATTACAACTAATGTACTGGCAAATAAATCGACCACCAAACCCGGGCAGCCTTCGTAAAATCCATTGAACAAGCGCAATGCTTGTGTATGTTCTGGAGCCAGCATTGCTTGCCGCGCGGAGAGCGCAACAGCAATGCGCTGTAGAAGCTCTTCCCTGGAGTTTATGGTCGAATTGGGAGTCTCGTTATTAGGGTTCATTTGGTAGAATTATCCGCGTAATTATCATAACATTCAACGGGTGAACTTATGGTGAGTTTTCTTGAGAATTTTCCTCCGATTATACAAGCACTCTGGGGGACAGGGTTTACATATTTGATGACTGCGTTAGGCGCCTTAGGCGTTTTCCTCGGCAGAGAGTTAGACAAGCGCCTGCTTAATGGCATGATGGGCTTTGCAGCTGGCGTCATGATCGCTGCGAGTTATTTCTCGCTTTTAGCACCCTCGATTGAACTTTCTGCTGACCTTCCTGGGCCAATTTGGCTGCCGGCGGTAGGAGGGTTCTTGATAGGAGGCGGCTTTTTGTGGGCAGTGGATAAGCTCTTACCGCATCTGCACATTGGGGATGACCAACCTGAAGGCTTGCGCACCACTTGGCAGCGCAATATCCTACTCGTATTTGCAATTACCCTGCACAATATTCCCGAAGGTTTGGCGGTGGGCGTTGCTTTTGGCGCAGCCAATGCCGGCTTGAGTGGTGCTTCGCTAACCTCCGCGATTGCGCTTGCTTTGGGTATCGGCATTCAAAACTTCCCTGAAGGTTTGGCGGTTTCTATGCCCTTACGCGGCGAAGGTATCTCTAAGGGAAGGGCTTTTTTCTGGGGGCAGCTCTCGGGCTTGGTGGAACCTATTGCCGCGGTGATTGGCGTAGTTGCAACACTTACGATGCAAAATCTTCTGCCCTATGCCTTGGCTTTTGCTGCCGGCGCGATGATTTACGTCGTGGCGGAAGAGCTTATCCCTGAGGCAAAGATGAGTTCTAGCGATCATTCTGATATCCCCACCATTGGAGTTTTACTTGGCTTTGCGATTATGATGCTGCTGGATGTGGCTTTAGGCTAAGGGGGCTAAAGGCTTTTCCCATACCTGGTAGAGTGCAAGGCGTTGATTTTTGCCATCTGAGTAGAATTCAGAATTTAGGCTTAGACCAGCGGCTTCGCCGAGTGTGATTAATTCCTCTGAAGTAAATACATGGACGTAGCGGCATGCAGGCTGCTCGCTAGCCGGACCTGCACGCCAATCGAGCAGGATATCTCCAGGCTCGACTTGCTTGGGGTCGATATCTGCCATTTCCCATGGCAAGATGCGCGCTGTTAGCGTGGGGCTCTGGAATACTTGCCAAGCCGAGAGCATCAACTGACCTCCAGAGCGCAGAAGCAGCGCACTTTGCGTAAAAATAGACTGCTGAAGCGCCTTGCCAGGTAAATGCTGCAACACTGCAAAGCATGTAACAAGGTCAAATGAACCGGGCTGGAACGCATCTGCCCAATGCGGTGAGGACAGCTCAGCTGTATGAAAGTGAAACTCGGCTGTGGTTTTCAATAGAGCAACAGCCTGCTGTACTTCTTGAATAAATGCAAGGGATCCGTCAATCCCGAAGTAAGAACCCTCAAAGCCGGCATGAGCCAAGGCTAAAGCAAAATTGCCATTCCCGCAGCCTATGTCTAGCAGCTTCGCATTATGGGGGATGGACGGGATTAATTGGCGCACGCCTGGTTGAACATTACGGCGGGTTTTAGAAAACGAGCTGGCGTTTTGTGCGTAAAATTCGCGATTGATTTCCAAGAGCCTTTTTTGTGTTTGGCTATCCATAAACTGAGTATATCAGCTTCGGCAAGCAAGTGTTTGCCTCAGAGAAGCAGGTAAAATACTTTTATGGTTAATGCGAAAGCATGGAAAGAAAAACGTATAAATAGCCCAGAGGAACTTTCCCTGGCAAAAGCAGCTCTTGAAGACCTGAGGCTGGGCATAGAGCTGCGCAAAGCATTACGGAAGCACCCTCTACCGAATGGCGCCGGCTTTTTAGCTAAGCATACCTTAGTGGCGGCTTATCGAGAGCTGGTCAAGAGCGGTGAGTGGGAGGAGGATCCGCAAATCTTAGCCGCGATTCGCATGAAACCCATCCGTACGCTTTCGGGCGTCACCACAATTACTGTCCTGACGAAGCCTAACCCCTGCCCAGGGGAGTGCATCTTTTGCCCCACCGAGAGCAATATGCCGCAGTCTTATCTTTCAGATGAACCTGGAGCGCGGCGTGGGGTGGAGAATGAATTTGACCCTTACCGCCAGGTAGCTTCGCGCCTGAAGGCGCTGCATGAGGTTGGGCACCCCACCGATAAGGTCGAGCTGCTTATCCTCGGCGGCAGTTGGACTGCGTATCCGCGCAGTTACCGCGAATGGTTTATCCGCCGCTGCTTCGAAGCCCTCAATGCGGAAAATCCATTAGATGACCAAGGTGAGATCCGCTTGGAAGATGTACAAAAAAGAAATGAAATCGGTGCACACCGTAACGTGGGCTTGGTAGTGGAAACGCGGCCGGACTTGATCAGCCGGCAAGAGCTGATTTTTAACCGCAAATTGGGCGTAACCAAATTCCAAATCGGGATCCAAAGCCTTGATGATGACATTTTAAAACGAAACAAACGCGGTCACACGAGCGAGCAAGCTCGGCAGGCGGTCGATTTATTGCGCGCAGCGGGCTTTAAGGTGGTTGCGCATTGGATGCCCAACCTGCTTGGTGCAACTCTCGAGAGCGACCGCGCTGATTTTGCTAAGCTTTGGGTCGAAGGCTGCATTCAACCCGACGAGCTCAAGATTTACCCTTGCCAACTCTTACAAAACGCCGAGCTCTATCATTATTGGCAGAGGGGAGAATTTCAACCCTATAGCGAAGAGCAGCTGATTGATTTGTTGGCAGATATTAAGCCGACTGTGCCGCGCTATTGCCGCATCAACCGAGTTATCCGTGACATCCCTTCGACGAATGTGGTGGCAGGTAACCGGAACACCAGCCTGCGGCAAGATGTGGCAAGGGAGCTCGAACGGCGGGGCGAACGCTGTAACTGTATTCGCTGCAGGGAAATCCGCGGTGGCCGTATGCAGAGAACGGCGATAGCGTTACATGACTTAGTCTATCAAACTGGTGTTAGTGAGGAGCATTTTCTTTCTTACGATACTGAAGATGATCGCTTAGCAGGCTTCCTTCGGCTTTCTTTACCCCACGAGAATAACTTGCTTGAATTACAAGATTTGGAAGGCGCTGCGATAATCCGCGAGGTACACGTTTACGGTCAGTCGTTAGAAGTTGGCACCGAGCAAGCTGGAGCGGCACAGCATGCCGGCTTAGGGAAGAATCTGATCCAGAAAGCAGAAGAAATCGCCAGAGCGCAGGGTTACAAGCAATTGGCAGTAATTGCTGCGGTTGGGACGCGGCAGTACTATGCCATGCGCGGTTTTGAGATGGGGGAACTTTATATGGTCAAGCCGCTTTAGCAATCCATGCCCAAATAAACCATTAGAGAAACTAAGGCAATTAAAAAAAGGGCTATTTTACAAAAAACAGCCCTCGTTGTTTAATAATTTGGATTAGTCTCTATGAGGAAGATAAGGGATTAAACGTGCAGCGAAACCGGAAACATTTATCGATTGCAAGTAAACTTTTCCGGGACCTTCCAAGACGCTTAAGAAAAGTCCTTCGCCGCCGAAGAGCACATTCGTAAAGCCTTTAATTGTTTCAACATCATACTTTATAGTGCTCTCGAAAGCAGCTACGTTACCCGTATCGACTTTGAGGCGCTCGCCTGGACGCAGGTTCTTTTCCACCACTGTCCCGTCAATTTCGAGAAACACGATTCCTGCTCCATCCAGCTTTTGCAAGATGAAACCTTCACCGCCAAAGAAACCCGCTCTGGCTTTGGTGACAAATGTGGAAAGATTTACACCCGGCGTAGCGCAGAGGAAGGCTGATTTTTGGGAAATCCACTGCTGGGTGCCGTTGAGCTCCAGAGGAAGAATTTCTCCAGGAAAGGATGAAGCAATGGTTAGTTCTGCACCAGAAGCTTTTGCCGTATACGTTGCCATGAAGAGGGATTCCCCGCTGAGCATACGGCCGAGACCTTTCATCAAGCCGCCTTTCATGTTGGTCTCCATGGTAAAGTTATCGGTCATCCAGGTCATACCACCGGATTGGGTATAGATACTCTCTCCAGCTTCAAACTGCAAGGTAACAATGGGGAGTTTATCTCCGAAAATTTGGTATTTCATTATGCCTCCTTGGGCGTTTAATAAGGTTTTAAGCGTGACGGACGGTGATATTATACCCCCGCAGTAGGAGATAGTGGCTGTGTATCCTGATTAGGTTTCGGCTCATTGGTAAGTTTGGAGGCGTTCTGAGGTTCCTCTTTTGCAGCGGATTCATCCAGCAGTGAAATTCCCGGAAGGCTATTGCGCTGTTCTATGCGCGTGATAATGTCTAAACGGCGCTGGTGCCGGTCTCCTTCAAAGGCGGCATTCAACCAGCCTTCACAGATGAGGGTGGCTAAGCCCCCAGCGACAACGCGCGCGCCTATGCACAAGACGTTGGCATTATTATGCCGGCGTGCCATGATTGCGGAGTAAGGCTCGCTGCACACCACAGCACGAATACCGTTGAATTTGTTGGCAGCAATGGACATGCCTACGCCCGTTCCACAAATCAGGATTCCGCGGTCAAAGCCCCCGGAAAGGATCGCTTTACACACTTTCTCTGCGATGCGCGGGTAGTCGGTGCTTTCTTCGGTGAAAGTGCCAAAGTCTTCGTATGGTATCATGCGGCTATCAAGATAAGTTTTCAGTGCTTCTTTGAGCGCGATTCCAGTGTGGTCACAGCCAATAGCAATTTTCATGGTTTACCTCTTTTAAACACACAACATGTGAGTTATTTTCTTCTATTATAACTAACTC
>JAXGPR010000002.1:0-143076 GCA_040766895.1 Anaerolineaceae bacterium | reverse complement strand
GAGCAACTCATCCGGTCGTGCACTGGCTTCCGGACTGGAGCTCAGGCGCAAGTACAACTTATCCTCTTCCCAGTGCAGTGCCTCAACAAGCGGCTTGAGGTCGACCTGTTTATTTCTGCGGGTCACTATCAAGTTCGGCTTATTAAGCAAATCCTTCAAATTCGCATTCACGGCTGAAACATCGATCTCCGCATTGAAGCTCACCTTGTATTCGGCTGCCTTTAGGCTGGCTTGCAGGCTGGGTAAATCATTGGGTACTTCAGTGACGGATAAAATGCGGATTCCAGCTGGCAGGGCTGCATTGAGCTGCTCTTGGATTAATGGAGGTTCTACAGGCTGCTCGAGCCAGAAATCCATCATTTCTGCTGTAGATGTGAACCCCAAAGGCAAAGCGCCAGCAAGGTTTAGGCGCACTTTGGGGCTAAAGCCTTGGCTGTAGCGCAGTGGTAAAGCTGAGCGGCGCAAGGCGCGTTCAAAAAGTTGCTGCAGGTCCAGATGACCAATGAAGCGCATGTCTCCATTCTTAGAAAAGACTGCACGATAGCGAAATCTGCTCTCACGCATTTAGGGGCACCCCCAGTAGACTTCTTCTTGGGCTGGGCGAATGCTTTCGAAACAGTCCAGAATGCCGCAGTTGTAACAGCTGTTGCGGCAATCCTCACGGGTGCGTTCTGCTTGGCTGAGGCGCAAATCGGTGAGCAGGAAATGCTTGCTTACACCTGTCGAGATATGATCCCAAGGGAGTACTTCATCTAACGAGCGCTGACGCAGTGTGTAGAAATCCGAGTCAAGACCTACTTGAGCAAAGGCATCTTGCCAAGCCTGTAGGTTGAGGTGCTCGGACCAAGCATCAAACTTCGCACCGTTACGCCAAGCCTGCAAAATCACTGCACCCAAGCGCCGATCGCCGCGGGAGAGCCAGCTCTCGACCTGGGATGCCTCTGGCAGATTGTAAGTCATCTTCAGGTGTGCCTGGCGTGCACCTCGCTTGAGTAAGTCCAGCTTGGTTTGGATATTTTCAGGGGTGTCCATGGGATACCATTGAAACGGTGTGTGAGCTTTGGGGATGAAGGTGCTAATGCCTAAATGGATATGAACGCGATTGCCGGCAATTGATCTTCCAATTTTGTGGACTTTGCTACCCAGATCGAGAATGGCTTGCACATCCTCCATCGTTTCTGTAGGCAGACCAATCATAAAGTACATTTTAAGGTTGAGCCAGCCGTGTTCAAAGATTGTTCGCACAGTCTCCATCAGCACATCTTCATCCAGCGGCTTATTGATAACGGCACGTAAACGCTCTGTGGCAGCCTCTGGCGCAATTGTAAAGCCACCACCTGGGCTAAGTTCCTTGAGCTCATCCATCAATTCCACGGAGAAGGATGCGATTCGTAAGGAAGGTAAGCTGACCCTGACCTGAGCGTCCTTCAATTCGCGATAGATTTTTTGCGTTAACGGAAGGATTTGCGTATAGTCTGATGATGAGAGCGAAAGGATGCCAACCTCATCATACCCAGTTGCCGCCAAGCCATCCTTTATCGCTGTGATAATCTCCTCAACACTACGCTCGCGCACTGGTCGGTTAACCATGCCGGCATGGCAAAAGCGGCAGCCCCGTGTGCAGCCACGCATAATCTCAACAGATAGGCGGTCGTGCACGGTTTGCACGTTGGGGACGATAAAATGCGTCAAGGGCTGTGGGAGTTTGGGCATTATGCGCTTGACCACAGGGGAGTTCGCGTGTTTACTGCGTGGCGTTACGGCTTGGATAGTGCCATCCGGGTTGTAACTCACTGTGTAAAGACTGGGAACGTAAACCCCAGGGACTTTCGCTAAGGCGGATAATAAATCTTCACGTGCCGCACCAGCGCGTTTCCAAGCCTGGTATACGTGTGTGATTTCTAAAATTACTTCTTCGCCTTCGCCAATTGCAAATGCGTCAATGAAATCTGCCATTGGCTCGGGGTTATAGCATGCTTGTCCGCCGGCGATAATGAGCGGGTCTATTGCGCTGCGTTGGTTCGAAAGGAGTGGCACACCAGCTAAATCTAAAATATTAAGAACATTCGTATAGATTTGCTCATACGGCAGCGTGATGCCGAGAATATCAAACTCGCTTAGAGGCGTTTTGGATTCAAGAGAAAAAAGCGGTAGATTGTGCTCACGTAACTGGGTTTCCATATCAATCCAAGGAGCATAAGCACGCTCTGCTAAAATATCAGGCTGTCGGTTGAGGATGTCATAGAGAATGGCTAAGCCTAAGTTGCTTTGTCCAATGTCGTAAATATCCGGGAAGACTAATGCCACATGGGTTTCCACTGACCCCCAAGGTTTTACGACCTGATTATATTCCCCGCCAACATAGCGACCGGGTTTTTCCACGCGATATAAGAGGCTTTCAAGTTCTGTCTGCAATGTCAAATAATTATCCTCAAAGATTAAGATATTTGGAAGGGTTCCCCTGAACGAACCGGATTGACCAAACTTCCGATTCCATCGATGAAGATCGAGACAACATCGCCATCATTCAAGCTGCCTACGCCGGCTGGCGTGCCTGTGAGAATAATATCTCCTGGCATCAAGGTCATCACAGAGGATGCATAAAGCACAAGCTGTTCGATGCTGAAAATCATATCTCGCGTAGAAGCCATCTGCCGTAAAGTTTCATTCACTCGGCAGGTTATCAGCGCATCCGAAGGGTCGAACTCCGTTTCGATCCACGGTCCGAGAGGGCAAAAGGTGTCAAAGCCTTTGGCTCGGGTCCATTGCCCATCGCGTTGCTGCAGGTCACGCGCGGTTACATCGTTGGCAACGGTATAACCAAAAATCGCTTCTTGAACCTCATCAGCTTGCAGCCACCGTGATTTCTTTTTAATTACGACAGCTAATTCTGCCTCATGTTCCACTTGTTGGGATTGCGGTGGGAGGATGATTGCCTCGCCAATGGGTAAAAGAGCAGAAGGAGGCTTGAGGAAAAGTAAGGGAACCTCTGGAATGGGTGCGTTCATCTCCTGGGCATGCTCAAGGAAGTTGCGTCCGACGGCTAAAATCTTGCTCGGTTGGCAGGGAACCAATAACTTTACTTGGGAAAGCGAGAATTCCGGTTCAAAACGCCGAAACTCGCCAAAAGGATCCCCTTGGATGCGGCCGACTTTATCTTCATAAATCCAGCCATATTCTGGGGGTGTGTATTTTGTTTCGAAGCGAATGATCTTCATAATTAGTGTATAATTATAACGTTCGGGCGGATAGCTCAGTTGGTTAGAGCGCATCTTTTACACAGATGAGGCCGCAGGTTCGAGTCCTGTTCTGCCCATTTTGTATTTAAACGTGAGATAGCCTTTGCTTTAACCTTTCTGGTTGAATACACCTCAAAATTATATCAGCCCGAATTCGAGAAATGGTCTAAAAGTGAATATCCTCTTGAGATATCAAGAAATTTCGTCTTCAAAAATATCTTCTTCAGGCTCGGCTGCTAATTCCAGATAGTGAGCTTCAATGAAAGCCTCATCGTCTTCCGGAGGTTGTGTGCCACGGTTGCAATATGAACGATAGCGGCAATATTGACAACGCTGAATATCTTCAGTTTTATGAAAATCCGCTGGGGCTAAGCGGTTAATCTTTCGCATCAATGCGAGGATATAAGCCTGATCGTCGGCTAAGGTTTGCGCGGTACTTTTAAAGATATATGGTCGTTCGGGCTGGGCGGCTTCCCAATATACCATGCGAAGTTCTGTAAATGGCTGATTAATTTCATCGAGGTGCAGTGCTAAAACCAGTGGAAAAACGCGGCTTTGCATTTGCCCGGCTAACCAGGTTTTACTGGGTTGTCTGCGGGAAGTCTTCCAGTCGTAAATCGTAAAATGTCCGCTATCACACTGGAGCAAGTCGTATTTGGCAGTAAGTTCTTGTCCGCCTAAGGTAACCCCGAGGGTATATTCAGGAAATAGCTCACCAGGCAAGGTTTGAGGGAAGGTAGTGGTAAATGCTTCAAACCAGGTAGCAACACGTGAATCTGGGTCGTTTTTTGCCATCTGGGAGAGTTTTGGTAGCGATACGCCTAAGAACAGCTGATGTACCAGCTGATGAAAGCGCGCCCCAGCTAATCGATCGGCTTCGAACTGCAGCAAGTCACGCGCTTGAGCGGCTGGCCACTGAAAATGCAGCACATAACGCAAGTAAAACTGATATGGGCAGTTGAGGAATGATTGCAGATTAGATTGGGTGAAAATGAACGGAAGGGGCAAAAAATGCGCCACTTTAACCTCCTAATTTCATACGGTTACGGAGCGCGGTGCAAACGAGTGCTTCTTTGTTGTTTTTTGATCTCCCTGTGTTATAAGAAACAGTCAAAGAGCGGCGCGCACGCGTAATGCCCACGTAAAACAAGCGCAGGCGTTCACGAATAACCTCGTTGCGGTCGTCAAGCGAATATGCGCCTAGGCGGAAATCGATGATGGGCAATCCTTCGGCTAAGTTTTTCAATTGTGCTAAAGCTTCAGCTTGCAAATTGAGATTATCCCTAAGGTAATAAGTTTCAGCGCGGTAGGCTTCTCCTTCTTCGCCGGAGGGGTAGTCATAGTTATTTGCTGAGCTCAAAAAGACTTTATCCCATTCCAAGCCTTTGGCTTTATGCATCGTTGCCACAACCACTTGTCCTTTGTGTGCCTGCGGGTCGAAACCTTCGGCATCGTCGCTGAGATTCTCGAAGCGGCGCAAGTTTTTAGAGATGTCCACAAGCTCGGAGTTTAGGTCTTCCAAAGACCATTCCGGATGCATGTCTTGCAAATTGCGAATAAGGAGAGCAATTTTGTGTATGGTAGCCAGTTCCACCGCATCAAGCTCCAGATCTTGAGCAACAGCCAGAATGAGCTGATCGGGTGTGAGGAGAGCAGCTTGATGCCACCTACGGACAACCTCACGGAAAGCAGCCAAGTCTGTAAGCATTTCATCGGGATGCTGCCCCTTTAGGTTCTCGAGCCATTCCACACCTTCTTGGGGGTAAAGGTAGTTCTCAAGGGCTGGGCAGCGCTGAATAAGGCGTGCACCAGCTTCAATTTGATCCCATGCCGCTTGGTCTTCGCGAAATTTGCGCTTCCACACTTTGAAAGTAACTGCTAACTTCTTGGGGTTATCCGGGTTGAGCAGACTTTCGAAAATATTGGCAATCGCTCCTGCTGAAAGGCGGGTAGGATCTGGCAGGTTCATCAAGCTATCCACAACAGGGATATTGGCATTGCGTAAAGCATCTGCGATTTTAGCAACGCGATCATTGAGAAAAGCCAAAACGACCACAGTACTTTCTGGGTTTTTCTCCAACCAAGATTGCACACGCTCGACGAGGAAGTCCAGCTCTGCTTGATCAGACATTTGCCAGTTGACAAATTCAACCGCACCAGGTTCGTCCGGCGGGTTTGGTTGAGGGTCGCCAGGTTTGGTTGGCTGGATGTACGGAGGGGTGAGAGCATCGCGTACTTCACGGTTTGGATGTTCATATTGCACCCAATCAATCATGCTATTGGCTAAGTCGATAATGCTTTGGCAGGAGCGTCCGGATTCGGGAAGGTCTTCTTTGCGCACATCCGGTTCTGCTAAGAAGCGCTTGAGTAAGTTGGGGTTAGCAGTGGTAAAACTGGCGTAAATTGCCTGGTTTGGGTCGCCCACGCGCACCCAGTTGCCATCCGTGCCCACGAGTTGGCGCAAGATTTTTTCCTGGAGAACACTCGAGTCTTGGGCTTCATCCTCAAGAATATAAGGCCAACGGTGACGCAAGAGAGCGACCAGATCCGGGTCGTTTTCTAAGCACTGATAAGCCAGCCAAATCAGGTCATCGAAGTCGATTGCTCCGCGGTAGTTCAAGGCGGCTTCATAGTCCTGATAGAGTGCTAAACCCATCTGAAGCAGCGAGGTATCCATGGGGTAATCTCTGAGCCTATTGGTAATTTCGGCGGGTGTAAGGCGGAGGTCTTTGGCTGTGCGGATAAAAGCTAAACCAACAGACTTGACCAAACCTGGAATGTTATCAGTGGCTTTTTGAGTAGGCTCATGAGTATCTAGCGAAATATAGCCGGGTGCGAGCAAATCATCAAAAAAGTGAGGATTAAGCTTCAGCCAAGCATCGACGGTATGCGTCAATATCGTGTCTGCTTCAGTTTGATCCAGGATTTGGTAGTCATTGGTCAAGCCGGCTAGTTCGGGCCTCTGGTGGATGATGTCATTCGCTAAGCCATGCAGCGTGCGCACGTGATAACCCAGCCCAGAAAGCACCCCGGATTGGCGCAGGAGCTGCCCGATGCGGGTAGAAAAGTTATCCACCGCTGAGTTGGAGAAAGTTACCACTAAAACTTCTTGGTCGGGCTGAAGTTCAGCCGTGCTGATTAGCTTTGCAGCTAAGCGGGAAAGCGTCCAAGTCTTACCAC
The DNA here is from genome assembly GCA_040766895.1 of Anaerolineaceae bacterium. Classification (GTDB taxonomy): domain Bacteria; phylum Chloroflexota; class Anaerolineae; order Anaerolineales; family Anaerolineaceae; genus Mesolinea. Next base: position 136,657 of record JAXGPR010000002.1, on the reverse strand, counting down.
TGCCCGGAACGGCAGAAATGCCCATCTTCCCGCCGGTATAACTCAGAATGCGGGCTTGTGACTCGCGTAATACCTCAGGCATTCCCGCTCTCCTTAAGCGCTTGACGTAACAAACTTTGCAAGCGCAAGAGCAGCAAGCCCTTTTCTTCCTGGCCGGCTTGGTTATACTCACTCAGCCCGAGGATGATACCTTTGCGGCAACGCAAGAGTAAACCCGAAAGAATCATCTCCAAATTGGCGTTGCTCACACGGCTTTCTTCCTCCGAAGTCCATTTTTTGCCTTCAGACCACGCGCGGTTGAGTACATAAGGGTGCGTCAGTGGCTGCTCGAGGCGCTCATACCAGCCCGAGCTGCCCACACTCAGCCAAACCTGATAGTCAACAGTCTGACCGGAAACTAAAAAAGTCAACGCTGGTGCGATGAGCACACTGTCTGGGTCTTCATTTTGCCAAGTGCTAAGGTATTGCGCTGAAATTACGCCATCCAACAAGGTGCGCACATAGTCAAGGCTAAGCTGGTTGCTATCGCGCACCATTTGCATATTGACCGACAAACGGAACTTCCAATAGGACTCCATCAGGTTGTGGGTTGATTGACCGGCTGAGATATTTTGATGAAATCCGAAACCCTGCTGGCTAAGCACCTCACCGAATAGCTGACTGACGAAGATATCCAGCGGGAGCTGTGGATCAACTTGGCTGAGCCACAAACGTAATTGTTCGTAACGGCTGCCAAACTTAGGCGTGATGCGGGTTTGCATTGCCTCCGGTAAGCCTTCAAACGGTTTAAGCAAGGCAGTGGAGGTGGCAAAATCTACCAGATTATCGACTATTAATCGTGCCCGCACCATGTCTAAGCCGTCGATCGCCGTAGATAGGCAGTTCGTGAGCTGGGTTTTAGCCAAGGGCAGATGCCATTCTGGATGTATAAGCTCGGCAAGCGTGATGAAACACTGTATGACCGCATCTTCAATGAGGGGAATGGAAGGTCGAAAAATGCGCGTATAAATCCCCCGCTGGCTAAGCGCCTGTTGCATCGCAAAGCCAGAGGAACTGTTTACGAAAGGTGCTAAGATCGCAATCTGACCCGGTTTGGTACCTGATGCGACTAATTCTTGGATTTGGTTAGCGACGTCGGCAAGCATTTGCTGGTAAAAACGCAGTGGCTGCTCGGGAATGTGCAGCACTTTGGTCAGTGTTGCATAATCGAGGGGTGGGTAGACCGAGGATTTTTCTGGCGAAACCAGATAGTTACGCAGGAGCGCCACTTCCGGGCTGGCGGTAAAACTTTGGGTGAGCTCACGTGTATGTTGGGCTTGTTCATGCAGCCGCCAGGCAGAATGCGGGTCTGCACCTAGAAAAACGCGGTAACCAGCTTGTTCATCATAAACTATTAGAGCGCTCTTGAAGCTCGGCAACCATTCTATGAGAACATCATGGACATAAGGTGGATCTTCTTCGCAATTGTCATAAATCAGATGCGCAAACTGGCTGGTGAGATAGCGCCGGCAGAGAGGATCCTGCCACACGAACTCTCGAAACAGCTGCACTTGGAGCGAAAAATCCAGCAGGTTATTTTCTAAGCAAAAACTGCGGAAGGCATTCACAGCTACTTGTAAATCCGCATAAACATTGAGCTGGCTGCTCTCGCCTACCCAGGCTGCGGAAAGCTTAGCTCCAATTTCGGTGTAAGGGAAGCCGACCACAGCAGATTTATTGAGGTTATCCAGTACTTGGCTATAGAGGCGGTGGCGTGTGATGCTCACTGAACTAAATGCTCCCAGGTCCAGCATCGGATCAATTAACTTACCCAGATAAAACTGAGCGGTTTCCAGGGTGAGAAACTGCGGTGGTCGGTATGGAAAATGAAAGCCGGCTTGTTCACTGAAAAGCGGCCAAAACAGCGCTACCATCCGCCGTGCGATGGTATTCATCGTGGCGAAATTCACAGAATAAGATTTGAAACCTTCAGCTTGCTCGTGCAGCTTGCGGTAAGGGAAGGCTAAAGAGCGCTGCGGGGTGAGCACCAAGATCGGCTCATCCGGTGCCTCTCGCAGGAGTTGCAGCATGCGTTTGCCCGCCAGGGTGGTTTTGCCGGTGCCCGCAGAGCCATGCAAGAACAGGGTTTGATCAAAAGGCAGGGCTAAAATTTGTTTCTGTTCGTCTGAGAGCTGCATCAGATTAATAGACCTTTGGGTAAACGCACTTGCAAGCTAAACCCAGAGATGCCTCCATGCTAAATTTCCTGTGCATCCGTTTATTATAAGCCTTGCAGCCTTCAAATATTTTCTTAGGTTTAGCCAACTGATAATGGGTCAAGTTGGTATAATTTAGCAGAAATTTATCAGCTCACCACAAGAAATGGAGAAACATGAACTCATCCTTGCGTCCTTTTTTTGAACCCACCGGCATAGCCATCATCGGCGCTTCCACCAAGCCTAACAAATTGAGCTATGGCATTCTCGAAAACCTGGTTAAAGGCGGTTTTCAGGGCGGCATTTATCCGGTCAACCCCAAAGGCGGGGAGATTTTAGGTGTGCCAGTTTATGCACATGTAAAAGATGTGCCCGATCCGGTTGATTTGGCGATCATCGTTCTGCCAGTTGAGATGACGCTTACCACCTTACAGGAATGTGCTGATCGTAGTATTCGAAACACCGTAATTATTACCAGCGGATTCAAAGAAGTGGGCAGCGCTGGTGCGGCGCTGGAAAATCAGGTGCTCAGCTTCGCACGCGAACACGGTATGCGTATCATCGGCCCGAACTGTGTGGGGGTGATGAATATGAAAACTGGAATGAATGCCACATTCATTAAAGGGATGCCAGAGAAAGGTCCGATTGCCTTTATCTCCCAATCCGGTGCCATTTTTGGGGGAGTGGTGGACCTAATCATCGAATCTAAAATTGGATTTTCGCGTTTTGCCAGCATGGGGAATGAAATGGACGTCTCCGAAGCTGAAATGATCGAATACTTTGGGGAAGATCCAGAAGTCGGTGTGATTGCAGTTTATTTAGAAGGAGCACAAAACGGACCGCGCTTTATGGAGGCGGCTCGCAAAATTTCAAAGAAAAAACCAATTGTCTTGCTCAAGGCAGGGAAGAGCAACGCTGGTGCACAAGCGGTCAGTTCGCACACTGGCTCTTTGGCAGGCGAATATACCGCGTATCAGGCTGTTTTTGAGCAAACCGGTGTGATCGAAGTTCAAACCTTAGACGCATTGATAAACACTGCATGGGCGCTGGGTGTGCAACCCTTGCCAACAGGGAATAATGTAGCAATTGCGACTAACGCTGGAGGCGCAGCTGCTTTGCTGGCAGATGAGCTGGCAAAAAATGGTTACACGCTGGCGCGAATTAGTCCGGAAATCCAGGCAGAATTGCGCACGAAGCTCAACCCGAGTGCGCAAGTGGCAAACCCCGTTGATATGCTTGGGCAGGCAGAGCCACAAGATTATGCCTGGAGTCTTGCCAATCTAATCAAAGAGCCAGCTGTGGATGTGCTCGTGCCGATTTTGGTACCCCAAGCATTGGTTGATACCATGGGTGTGGCTAAAGCCTGGGTGGAAGCTGCCCAGCAGACTGAGAAAACTATGCTCACGTGCTTAGTTGGCGAACGCAGCACCCGCGAAGCAAATGCCTTTTTGAATGCCTCCGGGGTACCGGTCTTCCGCTTTCCAGAACAAATTGGCACTGTACTCGGTGGCATGCGCAAATTTGCCAGCTTCCGTGAGCGTCCGCCATTTACCCCAGTCAAAGTTGAGGATGTTGATGCCGAAACGGCTGAAGTGGTCTTGCATCAAGCCCTAGATAAGGTTGCTCTGGGTGAATTTGAGACACGGCAGCTGCTAGAAGCTTACGGCATCGCAAATGTACCTGGGGGATTGGCAAAGGAGGAAGCCGAAGCCATCCAAATTGCCGAGCAAATTGGCTATCCCGTTGTGATTAAAATTGCAGCTGAAGGGCTACTCCACAAATCGGAAGCCGGCGGAATAAGGCTGAACCTGAGAAATGCTGAAGAATTGCGCGTAGCTTATCAGGATATGATTTGCCATATTTCCCAAAACTATCCCTGAAGCACAGGTAATCGGGGTAATGGTAGAGAAGATGGCGCCCAAAGGACAAGAAGTGATCGTTGGTATGCGCCGGGATGCGACCTTCGGGCCGATGCTCATGTTTGGCATGGGCGGGGTGCTCGTGGAGCAGATTAAGGATATCAGCTTCAAGGTGGCGCCGCTCTCTGGGGAAGATATCGATGACATGCTCGCGAGTACGATTGCCGGCAAGTTGCTGGCGGGATATCGCGGCGCTGGCAAAGGAGATATCGCCGCAGTGAAGGATGTGATCGCGCGGCTTAGCCAGCTGGCGTTGGACTTCCCGGAGATAGCTGAGGTTGAGATCAATCCGCTGATTGTCTACCCGGAAGGGCAAGGAGCATTGGCGCTGGATAGCCGAGCTATTCTGAAGCACTGAGAATGCGTTAAAAAGAAAAAGCCAACGAAGGGATTCGAACCCTTGACCGGGCGCTTACGAAGCGTCTGCTCTACCGGCTGAGCTACGTTGGCATTTTTCATATTATACCAAAGGTGTGTCCAAAAGCGTCAAGATTTTTTACTGCTAGAACCAAATAACTTTTGTCACAGTTGTTGCGAGGAGGGCATTCTTTGCCCGACGAAGCAATCTTTTCTAACGTGGCAGAAGATTGCCTCGCCCCTACGGAGTTTGCCACGAAAAAAATGGCCTTGTTCTGGCGCGGTACCCTACGGGTAGGGCGCACTCAGAGACTGGCGAGAATGATGCACAAGCAATACTGTCAAGATTTATTCGGGCTCTAATCGGGTTCTTTAGGATTTTTCATCACGCTTGCCCGCTTGATGACATCTTGCCCATACTTCTCTTTAAGCTGATCGATGGCGCTAGCGAGTTTTTCCTTTTCATCTTGATTATCATCCCACAGGCTAAGCTGGCGATAAGGTGGGTTTAACCGGCTGATGCCAATGCCAATCAAACGTACTGCGCGAGTGGGAATAATATTTGCCTCAAATAATTTTTCGGCTGCTGCATAGATTTCGTCATCAAGGTTCGTTGGTTGAGGTAAAGCCGTCTGGCGCGTTAGGGTTTCGAAGTTACTATAGCGCAGCTTGATTTGAACAACGCTGCCTGCAAAGCCAGCTTGGCGCAGCCGATACCCGACCTTATCTGCTAATGCACGCAACGTTTGTCTTAGCACTTCGCTATCAGTTGTATCTTTTGTGAATGTAACTTCGTTGCTGACGGACTTGACCTCACGCTCGGAGTGCACTGGCGAAGGGTCTATGCCTAAAGCGCGTGCATGCATTTCCTGAGCATTGTTGCCAAAATAAGCTTCCAATTCTGCACCCGACAGAGCTGCCAACTGACCTATGGTATGGATGCCTTGCCCGTGCAGCTTTTGGCTGGTTTTTGGCCCAATTCCCCAAAGCGATTGGATATCCAGCGGTGCTAAAAAGGCAGCTTCTTCTCCCGGTGGAACGATAGTTATTTGACGCGGGGCTTGACCGCTTTTCACCTGGCTTTTGCCAAAATCATTGGCAACCTTTGCGACGAGTTTATTGGTTGCCACGCCAAGCGAGCAGGGAAGATGCACCTCGCGATCCACACGCTCCTGAATCTCTCGGGCAATCACCCCAGCCGGCTTTGGCAAGTCGCTCACATCTAAAAAGGCTTCATCAATGGAAACTTGCTGAAAGAGGGGCGTATACGAGCGCAAAATATCCATGACTTTGTTGGAGTACTCACCATAGAGCCCATGCCGATGATGGATGACGATTAGCTCAGGGCAGAGGGAAAGCGCTCGCGCCATAGGCATAGCAGAATGCACGCCAAATTTGCGCGCGGCATAAGAGCAGGAAGAAACCACGCCACGTCCTTGTGGATTGCCCCCAACTGCAAATGGCTTGCCTTTCAGGCTTGGGTCTAGCAACTCTTCAACCGAGCAGAAAAATGCATCCAAATCGAGGTGCAGAATCTTGCGTTCCATGTAACTCACAAAATGGCACGCTGCCGCTTAGCCGAGGTATTTTAAATATCCAGGTTGCGGACTTCTTTAGCGTGCGTCTGAATAAAACGCCGGCGCGGGGGCACCTGGCTGCCCATAAGCATATCGAAGGTTCGGTCAGCTTCAGCTGCGTCCTCGATGGTCACTTGTAGGAGCGTGCGGTTTTCTGGGTTCATGGTCGTTTCCCAAAGCTGCTCTGGATTCATTTCACCTAAACCTTTGTAGCGTGAAATGCTGACTTTATTCATGCCTCCCAGTTTAGCCACCAACTCGTCTTTCTCTACATCTGAATAGGCATAATAAATTTGATTTCGTGAAGAAATCCGATAAAGTGGCGGTTGGGCAATAAAAAGGTGGCCTTCTTCAATGAGTGGCTGCATATAGCGGAAGAAAAAGGTAAGCAGCAACGTCCGGATATGAGCCCCATCCACGTCTGCATCAGTCATGATGATGATGCGGTTGTAACGCAGCCCGGAGATATCAAACGTATCGCCAACGCTTGTACCGAGTGCAGAGATTAAAGATTTCACCTCACGATTATCGAGGATTTTATCGAGACGAGCGCGCTCGGTATTGAGGATTTTCCCACGCAGCGGCAAAATGGCTTGGAAATGCCGGTCACGGCCCTGCTTAGCGGAACCGCCTGCCGAATCACCCTCGACGATGTAGAGCTCAGTTTTAGAGGGATTACGTTCAGAGCAATCGGCTAACTTGCCGGGTAAGGTCATTGATTCGAGTGCGGATTTGCGGATTACAAGATCGCGCGCTTTCTTGGCAGCGTCGCGTGCGCGTGCGGAAGTCAGACATTTTTGAATGATTGCTTTGCCAGCTGCTGGGTTCTCTTCCAGAAAAGTTGAGAAGGTATCTCCAACAACTTGCTGCACATAGGTTTGCACCTCCGGGTTCATAAGCTTGACTTTAGTCTGGCTTTCGAATTGCGGATCGGGATGCTTGATGCTAACAATAGCAGTCATCCCCTCGCGGGTGTCATCACCGCTAAAGTTGGGGTCAGAATCTTTGAGCAGCCCAACCTTACGGGCATAATCATTAATGCTGCGAGTGACTGCTGTCCGTAAACCCGTCAAATGGGTGCCGCCATCGATGGTATTAATCGTATTAGCAAAGGTGTAAACGGATTCAGCGTAGGAATCTGTATATTGCACCACGAATTCGATGTCAATATTATCGATTTCTTTCTCGCCATAAATTGGTTCGTGTAAGACTTCTTTATTTTTATTCAGGTAGCGCACAAAAGAAGCAATGCCGCCCTCGAAGTGAAAAGTCATTTCACGGTCTTCGCGCTCATCTTTGAGCATAATGGTGACACCGCGAGCGACGAAAGCCATCTCCCGAAAGCGTGTTACTAAAGTATCAAAGCGGTAATTGACATCACCCTTGAAGATTTCACGATCAAACTTGAAGGTTGTGGAGGTACCGGTCTCATCACCTTTGTATGTGCCGATTTGTTTGACAGGTGCTTGCGGGATGCCGCGTTCATAACGTTGAAAATAGATTTTACCCTCTCGGCGAACGGTAACCTCACACCATTCCGAGAGTGCGTTGACGGCTGAAACACCAACACCGTGCAAGCCACCTGAGACTTTATAACTTCCTCCGCCAAATTTTCCTCCGGCGTGCAATACAGTCATCACAACTTGCAAAGCAGAGATGCCTCGCTCTGGGTGAATATCTACCGGAATTCCGCGGCCATTATCCTCTACGGTGACGCTGTCATCTTCATGGATGGTTACCGAGATACGGTTACAAACACCAGCTAAAGCTTCATCGATAGAATTATCAACGACTTCATAGATGAGATGATGTAAGGCTTTGACGTCCGTGCCGCCAACATACATACCTGGGCGGCGGCGTACGGCTTCGAGTCCTTCCAAGATTTGGATATCATTAGCGTTGTAATGATTAATTTGGTTCAATTTGTTCTCCATACATACAAGCGAGATTTAGGTTGCTTTTTGAGTCACGAATAATTCCTCGTAGATCTTGATGACGTCCGAGAAATAATGAAAACTCGCAATCAGCAAAGCTGTAGTCACCAAGGCGTGCCCAAAAATACCGACAAAAAGCAACGGGGAATTATCGGCTGGGGTTTGCCAAAGCATATTGGTTAGGAAGGCAATAATCACTTCGAAGGTCAGGAAAATCGAGGCGCTGGAATAAAAAGGTCGGATCATTTTTAAGCTAGATGAAATTGCCTGAAAAGCATTCTGACCTAAGACAACAACAGCGTGTGACGCAAAATATAGCGGAATGATAACTGAGAGCAAAACCATTGCGGTGATAAAGTAGGCAATGAGCCCAAGAACCGGGCTGAGCGAGTTGAATAAAGTAAAAATGAGCGCAAAAGGCAAGCTGATCAGGAACATTGCGACGATCATGACAAGCGACAGGATAAACAAATTCAAAAAGGCAGTAATTATAGTTTTGAAAGGTTTCTTTTCGGCAGTAGGCTGCGCAGCCTTGCTCGACCAAAAGAAGTAAAGCGTCCCCAAGATCAAGCCAATGAGGCTGAAGACAAGGATGGCGAGAATGAATTGCCCACCATGTGATAAGTCGTAGATAGGTAATGAACCAAAAATATTTTCGGCGATTGGGCGCCCAGCTAATAAACTCGGAACGCCGACCGGGTAGGTTCTGAGAGCCGAAGAGAGACTAAAGTACCCAAAATAGGTTTTAACCGAAGCAATCGCTTGGTTGATTGCATCTTGAGATTGATTTGTTAATTGCACCAAGGTTAGGGCTTGATCTAAGGTTTGGTTGGCTAATTCACTAACCGTGAACCTGGGTGCAAAAAGGAAATAAAGGTCTAAGCCTATCGGAAAGAGTAACAAATAGAGGTGACCGGCTAAAGCTTTAAATCCCTCTCCAAGGGATGCAAATACTTTTGGCTGTTTTCTGATAATAACTGAATAATTCATAACTGTTTAATTTTACCACTTATGAGCATTTCCATAGTCAGCAGTAGAGCCTAAGACCAAAGGCTCTAAGTAAATCTGGGCATAACTCACCATGATAGAATCTATTTGTGGAAGATAAGCAGATTTCTCTCCCTTATGATCGGCTTAGCATTGTGCTCGCTTTCATCACACTTAGCATGGGGTTTATCTACCTCATCCCTGTTGCTGGGAATGTGCCTACGGGTAACTTCTTTGGGTTTATGCTCAACCTTCAGATTGATGTTTATACCTTACTGATTGGATTTCTCACGCTTCTTTCTTTGGCTGGGACTATCTGGGTGCTGCAAGCATATCCCACAACACAAGGCGAAAAACAAGCCTTTTGGCAGCTTCTGCCACAGTGCATTTTACCGGTAATGAGTGTTTTTGTTTTCTCGTTCGCGCTCAGAGGGATGGAACGGAATAACGTCTGGTGGGTAGTATACGCTATGGGATCTGTGCTTTTTGGCATTATTCTCGCCGCAGAGTTCTATGCCCAAGAGATCAGCACCGTACAACATCCGCTGACCACTATTGGCTTGATTGGGCTTTCACACGCCTTATTTTTAATCTTAGCTGTGGTCGCAAAGACAATACCCTTACGGATTTATGTAATTTTTCCACTCGTTTTTTTAGCGAGCGGCTTTACGGCATTGCGCACAATCTATCTACGGCTGAGAGGGGGATGGAGGTTTGAATACGCTTTGGCAGTCGCACTCATGAGTGCGCAGACGGCTATTGGTCTGCACTACTTTTTTCTCAACCCAGTGCAGTATGGTTTGCTGCTCACGGGGGCGCTCTACGTGTTGATTAGCTTGGCATGTGGGTTTATACAACGCTTGAACAGGTCTGACCTTATCCTTGAGCCAGCTTTGATGCTTGGTTTAACCCTGCTCATCATGTTGATATTCGCCTAAGTTGGCTCACTTTCTTGATTCAATTGGGATTGATAAAGTTGTGTGAGCCAGATTAAGTTCTTACGATGGAGCTCTTGCGCAGTTCCAGCCAATGCTACACGGCTTTTTCCGCAAGCCTCAATATCGTGTTGTTCGAGGTATCTAACCTGGTTTTTACGACGGGCAGCAGTCTTCGCTACTCTCTGAATCACGTGCAAATAATCCAAATTGGATTTGACCGACTCTTCAATCTCACCGCGTAGAATGATATCGCCATGACCTTGAACGATATTCTCAAGCCCAAGGCTGCCAATTTTTCGGATAGTTTCGGCTAAGATTTCAGCATCTCCACCGACTACATAAGGGAGGGGCATAAAAGCATCCCCCGCAAAAAGGATGCGTTCATCTTCGAGTAAAACAGAAATACTATCAGGTGTATGACCCGGCGTGGGGAAAATCTGCAGTTGTTTCTTCCCTACGCGCAAACTTAAACTTCCTTCGGAAAAGGTAATATGGGGGGGAATAATGTCAAGTTCACGATAAAACTGGCTGGTCTGGCCTGCTTCGGCTAAAGCTGAACTGCTCCGAGTAATCATTAATTCATGACAGAGGGTATGGCCAATTACGATTGCGCCAGGAAAAAAACAATTTCCCCAGCTGTGATCAGCGTGATGGTGAGTATTGACGATATATTTTACCGGAACCATCAATTCGTTCACGATGTAATCCCGCAACTCCTCTGTTTCTTGAGGAATAAGCGTGTCAATCAGTACAGCCCATTGTGGCCCAAGGATAACGCTGGCTGTTACCTGAGCATAAATATCACTCTGAAACCAATAAACGTTTTCTGAGACGCGTTCATGCTGCATAAATCGTATTCCTAATCCCTGTGATTTTCTACCGGATAGAATAGCATAACTAAAATTAAAAGTCAAAAAATCGGATTATTTTTGCTTTTGCTTAAGCCAAACAAAATAACCTCCTGCCCCAAGGACCAAAACTACCCCGAGAAGGATACCCCACCAAGCAAACGATTGATACCGATTTGTCTTTTCTAAATAATTGCCTGTGATGACTATTGTGGCACTGGGAGACGCTAAGGTTATCGTTCCACTAGGCACTTGTTCGTGCGTAGGCGTAGGAGTACCGAGGGTTGGTTGTTCCTCTCCAGGAAGGGGATATGAAGAGGAGGTACTAGTCCATTCTTGGGTAGGTCGCGTCGGTTCTAGCAGAGTACTAGTTCTTGTTATTGTGGCAGTTTGGTAACGGGATGTGGCTGTGCGCACAGGTGTAGGCGTAGAAGTTCTGTATCGGCTCGTCGGCGACCGGTAAATATAGGAGGTTCGGGTAGGTGTAGGTGTTCTGGTTGGGGTTCTAGTGGGGGTTAGGGTAATCGTACTCGTAAGGGTTACTGTTGGTGTCAAGGTTACCGTTGGAGTGAGCGTGATTGTAGGGGTAGGTGTGATTGTAAATGTGTGGGTGAAGGTTGGCGTTGGTGTGGCTGTCGTGATGGTGATCGGACCAAAAAGCTGGAGGGTTAAATCTTCACTATTAACGACCTCGAGTTTGTAGTAGTAAGTTTTACCGGTTTGGAGAGGAGAATCTGTATAGGCATAGATCCCACCCAAAAAAGGATTGCCGATTCCTTCGATAAGACCGGAGATACGTAAGTACGGACCATTGATATTTTCACTACGCAAAATGTGAAAGCCGCCAATTGTGTTTTCCCTGAGAGTTATCCAAGTTAGATCTGCTTTATTGTAATGATAGCTGCCCGTAAACCCCTCTTCGCTGAGCTCCACACCCTGAGGTAGGGGCAAGCCGACAATAAAAGGAGTTTGATTCATGTCCTGAGTAAGGTTCGGACGGCCAGTATCATCAATTGTCATCGTAATCGTTTTTTGAGTGGTATCGCAAACAACCGATTGCCCAGGTTGTCCGGATTGACTTTGGCCAACACGTCCCCAGCTTTCTGTTAGCTCTGTCTTAGGATCAAACCACCAGAGCGGGTATAGGGATGGATCAGCTTCCTGACCACAATAATTTTGCGATTCAATCACTGCTCGGCAGGAGCTATTAAGATCGTATTTGAACGAAGCAATGAGATCCGACCCTTGAGGTAAAGCGGAGGCTAAGAAGATGTCGTAAAAATTACTGCAAGCGGTAATGGGATCGGTGCCATGATTGAGGAAAGGAATATTAATCTCGGAGCCCTGTCCGTGATTAACTACATAAAGCGTGTAATCACTGCCTGTCGAGCGGCGCACGGTGAGATCCCCACCAAAAAGGCTCGTGGTCGTTGTCCGGACCTGGACCAGCTCGCCTAAGACACCAGTAGTTTGAGTTAAAACAGCTGCACCTAATTGTGCACCTGGAGTAAAGGTGCAATTGTTAGAAGCTGTTTCTGGTGTGATCCCAGCCCCCCAAAAATTATGATCAACGGTCCCTTTAGCCGGGCTACCGCATTCCACAACGGGTGCCCAAGTGTTGCCCAGGATGTTATTCGCTACGGCTGTCAGCTTACCGGCGTTATTCGCTCCAACACGGCGGATTGCATTCCCTACGTTATTGGTAAAGTGGTTGAACTGCACAAGCAAGTTACCGCTATTATCTTCATAAAGAATAGCATGAGCGCCATTTCGTAATGTGCTGCGTTGAATTGTTACAGGTAAACTACTATTGATGCGGATGAGGTTGCGCGAAACGCTGGTACACTCGCCATCGTCAATCGCGAGGTTTTGGATAGTCACTGCACTTGTAATACCCAAGAGCGGTTCTGTGCAGGTTGAACCTGCAGCGGTTAGTTTGCTGCCAGCACGCCCTTGGATGATTATATTCGGACGGTCTAGTAATACTTCTCGCGTTTTGACGGGATAATCACCGAGAATTGTGATGATGATTGGGTTTGCAGATATGCCTACTGGTAAAGCATCAATAGCATCTTTAAGACCGGTACCTAAACCGCCTGGAAGATCGTCGCCACTGTTGATGAAACAGGGCGCTTCCAAATTGCAATCATCACTGGTTTCAGCCACATAGGCAGTATTTACCTGAGAAGCTGCCACTGTGATTGACGCAGAGGTCATTTCTTTTTCAATCCAGTTTCCAGTGGAGTCCTTTTCGAAAAGATGGTAGCGAATGCTGCCATTACTGTCTGCCAACCTGTGGAGGCGCACGGCTAAGTTGAGCTGGTCTGATAAGCTGCTGCTCAGTTGGGCTGCAACGCTAATCATATGTTCCTCGCCACTAAAGGAGTTCCCATCACAATTGGAGATTGGGGTATACGTTGCTCCGCTGATTAAACCTTGCGATGAAATATATCCTGTGCTGAAATCAATCAAGGTCACACCGGGGGAAGAGCTTCCGCCAGAAGAGGTAACGCACACCATCACATTATTACCATTGGCAAAAACCGGATTCACGGGGAAGGTGAGGCGATAGTTGAGCCGTTGACCAGCAGCGCAGCCAGTTAGCGGGCAGCCTGCGGGTGAAGTTAAATCTAAAGAAACGGACTTGGTATCTTTGGAAAGAACAGCGCTAGTTCCTGTGATAAACAATAAACAGACTAGTAGTGGAAGAAGAATACGGTGTGCTTTCATGGTTTTACCAGATGGGTAGATTATAACATCAGGATAACCCTTGCAGGAAAAATGGGCAGCCTTATGCTAAAATCTCGCTATGAAAGAGATTCGAGCGATTTTCAGAGAGATAAACGGCTTTTTTCTGGCATCTGGGATTTTCACCTACACCTTAGGAACTGTATTAGCCGTTCAAGCGGGTCAAGCCTGGAATACGACAACCTATTTTTTAGGCTTGTTAATCTTTTTTGGTTTCTATCTATTGGAGAGAACATATGCTTACCTCTCTCGCTCTAAGATAAATATTTTTTCTACGCTTCAACGCTCCAGACGGCTGCGTTCACCAGAACTTGTATTCTTCTTGTTTTTCTTGTTTGCTGCTTTGCTGCTCTGTGTGTATTTCATTTCTCTTTCCGGCGGTTTACGATCTCCCAACTGGGTTTGGTTCTTATTACTCGCTGTAGGAATATTAATGAATATCTCCAAGAACTTAAACCAATGGAGTATGCCCTACCGCTGGATGACAGATGGCATCATTATCTCTCCTGTATTGCTTTTTTGGGGGGCATCCCTGGCGAAATTGGATTCAACCCCTATCTTGTTTTTTCTCAGCTTACCCTTGTTATTTTTCTATTTGGCTTCACAAACCAGTTTGCAATTTGAGACTTACGGAGAAGATCTCAAAAAAGGTCAGCAAGCCCTGCTTGTTAGCATAGGTTGGGAGCATGGAATGACCTTACACCACATTTTGGTTGCCTTAGGCTATTTAGGTTTAGGGTTTTATCTGTACATAAGCGGTGCGTGGGTAATAGCTTGGCCGGTATTATTAATGATGAGCGTAAGTCTGTTTGAGATTTGGCAGCTTCAAAGAATCGCTGGTGGGATGCGCCCAAACTGGGGTTTACTCAAAGCAACCGCCATTACCCAATATTTAGGCATCTTGTATATTCTTTTATTTGCATTTTTAGCGCATTAGTTTGAAACTATTGATATTAAACAAGCATTCGAAAGGAGTATTAATGAAACTAAAAGTTGGCGATGTTGCCCCCGATTTTGAATTGAAGGACCAATTCGACGAAACCCACAAGCTGAGCGATTTTCGTGGGAAAAAGATAATCTTGTATTTTTATCCCAAGGATAACACCCCCGGTTGCACCACTGAAGCTTGTAATTTTAGAGATAATTACCAAATCTTCCGAGAACACGGCTTTGAGATTTTAGGCGTCAGCGCTGATGATTCCGACTCCCATGCCAAATTCCAGGAAAAGTACTCACTGCCATTTTTGCTCTTGGCTGATACAGAACACCAGGTGAGCGAAATGTATGGAGTTTGGCAACTAAAAAAGATGATGGGAAAAGAATATTACGGTATTGCGCGTACAACCTTTGTAATCGATGAGGATGGCAAAATCCTCAAGGTCTATGAAAAGGTCAAACCTGATCAGCACGCAGAAGAAATTCTAAAAGAGCTTGACTTAGTAGGATAAGAGCGACCTTTGTGTAAAAACAGCTCCCTGAGGGGAGCTGTTTTTACTGCAAGTGGAGGACAACTTTGCCTCTGCGCCAGAGCTCTTCGAGCTGGTAATAATCTCGCATTTGTGGGGAAAGTAAATGAACGACGACTGAACCATAGTCCAAGACCATCCAGCCGCAATCTGGATTCCCTTCGATATATGGTTTCAACACGCCTTGTTCTCGTGTCTTTTCGGTAACTGCATCAACTAGGCTGCCAAGCATACGGTCGCTAGTGCCAGAGGCTAAAACAAAGAAATCCGTAAAATCTGATACGCCGCGTAAGTCAAGTAATAATATGTCTTCTGCTAATTTATCTTCGAGATAATCGACAATTTTATGGGATAAGTCTATTGCTTCCAGATAGCACCTCAGCGTTAGTTTAACACATTTTTCAAAGGAAAGCGAAAGAGAGCTGTATAGATTGGACCTCTTTGGGTGAGGTCACTTTGATACAAAATGACCTCCCGCATCCGGTCCTCCCCGATATCCACGCTTTGCCAGCGGGCTAATACGGCACTCACCAAATTCTGCTGTTCTCGGGTAGCCATTCTGTTCAACCGACCCAAGGTGAGGTGAGGCATAAATTCCTTTTCCGGTTTGAACCCTAAAGGTTGAAGAGCAGCTTGAAGTTGGGTAGCAATTTTTTTCAGTGTTTGATTAGAAGATAATCCTAACCACAATACCTGAGGCTTTTTAAAAGATGGAAAACTTCCGATGCTGCCAATGTGTACTGGAACGGCTGAAAAGCCAGCAGCGCTTGTTGAAATTGCCTCCTGGATGGCAGGAATTTGATTTTGAGGTACCTCGCCTAAAAATTGCAAGGTTAGATGCATCGTCTCTGGAGCAACCCAACGAATTGGTACATTGCTCAGCTCTCTGCGGAGTTGATTTTGAAAATTAGTGACCTCTAGGATAATCTGGCTGGAAAAATCCATAGCAATGAAAAGACGGACATTTTTCACAGCCTATTTATATCACGGTCTGATATGAAAAAATACTTTAGCTGAATAGGAGTTTGACAAAAGCTGGATAGGACTTCACAACAAAATAGAAACATGGTATAAGATAAGTACCCTGCTGTGTTCGTGATGCGGCCTCTGAAGTTTTGTACCAACACTTTAAAAAAGGGCCTGATCTCGTGTGAGGTGAAGTGGTAGACTTCGGTCAAGACTGATCCTGCAGGAAGGGCCATCCTGTGTCTCACAGGTTCAAAACCTTTCCGCACACGGCATGGCGGGGAGGTTTTTATAAAGGGGGCTTAGATGACAAATGAATAAAAGAAGATATAGCGGCTGAGTCTCATCTAAATGAGATAACGAGGTGGAGGTTCCTCTTTGCGAAAAGAGTGTTAACCCGGTCTCCGGGAAAAATCGAGTGATCAGCGGATGCCTCCGAAATCTATCACGGGTTTCTATCTTTCTCTCCTAAGCGGTTCCAAAACCGGAAGGTGACTTTCGGCACAAAATCCAGTGTAGTGACCTTATCAAGCTTCATGGCTTTTTGCCTGAAGCGTATTAACACTATAACAGGAGATTATTATGGATGCCAAAGATTTATTAAAACGGGTCAAGGAAGACCACATCAAGTTTATTTCCTACCAATTTACAGATATCAATGGCGCGGTCAAATCATTAGATGGACCGGCGGATCGTTTAGCTGAATGCTTGGATAATGGCATTTGGTTTGATGGTTCTTCAATCGAGGGCTTTACGCGTATTCAGGAAAGCGATATGCACTTGTCGGTGGATGCGGATACTTACGCTGTGCTGCCTTGGTCACCAGAAGAAAACAAACGCGCCAGGGTGCTATGCGATGTACACAAACCTAATGGTGAACCATTCGAAGGTGATCCGCGCGGCAGGCTGAAAGCAAACCTGAAAAAACTCAAAGAGGAACGCGGTTGGACCCTTAATATAGGCCCTGAGCCTGAATTCTTTTTGTTCTTACGCAACGGTCCGGAGCATATTCACCCTGTGCCCTATGACGTGGGCAGCTATTTTGATTTTTCCCCCAATGATCAAGCGCTTATTGTGCGAACTGAGATTATGTCAGCCTTGAAGACTATGGGTTTGGATATCGAAGTAGGCCATCATGAGGTGGCTTTAGGACAGCATGAAATTGACTTCCGCTTTGATGAAGCCCTTAAAACCGCAGATAATGTGCAGACGTTCAAGTCAACGGTCAAAGCGATTGCGATGAGACATGGCTTAATCGCTTCGTTTATGCCAAAGCCAGTTTTCGGCATAAACGGATCAGGTATGCATTGCCATCAATCGATAAGTGCGGATGGGAAGAACCTGTTTTATGATGGAAGCGACCCTGCACATTTATCCGTGTTAGCTTACAACTTCATTGCCGGTCAACTCCGCCACGCCAAAGCATTTAGCGCGGTAGTGGCACCAAGTGTCAATTCGTATAAACGCTTGGTTCCAGGATATGAGGCACCAGTATATATTGGCTGGGCAGAGGTCAACCGCTCAGCACTTATTCGCATCCCTCGTGTGAACCATGGGAATAACAATGGTGTGCGCATAGAATTACGCTGCCCAGATCCTTCAGCGAATCCATACTTAGCCTTCAATGCAATGTTAGCAGCTGGTTTGGATGGCATTGATCAGGGGTTATCCTGTCCGAAACCGCTCAATAATATTAACGTATATGAGTTGAACGCAGCAGAACGTGAAGAGTTAGGCATTGAGATGCTGCCTGGCTCACTCAAAGAGGCTTTAGATGAGTTTCAAAAGGATGAAATCTTGCAAGCAGCTTTTGGAAAACCCCTCACAGAAAAGTTTATCGATTCACGCCTGGCTGAATGGGAGGCTTACCGCATCCATGTTTCGGATTGGGAAGTGAGCCGCTATCTGGAAACTCTTTGATCTAGTTTAATTTAAATTGTCTCCAGCCAAAATATTTGGTATGATGAAGGAGATGAAATCGAAAAGATTGAGTCTCCTTCTCCTTTTAGCAGCGCTGATGCTAAGTGGCTGTGCTCCCTCCAGCTTGAGCTTCGATAAGCTGCCGTGGCTGGAGCCTGGAGAGGTAATTTTCCAGGATGATTTTTCTGATCAATCGACTGGCTGGGAGAAGGTTAATTCGCCTTATGAGCTCAAGGGTTATTCGGCGGGTGGTTACTTAATTTCAGCAAAAACCCAAAATTCGCGTGCATGGTCAGTTGTCGATTTGCCGCTTAGCGATACAGAAATTAGGGTTAAAACCGAGAAAATTAGCGGACCGGAAGATACGAATTTCGGTATTATTTGCCGCTTTAGAAATGAAGATAACTTTTATAGCTTTCTCATTAGCAGCGACGGCTATTATGGCATCATGAAAGTGGAAAATGGGGTAGAGGCGTTATTGGGCAGCGACCAATTTACTTACAGTGAGCAAATCAAAATTGGAAGTGCTCTAAACCAGATTGAAGCTACCTGCAGCGGAAATGAGCTCTCATTAAGCGTCAACGGACAAATGCTGCAAACAGTTAAAGACACCAGTTTTTCAGCCGGCAAGGTGGGGATGATAGTAGAAACGCGTGCGGAGGGAGATGCTGCTATCGTTTTCTCAGATTTTTCAGTGATTAAACGCTAAGATGAAAGTTTTTTTGGATATGGTTGGCTGCCGACTCAATCAGGCAGAGATTGAGCAGTTGGCATTAGACTTGACTGCCCGCGGACAGGAAATTGTCGCAGAACCGACTGAAGCGGATTACGTGGTGATCAATACCTGCTGCGTGACAGCTAAAGCTGCAGCCGATTCGCGCAAGATGGTGCGCCATTACCAGCGATCAACTGGGGCGAAAGTGCTGGCAATGGGTTGTTGGGTGAGTGCTTTTCCTCAGGATTCAGCAGAATTAGTTGGCAGGGATGCTGTGTTTACATCAGAAAAAAGAGATTTGGTTTTAAAGCGGTTAAACAATGGGGAAATTGAAAGTGCTGTTTTACGTAAGGAAAATGTAAAGCCGGATTTAGGCAGCCGTTCACGAACACGCAGCTTTATCAAAGTTCAGGAAGGCTGCAACAATGCCTGCAGTTACTGCCTCACGCGCATCGCCCGCGGAAAATCCAGAAGTATCCCCGCCGAGGAGGTTGTGCGGCAAATCGCTCAGTCTGAAGACTTAGGCGTGCAAGAAGTGGTGCTTACCGGTGTGCAAATTGGTGCCTGGGGGAAAGATTTGGAAGGTAATGTGAGGATTTCCGATTTAATTGAAGCGATACTGCTTCACACCACTGTACCAAGAATTCGGATTTCTTCGATTGAACCTTGGGACGTAAATGAGGGCTTATTGGCTTCTTTTGAAGATACGCGCCTTTGCCCGCATCTGCATCTTCCATTGCAAAGCGGCAGCGATACTATCCTGAAACGTATGGTGCGTCCAATTACGATCGCGCAGTATCGCAAGCTCATCGAAAATATTAGTAAACGCCTGCCAGAACTGGCAATCACAACGGATATTATTGTAGGTTTTCCAGGTGAAACGGATGCTCTTTTTGAGGAAACGTTCCAATTTATCGCGGAAATGCCTTTTTCTGGAGGGCATGTCTTTAAGTTTTCACCGATGCCTGGCACACCCGCAGCCAAGTTTGTGGAGCAAATTCCAGCTGCAATCAGCCACATGCGTGCTAAGCGCGTACGCGAATTGTTGCAGATGAAGACGCGCGCAATCCAAACGGGTAAAATCGGCAGTGAGACAAAAGTGTTGTGGGAGCGAGGCAAAGAGGATGGCAGCCAGATATGCTACACCGGCTTGACGCCAGACTTTTTCCGTGTGCGAACCCAAAGCAATGTGGACCTTACAAACACGATCACGCTAACGCGTATCACTGCGTTGGAGCCTGAGGGCTTACTTACGGGGAAGGTAATTTAAGGGCTTGTAGAATTACTTTAGATATAAACACCCTCATACATGACCCACGCACACACCACGCACAACTTGCGCTTGACGCAATTCAGACTAATCAGGTAAAATCAAAAGGTTAAAAATATAAAAAAACCTGCAACCATAAATCTTTGGTGTGCAGGAGCCTGAAAGGATTATTGAAATGCCCAAACGAACTTATCAACCCAAAGTCCGCCGACGCGCACGCGTGCATGGCTTTCGTGCCCGCATGGCTACGAGCGATGGAAAGCAGGTGCTCAAGCGCCGGCGCTTACGCGGGCGCCACCAGCTTACACCAAAGGTAAACAATCACGTCAAGCGGGTGCGCTGGTAAAAAAGTTAGGTTTGATTGTGCCCAGAAAAATTGCGCAAACCCACAACTCGCATCAAGAGCTCGCTGGAAATCCGAGCCATCCGTCAGAACGGTCAATCCGTTTCGGATGAGCGTATGGCTTTGGTGTTCCTGCCAAACGGATTAGATTATTCCCGTGCAGCAGTGCTAGCGAGTAAAGCCGTAGGCGGTGCAGTGCAGCGCAATCGCTGCAAACGGATCCTACGTGCGCGTTTAGCGCAATTCTGGACAGAAATCAAACCTGGATTTGATATCCTGGTAGTTGCCCGCAAGCGCCTTCTCGTGTCTACCCCATCCGAGGTTGACCAATCTTTCCAGAAGCTGCTTGTATGGGCAGGCTTAAGCAGAAAACAAACTGATGACGGAACAGACCATACCGGTAACGGAACATAGCCATATTGATCCTCCTCTTAAGGATCTGCCTATCACGCTGAAAAATCTTCCGCGCCTATTAATTTTATTGCTTATTAGAGCGTATCAGATTGTTGTTTCGCCAACCTTGCCGCCTAATACTTGCCGCTACTACCCGACTTGTTCACATTACGGTTATCAAGCAGTCTATAAATATGGTGCAATCAAAGGAAGCTGGATGGCATTTAAGCGCATTTTGCGCTGTAACCCGTTAAACCCTGGTGGTTACGATCCAGTCCCATGAATTTTTGGAGAAATATGAAGAAACATTTTGGTTTAATCTTGATGCTGGTCTTAGCCGCTTTGGTGTTAGGCGGCTGTGCTATGGGCCCACGCGCTGATGGCACGCCTGGCGTAAGCGCAGATGAAACTGCAGCCTACGTTTCTTACCAGCAATTTGTGTATAAAATCGATGCGGCTACGGGTACGGAAGTTTGGCGCTACCCGCAAAATGCATCAGCCCAGATCGCTTTTTATGCGCCTCCTCTATTGGCAGATGGAAAGTTGTATGTTGGGGATCTCGCCAACAGATTCCAGCGGCTTTCAATCGAAAATGGCAATGTAGATTGGATATTTAGCGAAGCAAAAGGATGGTTCGAAGCTAAAGCAGCCACCGATGGAACATACATTATTGCGCCAAACCTTGACCGTAACGTATATTGCCTGACCGTTGACGGTACGTTGTTATGGACGTATTCCAGTGAATTTGGTTTTTTGGCGGAACCTATCGTTGTGGAGGATAAGGTTTACATTAGCTCGATGGATCACCACTTAGTTGCACTAGATATCGCTACAGGTGACGTCCTCTGGAAAACCAAACTGAATGGAGCCTTAGTTTCTGCACCTTATTACGATGCTGAGAACGGTGCATTGTATGTGGGCAGCATGGGTAAGGTTCTTACTGCGGTGGACAGCCAAAGCGGGGAAATTCTCTGGGCGTTCAACAATAATGGTGAATTATCCAGCGTGTGGGCAACTCCGGTGATGTTCGATGGCAGCGTTGTTTTTTCAGATGAAAGCGGAAAGATTTTTGGCTTGAACCCCGCTGACGGTTCTGTGAATTGGGCTTTGGACGCAGGCGGCAATGTTACAGCCGGCATCCTTCCTCTGGAAAGCAGTTTTGTTATTGTCCGCGAGGATGGCACACTAACTGTCTACAATATGAGCGATCGTGCTCCCGTTTGGACCCGCACTATAGATGGTCAGGTGTATTCAACACCTATCCTAGCCGGCGATAAGATTTTCATTGGTGTAAAGGGCAACGTGTTGCTTCAAGCCTATGATCTCAACGGAAATTTAGTCTGGTCATTTACACCTGGAAGATAAAAGGAAGAAAAAGTTATGTGGGATACAATTATTGTTCAACCCTTTACAAATATTTTGTTGGGAATAACCCTCGGGGTCAATAATTTTGGCATTGCCATCATTTTATTTACTTTGTTGATTAAGTTAGTTACTTACCCCCTTACAGCTAGACAAATCAAGCAAACGCGAGCGATGACTGAGTTGCAAAACAGTCCACGCTATAAAAAGATGGTGGAAAAGTATAAAGATAACCGCGAAAAACTCGCCGAAGAACAAATGAAGCTTTATCGTGAAGCTAAGGTGAACCCGGCGGGTTCCTGCTTGCCAACTCTCATCCAATTTCCTATCATTTTGGGCCTTTACCAGAGCATTATTAAGGTCATGGCTGCCACGCCATTGGAACTGTTAAACTTGGAGCGCATGATTTATCCTTTTTTGGATTCCAGTAAAATTCTGCCCGTTCAGAACCACTTCTTGTGGATGGATCTGGGTCAACCCGAAAGGCTCGTGGTTGCTGGGATCCCAATACCGGTACTTACAATCCTTGTAGTTTTAACGACATGGCTTCAAGGTAAAGTGGTGGCACCACCTTCTGGCGGAGCAAACGACCAGGCAGCAGCGATGTCTAAGAGCATGAATCTGTATATGCCCTTGTTTATGGGCTGGATTTCTTTCACGCTTGCCTCTGGGTTAGCGCTGTACTTCTTAGCCAGCAATGTTGCCACAATTATTCAATATTCGATTCAGGGTACGACAGATTGGTCCAAAATACTCCCCTTTATAAAGCCTAAGCCGGCAGTGGTACCTGCATCAACCTTACCCGCCGCGGTACTTGAAGTGCCAGACGACGAACCGATCCCTGAACCACAGAAACCTGAACCGAAACCTTCGGCACGCGCCGCAGTGAAGCAGCAGAGACCACCACAAAAACGCAAGAAGAAGTAATAATGGGGTAGCTTGATGAATGAGAATAAACCAACCTTAGAGGTGATCGCACCTACCGTTGAGGAGGCGATCGATAAAGGCCTTTCAGAGATGGGCCTTTCCAAAGACGACGTGGAAATTGAAGTGTTGGATGAAGGCAAACGCAACATTTTTCATTTTGCCACACGCCAGGCACGCATTCGTCTGACAGTCAAGGATCCAAACCGCACGATTTACAATAGCTCCGAGTTACCACAGCCTGCACCCCAGCCTGTGGTGGAAGAGGCACCCAAGGAAGTAAAACCGATTACCACACCAGATACTGAACAAGAAAAAATCTCGATTGAACAACAGGTTGCCAAAGAGACAACGCTGGAACTTCTAGAGAAAATGGGGGTCAAGGCGGGTGTGAGCGTAGGTTTTGCTGAAACTGAAGCAGACGAGAAACCTGTGATTTCTGTGAATATCGAAGGAGAAGACTTAAGCTTCCTCATCGGCCGCAAGGCAGAAACCCTTAATGCGCTTCAGTACCTCCTCAGCCTCATTATTGCCCATAAATTGGGCTATTGGGTCCCGATTCAAGTCGACGTGCAGCATTATCGAATCAGACGAGAGAATGAATTGCGGAAGTTAGCCCGTCGAGCAGCAGATCAGGTTGAAAAGACAGGGCGTAAGCAAGTCTTGGAACCTATGCCCCCGAATGAACGCCGTATTGTACACATGGCGTTGCGGGAAAACGCAAAGGTTTATACTGAATCGACGGGTGAGGAACCTTACCGTAAGGTAAGCGTCTATCCTGCTGAGGATCAAGAACAATCATAAGGTTAAAAGCAAATGCGCGCTGTTGATTTAATCATTAAAAAACGGGATAAGCTTGCGCTGACCAAAGATGAGCTTGAATTTTTGGTTCAAGGCTATACCCAAGGCACAATCCCAGATTATCAAATGGCAGCCTTTGCGATGGCGGTTACGCTGAATGGGATGACCCATCAGGAAACGACCGACCTTACAATGGCTATGGCGCACTCTGGCGAGATTCTAGACCTCAGCCAAGCAGCACCCATCGTAGTGGACAAGCATTCCACTGGTGGTGTAGGGGATAAAACGACTCTCACCGTTGCGCCGCTTGTTGCTGCTTGCGGTTTACCGGTGGGGAAAATGTCTGGTCGTGGCTTAGGTTTTAGTGGTGGGACTATCGACAAGCTGGAATCAATTCCCGGGATTAAACTGGATCTAACCACAGAAGAGTTTATCCACCAACTCAAAGAGATCGGCATTGTCTTGACCGGTCAAAGCGCGGACTTAGCACCAGCCGATGGCAAGCTTTACGCGCTGCGAGACGTCACCGGCACGGTAGAATCCATTCCCCTCATCGCTTCCTCCATCATGAGCAAGAAAATCGCCGCAGGGGCGCATGCGATTGTTTTAGACGTCAAAGTAGGTAAAGGCGCATTTATGCCTACTTTAGAAAAGGCACGTGAACTTGCTGAGGAGATGGTTGCCATCGGGGAGCTCAGCGGCAGGCAAGTTATTGCTGTGCTTTCGCCTATGGACCAACCGCTGGGTAATGCTGTAGGAAATGCTCTCGAGCTCCGAGAAGCGGTTGAAATGCTGCACGGCGTAGGACCTGAGGATTATCGCTATCACTGCCTGCATTTGGCTGCATATATGCTCATTTTAGGGCAGAAAGCACCTGATATAGAGACGGGCTTAGCTATGGCTGAGCGAGCAATGCAAGATGGCAGTGGTTTGCGGAAGTTCCGAGAGCTGGTTATCGCACAACATGGTGATGTGAGCACTATTGACAACCTCGATAAACTGCCTAAGGCTAAGTTTATTGAGCCTGTTTTGGCTGAAAAAAGCGGCTGGGTAAACAGCGTAAACGCTAGGGAAGTGGGTGAGACCTCGGTCCAATTGGGCGCTGGCAGAGAAAAGAAAGGCGATCCGATCGATCCGGCAGTGGGGATCATGGTTTATGCCAAAATTGGGGATGCAATCGAAGCTGGTCAGACTCTTTTTGAAATCCATGCCAATAACGCTGGAAAACTATTACAAGCTAAAGAACGCTTGAAAAACGCCATAGAGATTACACAAGACCGGGTGGAACGACCGCCGTATTTTCACGGCGTGATAGGATTATGATGAACATCAAAACCCGGGCAACCGGGTTTTTTTATACGTGAGAAGAAGAGGATTAATTGATTACTGAAAGAACTGACCTACGCAATATTGCCATTATTGCCCATGTTGACCATGGAAAGACGACGCTAATAGATTCGATGCTGCGCCAAGCGAAGATTTTCCGCGAAAATCAGCGCGTACAGGAACGCATCATGGATTCAAACGACCTGGAGCGAGAGCGTGGAATTACGATCTTAGCAAAAAACACTGCGATCAGCATACCCAACCCCAAAACTGGCGAATTGGTAAAAATCAATATCGTCGATACACCTGGTCATGCTGATTTTGGTGGAGAAGTAGAGCGCATTATGAACATGGTGGATGGCGTCCTCCTTTTGGTAGACGCTGCCGAAGGACCTAAACCACAAACACGCTTTGTGCTCAAGCAAGCCATCGCTAAAAACCTGAAAACGATTGTGGTGATCAATAAACTGGACCGAAAGGACGCCGATGTTGAAAACGCGATTAATAACACCTTTGACCTGTTTGTGGAATTAGGCGCAAGTGATGAATTGACAGATTTTCCGATTATCTATGCCAATGGGCTGGAAGGCAAAGCAGGGCTTACCCCTAATCTAGACAATGATCTGCATGCTTTGTTTATGTGTATATTGGATAACATTCCAGCGCCAAAGGTAGATCTAGAGGCACCTTTTCAAATGCTCGTTACCAACCTTGGCTACGATGAATACAGCGGGGTTACTGCCGTAGGACGCATTCACGCCGGTAAATTGACCACTGGTCAAATGTTAGCACGCATTAAGCATGATGGCAGCCTTGAAAAGGTGCAAGCGCGCTATGTGTATGCATTCCAGGGCTTAGATAAGGTGCTGGTTGATCATGTGGAGGCTGGAGAGATTATTACCATTGGAGGACTCAAGGATATCCAAATTGGAGAGACTTTAGCTGATCCCGAAAATCCGGTGGCGTTGCCTATAATCAAAGTGCAGCAGCCGACGGTGCAAATGACATTTGGAGTTAACACTTCACCATTTTCAGGTCAGGAGGGGAAGTGGAGTACATCTCGCAAGCTATGGGAAAGGCTACAAGATGAATTGCGTACGAATATTGCCTTGCGTGTGGAGCAAACCGACGCAAACGATGTCTTTCTCGTCTCCGGAAGAGGTGAATTGCACTTAGGCATTCTCATCGAAACCATGCGACGCGAAGGCTATGAATTTCAGGTTTCCCGCCCCGAAGCAATCGTAGTTACCGATGAAGATGGTAAAAAGGTCGAACCTTTTGAGGAAGTGCATGTGGATGTGGATCCAGAGTATGTGGGTGCGGTGGTTGAGCTGCTTGGTCAGCGGCGCGGCAAGATGACGAATATGACCAATAACCCGGATAACACCGTGCATCTGACTTATGAAATGCCGACCCGGGGGTTGTTGGGTTTCCGTTATAAGTTCCTCACAATCACGCGCGGAAAAGGCGTGTTGAACTCATTCTATATCGGACTTCGCCCATTGGAAGGACTGATTGAAACAAAACAAGCCAGCTCTATCGTCGCGCGGGAGACCGGCGTCACCACCACTTTTGGCTTGAGGAATGCTGAGCAGCGGGGTCAACTTTTTGTTGGGCCGGGTGTTCCCGTCTATGAAGGTATGATCGTAGGTGAAACGCCAAGACCGCAGGATTTATCCATTAACGTGGCTAAGAAGAAACATCTAACAAACATGCGCCAATCCATTCGTGACTTGGAGGATAAACTCAATCCTCCGCGGGTGCTCAGCTTGGATGAGATGATCGAGTATATTGGTCCGGATGAACTTTTGGAAGTGACACCACAAAGCTTACGCATGCGTAAACGCATTTTAGAGACACATGAGCGCTTGCGTTATGAGAAAACAGGTGAAATTGAAGAGGATGATTGAGGGGCTGAAGTCCTATCCACGGTAGAAATTTGGCAAGCGCCCAGGGATTTGGGTACGAAGGTGAAAAAGGTCCCCGGCTAAGGGCTGTGAAGCCAATGCGTCAGGGCTAAGCTCGGTGGAAGCTGAAGTAATATACAAATCGCACAAATCTTCGCCACCGAAAGTGAGCGACGTGGGGCGGCTGACAGGCAGGCGCACCTCCTGGAGTACTTCACCCTCCGGTGAAAGCTGTAACACGCAGCCACCATCCCAAATCGCCACCCAGATATTACCGGCTCGGTCTACGCATAACCCGTCTGGCGTTGATGTGCGAGCTGCCTCACTAGGTTGAAAAAATACTTCGGGTGCGTATAGCATACCTTGCTCCAGATCGAATCGATAGCGATAGAGTGTGGCTGCACCAGAATCAACATAGTAACAATAGCGGTTATCTGGGCTCCAGTCGATGCCATTGGAAATCGTGACACCTTCTAAAATTGTGCTTACCACTCCGTCTGGGTCTAAGCGGAAGAGGGCAGATGAACTGGTGGGTCCCTTACTCCCCACCCAAAAGCTGCCAGCAGCATCCACACGTCCGTCATTCATCATATTGGCAGCATCTGATGGATAAAGATCAACGAAGTTGGCACTTAGACCATGGCTTTGATCCCAATAGGCTAATCCATTTTCGGTAGCGATAATCAAACCGCCTTTTTGACGAAACGCAAAGCAGCCAGCGCGTTTACCTAATGAAAAGGTTTCGATATGATCATTGTGAGGATGGTATCTGAATAACATCCCAGCTTCAATATCCAGCCAATACAAACAGGCTTCGAGAGGATGCCAAAGTGGACCTTCACCGAGGATTGCGTTCAGGTGAACGCAAGATTGATTAAGCTGGGTTATGCGGGACATAATTCACCTTTCTTATGATGCTCCGGCTTGATTATGCCATAAGCTTTCAGGGTTGACTTATAATTGAGCTATATTTACACCTATTGGTAAAAAAATGAAGCCACTCAAATCTACCAAACTGTATATTCCTGCACTGTATTTTATCCTGATAGGCTTGGAAGGATTGAGTCTCCTGGCTTGGTTGAATTATAAAAATGGAGACTTCATTAGACCAGAAGGTTGGGTTGCAGCAAGGCAAATAAAAATCATCACTCTGGGATGGCTAATTTTAGCCGCAGCACTTGTTATTTTCGGACTCTTTTTACTCCTGCATAATAAGGCAACTCAAGATTTATACAACCGCGTAAAGAGCTCACTTGTTGGGGATTATCCGCGTCTACGTCGTTTTATGCTGATATTGTGCATGGCATTTTTGCTCCTTACCACAGCGATGATCTTGATTTGGGGAGCAAATAATGCGGTGATTAAGTATTTCACCGAACCACTCAGCATTTGGATTTATTTAGGTTTTACCCAACTCTTATTTGTAGTCGTTTTTGGTATTGTCCTTCCATCTGGCAGCGGAGATAAAAAAGCCTTTTTGATTTGCTTAGCAAGCATTGCTGCAATTTGGCTGCTCATCGTCGTTACAAGAATCGGGCTGAATCCGGATGACCGTTACTGGAATGTGGCTGGCGTGCCAGTGCTGCTCAACCAGCTGGTACTCATTATTTTCCTCGTTCTTATGGGAGACCTTATTTTAGAGAAGATGAAAGTACGCAAGACTGGCAAGCGTACGGCAGGTGTTTGGCTGGATGTGGTAATTTGTTTGTTACTTTGGGTTGGGGCAGCTTGGCTGTGGAATCAGGCACCCTTTTCGAATAGCTTCTTCGCTGAGGGTCCTTATCCGCCTAACCAGGATTATTACCCCTATAGTGATGCCGCGCTCACTGATCTTGGGGGGCAGTATATGCTCATCGGAGAACGGCTGGAATACCCTTACTTTACTGAGAAGCCGCTGTATACATTTTTCTTAGGTTTGCTGCACCAATTTGTAGGGCAAAATTACTTGACTACGACAACTTGGCAGATTGTTTGCTTTGCCATATTCCCCGTGATACTTTATCTCCTCGGAAAAGAGTTTTATCACCGCTTGTTCGGTTTGAGTTTAGCGCTTTTTGCGGTTGTGAAAGAATACAATGCCATTTTTTCTACCTTTGCAATTTCTGTTTCGAATTCACGCTTATACCTCTCTGAATTCCCGACAATGATTTTGATGGCATTGTTAGCACTGATATTGCTCAAATGGTTTAAGAAGCCCCAGAAGAAAAGCCCCTGGATCATTCTATCAGGCGCTGTATTGGGATTTGCATTAATGGTGCGGACAAATGCTCTCTTACTAGTCCCATGTGTGATGCTGGCGACTGTGTTCATTTATAAATTCCAATGGAAGCAGATCTGGCCAGCTTGGGGCATCTTCATTTTAGGTTTTGCACTCGCCATTACCCCGTGGACAGCCTATAACCGGACAGAATACGGAACGGATCCTTTTAGCTATAAAATCCAAGCCGTTGTTCAGACACGGTTTTTACACGTGAAGCAAAATCCAGCTCCAACGGGATTACTGGCTAATGACCCGATCTTATTGGGTGTAAGAACGCCACAGACCTCGGAGAGCCCTAGGGTCGCGCCTCGCTTGGTTAACACCCCTAGGCTGAAACTTCCAAAAGATGCTGCAGAAATTGTCGCTGGACATTTTCTTAACAATGAAATCAAGGCTCTTTTCGTCATTCCTTTCCAGCTTTATCCGCTCGAACTTACGCCAGTTCTAAGTCAGGAATACTGGGACGAACCTGTCACTTGGCGGGGGGAAATGCCGCTTTCAACCGGGTTGGCATTTGCAGCAAATTTAACCCTTATTGGCTTAGGAATTTCAGCTGCTTGGCAGAAAAACAGATTGGCTGGATTAATACCACTGTTGATAAATGTGGGTTACTATCTTTCCAATGCTTTAGGCCGTACTTCCGGCAGCCGTTACCTCCTTCCAGCAGATTGGACACTTTATTTTTACTTCATTCTTGGCCTAGCCGCGCTTTGGCGTGGCTTAAAGTTGAATACATCACCAGCAATGCAAGCTGAACCTAATCTTGTCGCGGAAGAGAATCCCTCGCAACATGAATCGAGAGGCGTACTTATTGCAGGTTTGGTTATCCTTGTTTCAGCCAGCCTTATTCCTCTCATTAATGTCAGCTATCCCAAGCTTTATGCCGAGCAAAACGAGCAAAAGACATTGGCAGCACTTTACCAAAGTTCGATTTTCACGCAACAACCAGAACTGATAGACCAAGTATCAGACCTCATCGAGCAAGAAAACGGCATGGTTTTTACTGGACGTATGCTTTATCCCCGTTATCGAGATTTTGCCCAACTTGAGGATATTGGATTGTTCCTCACCGTTTTGCAGCCAGATTTAACCGAGGTTTTCTTCCATTTTGACGAGGATGACCTCACTGAGATGCAACCGGGACAAGACGTAATCATTGTAGGTTGTCAAAAAGACGGCTATGTGGAGGGATTTTTAGGTTATATACCTGATCAAGGGTTGACATTGCGCTCTAATGTACCCTATTCTGCTAACTTCTGCCAACGCTGAGGCGGTTCCAAAAAGACTATGTTAAAATAGGCAGCGTGCTCTGAATATATCGTATTGAGTAATTATCATGCAAAATTTGCCACAATCACATTCTGAACTAGACTATCAAGTGAAGCTATTTTCTAAAAAGGGATTTGAACCTTGGCTGATAGTGGCTATAGGCATCATTTTAGGTGCCCTAATTGGGGGAGTGTTGAGTCTTTTTTTTACCCCTATTTACGAAGCAAAAGCCCTTGTTTCTACTAATATGGAGCTGCGCGTCGATGGGACACTCACGGAGATCATGCTCGATGCACAGATTAATCATATAGGTGAGCTCGTGTTCTACCCGGAGGTAGTTTCT
Organism: Anaerolineaceae bacterium; assembly: GCA_040766895.1. Taxonomy (GTDB): domain Bacteria; phylum Chloroflexota; class Anaerolineae; order Anaerolineales; family Anaerolineaceae; genus Mesolinea. The sequence continues at coordinate 105,889 of JAXGPR010000002.1, read as the reverse complement.
CGCTTGATTGAGACGGAAGCCGCCCAGGGAAATGAGCTCACTTTAGAAGATTTGAAGCAAAAAACCAGTGTAGAACGCCAGTTGATGAATACCATCATCAAGGTTAAGGATCCTGACCCACAATTGGCAGCACGTATTGCTTCTGAGTGGGCTGAGATCCTTTATAACCGCTTGAATGAAGCTTATCTTCACGCTGTAAGGCTTTCGGAAGCTAAACTCCAATATGAGGCTTTATCTGCTTGTTTTGCAGAAGATATGAGAGCACCCAAAACATTCTGCCTTTCTCTGACAGCTGAAGAGCTCTCCAAAGAACTGGAACGCTTGAATGCAATTATCTTAGAAGAAAGTCCAAAGTCGTTAGGCTTAACATTGGCGCTCAACGTGAGCCAATACCAACCAGCCGCTGTTCCAGCTGATCCACTAAATTACCAGCGTGGTACATTGATCCTTGGTGGAGCTGGAGTTGGATTAATCATAGGCATCATAATCAATGAGATCCCAAGCAAGCACAAAAAATCCGATGAAGCCTAAAGTTTGGCAGTCATTTACGGAAGTTTGCTGGGCATTATTATTATTGTGCTTGCCGTTTACGAGCTTTCCCGCTTTAGCGAAACTCTTCCAAGGCTCGTCTGTTGCACCGCTTTCTGCTATATTTTTAGCCATTCTTGCACTAGTTTTCTTCTTACCCCGCTTTATAAAGATCCGTTCATTTCCTAAGCAAAGCCTACCAATGCTTGTATTTCTCCTCGTGGCAGGATTTACCACTGCATTAGCAGCTTTTTTACCTTTTGAGTCGTTTCGCAATGCCTCGGTTTCACGACAGGCGCTTGAAGGTTTGCTCACGTTAGTACTTGGCATCGGATTCTATTTGATCACGGCTACCTTAATTCAAGATGAAACTACTCTTCGGAAAACCCTACGCTGGATTTACCTTGGCGGGTTGATTGCTATTCTTACCAGCTTGATTCAAGCAGTTGCTTGGCAACTCTATGGTGAATATCCTAAAATTTTATGGGAGTTGCAATCTTACTTTTCTTCGAGTGCACTGCTTTACCGCCAGCGTGTAACTGGTGTGGCTTTTGAACCTTCATGGTTAGCTCACCAATTGAACACACTCTATATTCCGCTGTGGTTAGGGTTTAGTGTAAAGAAAATATCAATCTCGAAAAAAAGAATTTTTGGAATTTTCACGTTCGAAAATATTTTGCTCATATTAGGTGCCATAGTCCTCTTCCTAAGTTTTTCGCGTATAGGATGGTTGACGACCCTCGTCGTTGTTGCATTTGTGGTATTCGGTTTGGCTGACCAAGCGATGAATCGCTTGCTAAGTAAACGCAGTGAACAGTCTGGGAAAACCGTGAGTCGCTGCAAACATTTTCTGACCAAACTTGGCATGTGGGTGGGACTTTTAATAGTATTTGGTTTGGTGGCTTTAGCTTTAGGCGTGCTTTTTTCGCGAATCGACCCTCGAATGGAGCAACTCTTCAACATCGAGCGCCTAAGGCAGTTTGGCGTATTGGGTTGGGCGAGCAAACTTAGCTTTGCCGAACGCCTGATTTATTGGATTACTGGCTTCCGCGTTTTCTTAGCCCATCCATGGTTTGGGGTAGGCTTGGGCGGAGCTGGGTTCTTTTTCCCTGCTTTAGTGCCGGAGTTTGGTTATGGTTTGCCGGAGGTGGTGCGATACCTCTATACGCTTAACATCCTCCCAAATATCAAAAACTTGTGGGTACGGTTGTTAGCCGAAACAGGAATCCTCGGCTTTGCTTTTTACGCCTCTTGGGTTTACCTGCATTGGCGCGAAGCTGTCCAATTGGAACGATCCGGATTGAGTGAAATGGAACGGGCAATCGGGTTTACTGGCAAACTGTTTATCTTGGCGCTAATCATGGAAGGCTTTAGCATGGATACATTCGGCTTACCATATTACTGGATCGCATTAGGCATCGTGGTCGCTGCCAGGCGCATCAGCCAACAAGCCATAACCCCGCAAAGCGTCGAAAGCATAGAGGAATTAATCAGCTCAACAGAGATCCTAGAAAGCGATCAGCCTGCCTAATACGCAGCGAACGCTTAATGAATAGGTGCAATCACCGATTCATCAAATTCAGCTAAAGTTTTTTTACCGGTAGCAAACATACAGATACGCAGTTCTTCCAGTATGAGCGTGATCGTCTTGCCCAATTGGTCATAACCTTCGTTGGCAGCGCGCAGCAGTGGACCCGCGATTCCTCCCAGGGTTGCACCCAAAGCTAAGCTCTTTGCTAAATCGATGCCGTTTTGCAACCCACCAGATGCAAAAACACATGCATTCGGGATGTTTTGCTTGATTTCTACTAAACACTGAGCTGTAGGGATACCCCAATCCTGAAAGTGCGATATCATCTTAGCGCGCTGCGGGTCAGGTTGCCGGTACATTTCCACCTGAGACCAGGAAGTTCCACCAGCACCTGCTACGTCTATAGCTGATACACCGGCATCCAATAGTTGTTTTGCTGCAGCTGCGCCAATACCCCAGCCGACTTCTTTAGCAATGACCGGAACAGGTAATTTTGTACAAATTTCCTCGATGCGCCTAAGCAAGCCGCGAAATTTGGTGTCTCCCTCGGGCTGTAAGGCTTCCTGCAGGGGGTTAAGGTGCAGGATGAGCGCGTCTGCTGCGAGCATATCCACCGCTCTCTGGCATTCGCTAATACCATAGCCCATGTTGAGTTGTACCGCGCCTAAGTTGGCAAACAGGAGCGCGTCGGGTGCTTCTTGGCGGGTGATGCGGAAAGTATCTTCAAGAGATGAGTCTTCGAGCGCGGCGCGCTGCGAACCTACACCTATTGCTAGTCCAAATTCCTGTGCAGCGCGGGCTAAAAGTTGGTTGAAATGGGCTGCTTTTTGTGTTCCACCAGTCATCGAAGAGATCAAGAGCGGAGCACGTAAACGCTTGTTAAATAGTGACAGGCTGATATCGACTTCATCCAAGTCAATTTCAGGCAGAGCTTGGTGAAGAAATCGATAAGCCTCAAAGCCATTGGTCAGTGAGGATTTCACCTCATTTTCCAAGTTAATTCGCAAGTGGTCGTCTTTTCGTGAAGCGGTATGTGCATCCATCATAATCTTCCTGTGTTATAGTAATCGTATTATAATTTGGCAATCAAAATTGCTAAAATATCCATAATGATGACGTGAGGTAAAGGATGGAAAATACTTTTGAAAAAGTCAAGGAAGTCATTGTTGATGTGCTCAAGATCGATGGGGACGATATCACCATGGACACGCGCTTCATTGAAGATCTCAAAGCTGATTCGATGGACCAGTTTTTCCTTATCGATGGTTTTTGCGAGAAGTTCGATATTACCATTTCCGACGAAACTGCGCGCAGTATTCGCACCGTTGGGGATGCAGTAAAAGTAGTTGACGAGCTTACCAAAGAGTAAGTTTTGTTAATTGCTACCAAAAAGGAGCTTTACGCTCCTTTTTGCTTTAATACAGCTGCTATCAAGGTGGCAATCTCTTCAGGGAAGGAGACAACTTTGACGCCAGCTTGCTTAAAAGCGGTAATCTTGGATTCTGCTGAACCAGTGTTACCCTCGATGATGGCGCCGGCATGCCCCATACGGCGGTTCTCAGGGGCGGACTTACCGGCGATATACGCATAGACTGGCTTTGTCATCTCATTCAGAACAAACTCGGCTGCCTTCTCTTCCTCATTACCTCCAATTTCACCGACGATGACGACCTGATCTGTGTGGGGGTCATCCTCAAAGAGCTCCAAACAATCCACAAAGCTCGTGCCAATAACTGGGTCTCCGCCAATACCCACACAAGTGCTAACGCCAATTCCAGCCCGCTTGAGCGCTAATGAAACTTCATAAGTTAGCGTCCCGGAACGGGAAACAATCCCGACTTTACCAGGAATTGCAATGTCTCCAGGGATAATGCCAGCTTTAGCTTGACCAGGCGTGATAATTCCCGGAGAATTGGGACCGATGAGGTAACACTCCTTACCTGCTAAAACGCGGCGCACTTTGAGCATATCCATAATCGGAATACCCTCTGTAATACACACAATCAACTGTATGCCTGCGTCGATCGACTCTAAAAGCGCATCAAATGCATAGTAAGCTGGCACAAATACCACGCTGGTATCAGCTCCGGTAGACGTTTTTGCTTCCTCGACGGTATCAAATACTGGAACTTTGCCATCTAATACCCACTCTCCGCCATGGCCTGGAGACGTGCCAGCAACGACATTATGCCCATATTCCTGCATGCGTTGAGCATGATAACGCCCTTCACGCCCAGTGATACCTTGAACGATAATTTTGGACTCTTTAGTTAATAATATGCTCATACCATTGCGCCTTCAGCCGCATGCACAGCCATTTCGGCTGCCTGCATTAAGCTCTCTACGACGATTAAATTAGGTGCCTGTGCGAGCATCCTGCGGCCTTCCTCTGCATTGGTACCTTCTAAGCGAATAATAATGGGGAGGTTACGCGTGTTTTCTGGGAGGATTGAGAGCAAACCCTTAGCGACTTCATCGCAGCGTGTGATGCCACCAAAAATATTAATCAGAACAGATTGCACATTTTCATCCGAAAGGATAATCCGCAGGGCAGCTTGGACTTTATCAGCGTTGGCACCGCCGCCAATATCCAGAAAGTTCGCTGGTTCGCCGCCAGCCTGCTGGATGCAATCCATGGTTGCCATCGCCAATCCAGCCCCATTCACCAGGCAGCCTATATGCCCCGAAAGCTGAACGTAAGATAAACAAAACTTGCGAGCCTCTTGTTCAGCTGGCGTCTCAACCGCTTGATCAGCCAATTCCAAAAAATCTTGTTGGCGGAAGAGTGCGTTATCGTCAATTGTCATTTTCCCATCTAAGGCAACTAATTCTTTCTCTGTCGTGATCACTAATGGATTGATTTCAACGAGGGTTGCATCCAATTGCTTAAACAAGTTCCATAATGAGAGGGCAATCTGCAAGAGCGGCTTCCATAAGGCGTAATCTAACCCAATCTGCGAAGCCATTGCCCGCACCATATAAGGCTGTAGACCTAGCAGAGGATCAATTGCTGTTCTGATAATTCGATTAGGATGGCGGATGGCTAATTCTTCAATTTCTACGCCGCCCGAGGCTGAGAGGATAATAACTGGCTGGGCTAAAGCGCGATCAACTGTGATGCCAAGATAAATTTCCTGGGTGAAATTCACCGCCTTTTCGACCAAGATCCGCTGGACTGAAATACCTTTGATTTTGCTGTTTAGAATGGCATTGGCAGCTGGATCGAGATCGTTTTCGTCTTTAACCAGAAGAATACCCCCAGCCTTGCCTCGACCCCCTACCAAAACCTGGGCTTTTAGCACAACAGGATAGCCAATTTCGGCAGCAATTTGTTTGGCTTCAGCAGGGGTGGTTGCTAATCTTGAACGAGGAACGGGGATACCTTCACGGGAGAAATAGGATTTAGCCTGATATTCGTGAAGTTTCATAAAGCTCCATGAGATGGTGATACTTAATTTTACTCCATTTAAACAAACAGCCCGGCGTAAAAACCGGGCTGAATGCTTTCATCTCGATTATCCCTTGAGGAAGTCCTGTAAGGCTTCCTTACTGATACGATAGGCGCTCCCAATCTTCCGAGCTTTGAGTTCACCTGCATTAATGGCTGCAATAACGTCTTCCTCAGATACTTTGAGGAAACCAGCCGCCTCAGAAGGCGTCATCACATCAGGGAGCTTTGCCGCTGCTGCAGCTGCGCCAGCAGCTCCTGCTTGATCCTGACCAGCCTGCTGCATACCAGCAAGCGTACCGCCGAGCACATTCCCGATGCCCATTCCAGCACCAATGCCGGCAGTTAATCCTGCACCGCCGGCTGGATTTTGGGCTGCTTCGCGCATTGCGTCGGCAGCTTGCAGTTGGGTATAGGTCTGCATATCCAACACACCCATCTGGCGGAGTTCTTCTGCAGATTTATCAGATGGTTTCAGGTTCCCAATATAGAATGACTTGAGTAGAAGCCCGAGGGCTAAGAAATCATCTTGGGCTTTTGCTCTAATAGCAGCCCCTAACTCCTCAGTAAGCCCAATCAAATCTAAAATATTGCTTTGGGTTGTTGTTTCTCCGAGCACGTCTTGCAATTTGGAAAGCAGCATGGTGCGCAATCGGGTTTCGATATCGGACATGTGGTATGCGCCTTGAGCACCAACTAATTGGGTAACAAATTGCTGCGGATCACTAACTTGGAAGCTGTACGTGCCAAAGCCTTGCAGCAGAGCAATCCCTAAGCCCACACCAGTATTGCGGACAATGATTGGCTGGGGGGTACCCCATTTGCGGTCCGGAAATTCACGCATGGAGACGTAATAGACTTCAGCCGTGAAAGGCGTACGATTACCAAATGGGATTCCAATCAAATTTACCAACAGCGGAATATTCGCGGTGGTGATGGTATGCCTGCCTGGACCTAATACATCGAGTGCTTTTCCATCACGAAAGAAAACCACATTTTGCGATTCGCGTACAATCACCTGTGAGCCCAGGCGTAGGTCTGCAACGCCAGTCTCGGGAAAGCGATGCACGATTTCATCGGTCATCTCACTGGGGTATTCAACAACATCAAAAATTCTAGCCATTTTTATTCCTCCGAATATAGTCAATTTTTACAATTATCAACTGGCAGCTATGCCCTTGAGCGCTTCGGAGCGTTTGTTGAAGGTATCTATACACTCCTGCGCGGTCGTGATCAGGTTTTGTAAAGCAGCTGGTAAACCATCAGTACCAATGGATACTTCCACATTCTCAATCGCGCGTTGGACAGTTTCTTCCAAGTTCAGCAGCTCGAGATCGAATTGATAAATCCGAGCGAGGTCATCCGCCTTGACCTTGACGGCGTCAAAGACACCAGCATAGCCATAGCTCGCTGTTCGCACACGGTCAATGAATTGGCGGAGCTTAATTGCCGCCGCTTCTAATTCATCGATGTAGGTCAAGCCACCCTGTGAAATCAACTGGCGTTGCAGGCTGGAAATACGTTGGTAAAGCGGTTCAAACGTATTAGCCACCTGCTCGCGTAACAACTTATCAGACATACGGCGGTCAGCGCGCTCAACATAGCCGCTAAACCCAGGAATTTTGGCAATAATTTTTGTCACGGCATCCTGTTCACCGACGACCCTATCGTAAATATCACTCATAATTCTCCTTTATTTTATTAATTATCATTTCATTTAAATCCTACTCCAAGCAAATCGCGGTAACCACAGATTATCTATAGAATTTTTCCTAATCTGATTGAAAGGCTGTTTTGCTTTGTAGGTATTATAATGGGAAAAAGCAATGTTAATTAGTGGAGTGGCTGCATGAGTTCTCATTCCAATCGAGGTTGGGGACCTCTGGAATATGTTTTACTAATAATTTTGATTTTTCTATTGCTGTTCACCCTGTTTTCCTTATTTTGGCCTGCGATACAGCTTTTTTATAACGCCAACATCTCGTAAACGCTAATTTTTGAGCTGATGGATAAATTTGCACTTCAAGCAGGAGCTTATCGTTTTTTCTGGAATAGCATAGATTGGCTTTTCCCTCCAGAATGTATTGGCTGCGGCAAGGAAGGTGTCTTAATTTGTTCGGAATGTTGGCATAGTATGGTGCGTGCCAACGTAGATAGCTGTATTTATTGTGGGGCGCAACTGTCTAAAAGAGGTGTTTGCACGAGATGTGAACATCTACAACATGCTATTCATGAACTTCGTTACGTGGCTGCCTATCAAGGCGTAATGCGCACAGCCATCCACCGTCTGAAATACGAACGGGACTTGGGGATCGCGCTGGAATTAGCGGATATGTTAGCTCAGATTATGCAAGCGACCAACTGGCAGATAGATTTAATCATGCCTGTACCGCTCAGCGAGAAGCGCAAAGCTCAGCGCGGCTACAATCAAGCCGCATTATTAGCCTACCCGCTATCTCTACAATTACATATTCCCGAAAACACAAAAGGCTTGGTGCGTGTTCATGAGACCAGATCCCAGGTAAACCTCAACTTTAAAGAGCGCCAGGAAAACGTACAAGGCGCTTTCAGTGCTGATCCAGCCATGGTGAAAGATAAAACAATACTTCTGGTTGATGACGTTTTCACCACAGGGGCGACAATAAACGCAGCAGCTGCTGCCCTTAGGGAAGCTGGGAGTAAACGCGTTTATGCACTTACGGTCGCAAAAGCCTTAGGGAGACAAGTCACAATTGAAAATGCCCCTGCAATCGATGTATAATTTCAACAAGAGAACCCGAGGTGTAAAAAGTCAGGGAAGAGTCCACTTTGGGTAAAACCTACAATTGACAATGGAGGCAAGTATGGCGCTCGAGATTGATGTTTTCACAAAAGACCTGGACCTTACCGATAAAATCCACGAGTATGCAATCAAGAAGGTATCGAAATTAGAAAGATTTTTAAGTGGTATTGATGATTGCCGAGTGGACTTAGCTTATGTCAAAACAGCGAGGAAAGCGAGTGATCGGTTTATTTCGCAAATCACGCTACGAGGTAAGGGTTTTATCCTGCGCGTAGAAGAACGAGCCGATTCAATCGATGCAGCTATCGATAAATCTGTGGATAAAATGACCCGACAAATCGAACGGTACAAGGGGAAACATTGGGATCATCGCGCTGAAGGTGTGGCAACAAAGACGATTGAAAAGATAGCTGAAGAAACCGAAGAAGAAGAGCAGCCAATCATTGTGCGCCGAAAAAGCTTTGTGCTTGTGCCCATGACGGAAGAAGACGCTTTGGAAGAGATGCAACTCCTAGGTCACGAAGATTTCTTTGTGTTTTATAATGCGACGACTAATAAAATCAACGTGCTCTACAAACGACGCGATGGGACTTACGGTTTGATCGATCCCATCTTAGCCTAAGCTTATACAAACTTTATACAGCCCCTTTGGGGGCTGCTTTTTTGTTAGAATACCTGCGGAGGTACGATAATGGACTGTGAAAAACCCTTATTCAAAGCAGCAGACTTATTCTGTGAATCCGAAATGGATCTCAATACGATCGAAAAAGCGACTACCAAGATTCTTGAGGCAATCGGGGAAGACCCTCAGCGAGAAGGCTTGTTGAAGACGCCTTCACGCGTGGCGCAAGCTTATGAAGAGATTTTAGCCGGCTATCGCATTAACCCTGAAGAATTAATCAACGATGCCTTTTTTACTGTCGCCTATGATGAATTGGTCATCATTAAGAACATCGAGTTTTATAGTTTGTGCGAGCATCACATGCTGCCTTTTTATGGCGTGGTACATGTTGGCTATATCCCTAATGGTAAAGTTATCGGTCTTTCTAAGATTCCCCGCATTGTTGATATGTTTGCACGCCGCTTGCAGGTTCAGGAACATATGACCCAGCAGATTGCTGATTTCTTACAAGAGAGTATGCACCCTCAGGGTGTTGGCGTGGTTGTTGAAGGCAAGCATTTGTGTATGATGATGCGTGGAATTAAAAAACAAGAAGCGTCCATGACCACATCAGCAATGCTGGGCGTTTTTCGCTCTCAGCCCTCAACGCGCATGGAATTCTTAAATCGGATCGCCTCTGAGGAGAAGATTTAACCATTGCCTTTGCGGCGGAAAATTTCGACGCCAACACGCGCTGTATTAGAAACTTTTTTGGGCTTCTCCACGCGAATGCGAACAGCTTCAAGCGGGTAATTCTGCAAAAGGAAACGGGAAAGGTGGCTGGCTAAAGCCTCCACCGTGTGAAATTGCGTTTGAGAAACCTGCGCTGCAACCGCTTTAGAAATCGTGGAATAATTGATGGTGTCGAGGATGTTGTCGCTCTCACCGGCGGTTCGTAGATCCCGGTAGAGGGTGAGATTTATTAGAAGGATTTGGGGCTTATCGCGTTCCGGATGCTTAACACCGATGATGCCTGTCGCTTGCAGGTCTGTGATGATGATTTTATCCATGGGTACCTCTTGGGCTAATTTTACGACAAAAGGAACTGAGCATTGAAAATCGTTTGCTTTTCGATTAATCCTATTTTTGCCAATCAGGTTACAGGTGGCGCTTCTAAGCACTTCATGAATATTTGCCAACACTTGGAGCAGCAAGGACACGAGGTTGTAGTGCTTTGCGCTCAAGCGGATACCAACCATAAATCTTTCACCTTTGGCAATAATATTCACGTTAAACCCGAGCTGCCATTTCACTTGCCTTTTCCTCAGCCTTATCAGCTTCCACCCGGAGACTTAGCCCTGATTTGTGAGCTGGTTGCCCAAGAGTTAAGCACAGCTGATCGGTTTTACATGCATGATGGTGAATTATTGCTTCCCTTTCTTTATAACGACGTTCCCACGGTGAGCTCGTTTCGCGATAATCATTATCCTGAATCCATCTTGGGCTCTTTTCTGACGCAAGCAGATGCGGTTATTGCGGTTTCGGACTTTTCAGCTGAGGTAATCAAAGCCTCTGCGGGCAGAGTTTTACCTGAGCTAAAAAAACGTATTCATACCGTATTAAATGGGATTGATACGCAACTTTATCATGCGGTGGATCCTACTCCGGTTTTCCAGCGGTATGCGTTGGATCCAGCCGTTCACCAGATTATTCTGCACCCGCACCGACCCGAAGCTGGAAAAGGATTAATGCAAACAATCTTGGTAGTAGAAAAGTTAGTAAAAATTTATGGTTTTAAACATGTGCGCGTGCTCGTTCCCCAGTGGTTAGGCGAGATGAACGGGCAAAGTGAAAGCGAATTTCATGCTCAAATATCTGCGGAGCTCCAGCGCCGCGGCTTAGAAGGACATTTCATCTTTCATCCATGGCTCAGCCAAGACGAAATGCCAGCATACTACACAGCTGCCAGCCTGACGCTTTGCTTGGGGAATGTAGTGGAAGCTTTCGGCAATGTGGCGTATGAGTCTTTAGCCTGCGGGACGCCCAGCATTGTGGCTAAAGTTGGTGTGCACCGCAGCCAGCTGCCCAATACGCTCATAGACAAAGTAGAGTATGGTGACGTTGATGCTGCCGCTCAGATTGCAGCGACGATTCTGCGCGAACATACCCGCGTTCGAGGGGAGCGATTAGAACAAATCCTCAACTACTTTTCACTCGAGAATCAACTTGAGGCTTACGCACACATCATTACACAAGCTGAAAAACTTCCTCGGTTAGAATCAAAAACCATAACAATTTCCCCAGAGACCAAATTTCATTTAGCTCCATGGTGCTATCTCGCCACGCGGGGGATATTTCACGATTATCACGCAAAATACTATCCCATCCCCAAGCTTGAAGCTTGGTTAGCAGAGAGTGATACGCTTAGTTTTACTGAAAAAGGAGGTCGGTCTATTCTCTGGGATGAAATGCAGCAATGGTACCGGATGGGGATCTTAGTTCCGCTGACTGATTAAGCCCACTCACCACCATCAATGCGAATCACTGTACCCGTCATAAAATCCTGGTGCAGGATGTGAAGCACATTCTCTGCAATGATTTCAGGGCTGCCGATGCGCTTGAGAGGGATGCGTTTTTCCGCCAGATCTTGCAGGTCGGCATCTTCATGACCAGCCAGCGGGAGCATAACTCCAGGCGCGATTGCATTTACTGTGATGTTAGGGGCTAATTCCAAAGCAAAGAGAGCGGTCATCTCGTTGATACTGCTCTTGGTAAGGCGGTACGCGAAATGGTCTGGTTGATGGCGGAAGACTTTAGCATCAGAAATATTGATAACCTTTCCCTCAAAGCCTTCTGGCAGCTGCTGGGCAAAGGCGCGGGTCAATAGTAAGGGCACAAACAGGTTAATCCTGAAGACCTGCTCTAGGATTTCTGGAGTCGTCTCCATGCCCTTACCTTTGAGATAAACCCCAGCGTTATTGATGAGGATATCGATATGACCGAAAGCAGTTGTTACGGCTTGGATTAACTGTTTTAGCTGATTTGGATCGGATAAATCCGCTTGGAAAATCTCTGCCTGCACACCCATGGTGAGCGCAGCTGTTTGCACTTCGTGTACCTCTTCTGCAGAGTGATGGTAGTGTAGCGCTAAGTTGCACCCTTCAGCTGCAAGTGCAAGCGCAATAGCTCTGCCAAGGCGGATGCCGCTGCCGGTGATCAATGCGTTCTTCCCTTTGAGCTCCATTTAGTCTCCTTATTCGTGATGTTGATAAGCTGCCTAAATTGAAAGTATTGTATAATTTTTAGAAGTTGCTTTCAAGAAACTGTGGAGACTTTGCAGTGAAATTTCTTTGTGTTGATCCGGGTGAGGTGCGAATTGGTGTGGCAATCAGTGATGAAACCGGCACATTAGCCCGTCCGCTCGCAATTCTCGGTCATGTTTCAAGAGTAATTGATGCTATGGAGATTATGCGATTGGCGCTTCAAAACCAAGCGGATGCCATTGTGGTCGGTCAAGCTTTAGATAGTGACGGCAAACCTGGACCTAAAGCGCGCTCTGCAGCAAGGTTGGCAGAAGCTTTACGAGCACTCGAGGAGATGCCCATTTACCTTTGGGATGAAAGCTACTCCTCTCAAAAAGCAGCCGAGCTGCGCATAGCAAAAGGTGTATCAAGGAAGAAGCGCAGCCAACCGATAGACGACTTAGCTGCAGCGCTGATCTTACAGGATTTCTTAGAGAACCACCATGGTACTAAGGAAACAAATGACACAAAACAATAAGCCTTCATTTTTTCCTAAACTTTTGGTTATAGTATTGGTGATTTTGCTTGTGGCACTTATCGGCACGCTAATTGGCGCACCAGCCATTGCCGCGAGGTCATTTGGTCCAGCGGATCGTAGTTTGAACCCTATCTTGCGGGCGCATTACGCGATCACGCTATTACGGTCTAAAGATGAGTTGCTCACGAGTGCACAAGAATCCAACTTTCCGCGAAAATTTAGCATTGAACCAGACGAATCCGTCGAAGCGCTGTGCCGAAGGCTCGAAGATGAGGCTTATACATCGTCAGGCGCGCTGTTCTGTACCTACTTGGTTTACTCTGGGCTGGATCGCAAAATTCAATCGGGGACGTTTACACTCAAGCCAGAATTAAACAGTATCGAAATCGCACATACGATTACGGATCCAGAAGCGCGGGATATTGCTTTTTATATCTATCCGGGCTGGCGCTTAGAAGAGATCGCCGCAAGCATCGACCTGAGTGGTTTTGAGTTTAGCGGCGAAGAATTTTTAGCTTATGCCTTCGCGCCCCCAGATAGTATACGCGCTCAGCTCCAACTGCCAGCACAAGCTTCTTTAGAAGGTTACCTCTACCCAGGTGAATACAGCCTTGAACCGCATATTGACTTGGAAAGCACCATAGAAGTCTTCCTCGCCAATTTCCGTGCGCACATGCAGTCAGAAGAGTTACTGGCAGGTATTTCAGCGCAACAGCTCACATTTCACGAAGCGCTGACCTTGGCATCGATCATCGAACGTGAAACCCGCGCTGATGAAGAAAAAGCTACAATAGCATCGGTTTTCTATAACCGCTTAGCTGAAGGGATGCGTCTACAGACCGATCCAACAGTCCAATATGCCCTCGGTTTTGACGAAATAGAACAAACTTGGTGGAAAACCCAACTTACAGAAGCTGACATGCAAGTTGATTCACTCTATAATACATACCTCTATGCTGGTTTACCGCCTGGACCCATTTCAAATCCAAGCCTTGCTTCGCTTGAAGCGGTTGCCTTCCCAGCACAAACACCTTACTTTTATTTCCGCGCGAAATGTGACGGGAGTGGAACCCATGCTTTTTCCGTCACGTATGAAGAGCATTTAAACAACGCTTGCCCTTAAGCCTCAAAAGGAGGAATTATGATTACATTAGGTATTGATATTGGTGGATCTGCCATCAAAGGTGCGCTTGTGGACCTTGATCAGGGGAAGTTAGTTTCCGAGCGGGTGCGCTACGAAACAGAACCTTTATTCAAGCCTCGGGTTGCAGCTGAATTGGTGGAAAAAATCCGAAAAAAGTTGGATTACCATGGTGTGATCGGGGTCGGTTACCCTGGAGTCGTGAAAAAAGGCATTGCTTATACAGCAGCCAACCTGCATAAAAACTGGATCGGCACAGATATTGCCCAATTACTCTCTACCCAAACGGGGCAGCCCGTAACCGTTATAAATGATGCTGATGCTGCCGGATTAGCGGAAATGCGTTTTGGAATTGAGGATGCACACCTTTACAAGACCGTGTTCTTCCTGACTGTGGGGACTGGGATTGGCTCAGCAATTTTCGTTGACGGGCACCTTCTGCCAAATACCGAGCTTGGACATCTTGAGGTACGTGGTAAAGAGGCTGAACATCGTGCTTCAGATGCGGTGCGAAGACAGAAAAAACTCAGTTGGAAGCGCTGGGGCAAACGTTTTACCGAAGTATTAAACACTTACGAAAGTTTAATCAACCCTGATCTCTTCATTATTGGCGGGGGGATCAGCTCTAAGTTTGAAAATTATGCGGAGTATCTCAAAATCCAGACGAAAATCCTGCCGGCAGAGTTGGAGAACTTAGCCGGCATTATTGGCGCAGCAATGGCTGCTAAAGAAGCCGAATTGCCTTAACTGGATTAGAGCAGCGCTTCATAGCCGGGGCCTTTTTCGAAAAAGTCACGATTGGCTTGGATCGCTGGGGTGAGGTCGACCACCTCGCCTTCTGTAAGTACCCGAGTGGCAGGAATATGGACAGGGTCGCCTTCGTAGGTAGTTGTATCCAACGGCTGATCGTAACCTGGAGTTCCTACGGGGGCACTAAGCACTTCGCCACCCCGAGCAATATAAGCTGAGGGTACATCTTGCAGCGTAAAAATGGCGCCATAAGGGCATTCAGGAATACACGCTCCACAATCAATGCATGTATTCGGGTCGATGTAGTAGAGTGGCCATTCTGTTTCGGGTTTACCTGGAACGATGCAAGAAACCGGGCAGACCGCCATACATCCGCCATCACGAAGACATAAACTGGTGATTACAAACGCCATTTTCTACTCCAAAGGTAAAATTAATGACGTAAGTTTATCATAATAAACAGGCGCCGAAGTTGAAACCTAAGAAACCGATTAACCCTTATCTCCTGCTTCTCATTGGGATTTTAGCGGTTTCCACTGCTGCCATATTGATCCGCTTAATTCTGCTCGAAGCAAGCGCATTGGTCATTGCAGCTTACCGCCTGGCACTTTCAGCCCTCATCAGCGGGCTCCTTCTGCTCATTTCTCATAAGGGCGAGCGTGCTCAACTCAATCATAAAGATATTGGCTTGTTAGTCCTTTCGGGCGTGTTTCTGTCAGCGCATTTTGCCGCTTGGATCACCTCTTTGGAATTTATCAGCGTGAGCAGCTCTGTGATTTTAGTAACGACGACACCGCTTTGGGTGGCGCTGCTTTCACCAGTCGTGCTCAAAGAAAAAGTTAGCTCGCGCTTTTACTGGGGGATGGCTGTAGCAATCATCGGAGGAATTTGCATTGCCATAAGTGGCCCATGCCGCCTTAACACAGCTGGGTTGAGCTGCTCAGGCAGCGTTTTTGAACGCGGCAGCCAAACCCTTTGGGGAATGGCTTTAGCGCTCTTTGGCGCTTGGATGGCTTCGGGTTATATGTTGATTGGTCGAAAAATGCGCCTCAAAATGGATAATTTAAGCTATACAACCGCTGTTTATACCGTTTCTGCAATAGTTCTGATTTTGGTGGTTATTTTGCGCGGAGAAAAGCTTTTGGGTTATTCGCCACAAATTTATGCGCTTTTTGTAGCGTTAGCAGTCATCCCCCAGCTACTCGGTCATTCCGTTTTAAATTACTCCCTAGAAGTTTTACCGGCAACGGTTGTTTCCATGGCGCTATTAGGCGAGCCAATCGGTTCTACTATTTTGGCGGTTATTTTCTTAAATGAAATACCGTCGACTTTAGAAATCATCGGCGGTATTTTTATTCTGCTCGGTATTGTGATTTCGGTGCTGCCCGAAAGCAAGCCTAATGCGGTTTGACTGTTCCGGATAACTCGGCATTCAGCTTAGCGCTATAACGCGCTTTCTCTTCCGGTGGCAGCCGGCTGTAGAGCAGATTGAGCTCCCACATACGCTGGCGTAAAGGCTCGGTGATAGCATCGGGAAGCATGCGCCAAGCCCAGTTGCTGCCCTGGGAACCTGGTAAATTCATGCGTGCTTCAGCGCCCAAGGAGAGCAAATCTTGCATAGGCGCAACAACATCATTTGCCACCGATTGCCAGATAGCGCGCATCATCGACCAAGAAATATCCTCGCCGGAAACATTGAGATAACGCCGGCAAAAGTCCTGCTCGCGTGCCGAAGCTTGCTCATACCAGCCCCGTGAGGTGTTATTATCGTGCGAGCCTGTGTACGCAAAACAGTTCACCGGGTAGTGATGGGGAAGGAAGTCGTCCTCGGGATCGCCTGTAAAGGCAAATTGGAGGATTTTCATCCCTGGGAGGTTGAAGCTATCCCGCATGTCTTCCACGTCTGGAGTAATAACGCCTAAGTCTTCAGCGATAATGGGCATGGTTGGGAACTTCTGTTGGAAAGCAGTAAAAATATCCTTTCCTGGTCCCGGTACCCATTCACCTTTGCGCGCTGTAGCTTCCCCAAAGGGTACATGCCAAGCCGCCGCAAAACCGCGGAAATGATCCAAGCGGACGAAGTCAACTAATTTCAGCACAGCTGCCATACGGTCGAGCCACCATTGGTAGCCTTGCGCACGAAGCACGTCCCAGTTATAAAGCGGATTACCCCACAACTGGCCATCCCGGGAGAAATAATCCGGCGGCACGCCCGCAACAAAGGTAGGATTGAGCTCTGCATCCATCAAAAATAAGTTCGGATTTACCCAAACATCTGCGCTATCCAGGGCAATCACAAAAGGCACATCGCCAATAATAAGGATGCCATTTTGTTTAGCATAAGCATGGAGTTTTTCCCATTGGCTGAAGAAAAGAAATTGATTAAACTGCTGCTTTTCTATACTTTCAGCATGTTTTTCAGAGAAATCTGCCAAAGCTTGAGGATCACGATATTTCAAAGGTTCTGGCCAGAGGCTCCATTGCTGTCCGTTTTGGCTTTCTTTGACCGCCATGAACAAGCTGAAATCTGCAAGCCAGGCCTGGTTTTCTTCGCGAAAACGGTCGAAGGCAGTTTTTATTGCGTTAGATCGCAGTGCCTGAAAACGGGAATAAGCGCGGTCTAAAAGCCTATTTTTCCAGATAATGACCGGCCCAAAGTCGACGCGATCTGCAGGAAAGTTTGGACGGTCGGCTATATCTGAGATTTCTAACAAGCCATCTTCGATGAGAAACAGGGGGCTGACCAATAAGGGATTACCAGCAAAAGCCGAAAAACACTGATAAGGAGAATCACCATAGCCAGTTGGTCCGAGGGGTAGAATCTGCCACATCTGGCAGCCCGAGCCTTTCAGGAAGTCAATCCAGCGGTAAGCTTCGGGACCTAAATCGCCGATACCGTCGGGACCTGGGAAACTGGTTGGGTGAAGTAAAATTCCGGATGCACGCGGAGTAAGCATAAGTTTTTCCTCGCTTATTTCAAATTTGACTTAATTCTTGATACATTTGCAGGTATTGGAGTGCAGACTGTTTCCAGGAGAAATCCGCAGACATAGCATTGCGCTGCAGCCGATACCAGATTTGTTTATTCTTAAAAACATTAAGCGCCATTTCAAGGGTAGTTTTTAGCCCCTCAGCTGTTTTTTCTTCGAACAAGAACCCGGTTGCCCTTTCGGGTGAGGCATGAAAATCGATGATCGTGTTTTTCAAACCTCCGGTTGCTCTGGCTACTGGGATGTTCCCATAGCGCATAGCGATCATTTGGGAGAGTCCGCAGGGCTCATAGAGAGAAGGCATCAGAAATATATCCCCGCTTGCGTATAGTTTATGAGACAATGCATTATTGTACTCTAAGATGCTGACGACTTTATCCGGAAATGCCACGGCAATTTCCTGAGCGCGTTCTTCCAATTCTTTTGCGCCTGTTCCAAGAATCACCAACTGCCAAGCCTGATCAGCTAAGTCTGGTAATGCGTCGAAGATCAAGCCGAGACCTTTCTGAAAATCAAGGCGGCTGACAACGGTGAGCATAGGGATTTCTGGATTCATTTCCAAGCCTATTTCCCGCTGAAAGTCGAGCTTGTTTAGCTGCTTGTTGTGTAAACGATCGATAGAGTAAGGATGCCCGATGTATGCATCTGTCTCCGGGTTCCATTTCTCGAGGTCGATGCCATTCACAATCCCGCTAAGCTTGTCCAAATGCAGCCTTAAGTATCCATCCAAACCACAACCATAATCGGGGGTTAGAATTTCCTCTGCGTATCCAGGAGAAACGGCGATAATGCGGTCCGCAGTTGCTAAACCCACGGGTAATGGGGTCAGGCGAGCCCAATCAGGTAGGTCTGGGTCACTGCAGGGCGAAAAACCTAAATCTGTCATCGCTGCATCAGCACCATATCCGTTATAAGGGAGATTGTGAACGGTAAGGATAGTTTTCGTCTGAGTGAAGAAGGGATCGTCCTTATATAAGTCTTTAAGTGCATAGACCGCTAAAGCAGTGTGCCAGTCATTGGCATGCAAAACATCTATCGGCCAGTCGATAAAGCGCATGGCTTCCAGAAGGGCGAGAGAAAAGTGAGCATATTTACGCCCATCTAATGTTGCATCCCCATAATAAATAGGCGAGTTGTGGTTGATTCCATCGCTATCTAATAAGTATGTTATGACCCCATCAAGATCAGTAACATAGAGGTCGCAAAGTGATTGACCCGTTTTAGTCTTTATAGGGAATGACCCGATCCAGCCAACCGGCGGATTCTTTTCTTTGATGACCGCATGAAAGGGAATAATCAAGCGGATATCCACGTGATCTTCGGCAATACGGTTGATCTCAGCTGGCAGTGCCCCCGCCACATCCCCCAAACCACCAACCTTTGCTAATGGCTCTGCCTCAGAACTGGCAAAAAGGACATGGAGTTTTTCTGCGGTACTCATGGCTACTCTTCCCCTTCTTCAACGAGATAAATATAATCTTTAGTAACCAAGGGTTGTGAGGCTAAGCCTAATGTCTCCAATAATTTTTGCATCAGTTTAACTTTAAGCTGAGCATCTTGGCGGCTCCAAGTGCGGCTCTTAATTTCCACAAATTTGCCCAAGTTAGGTTTGGTCACATCATCTAAGTTTACGAAGAATTCAGTACCCTCGAACTTAATTAAGAAACGGCGGCGGTCTTTTACGATTTCCTCGATTGCCACAGGTTTGAAATACTCTCGATAAAAGCGTAAGCTCTGTGTTGCCGGAGCCAAATAGCGGCTGCGCGAAAGCATAATCTCCTCGCCATTCAGGTGGGATTTCTCTCCGCTTTCTCCGATCAGAGTCAATCGGGAACGTACATTGGTAATCTCTCCATTTTCGCCAATAAATTCATCCTCACGGTAGCGCAAGCGGCCTTGGCTTGGATCTGCCTGCCGGAAGTATGTATCGTATTCGTGGTAATGGCGCTTCCGCACAATCTCAATCCCGGGCTGGTTGAGGGCTTTCAGCACTGGCTCTAAATCGTCCACACGCACCTTTGCTTGTACTTCAAAGCTCTCTTCTTGCATCGTTCCGCCAATTGCAACCAGCTTTGAGAGCACCGACTCTTCTCGATCTTTCAGGAATAGATCGATTTCCTTTGCAATACCTTGTGCTTCTGCAATCAGGGCTTGTTCATCGAGTGTAAGCAGGATTTGATCGCGCATAAGCCATTCACCGTTGACCATCACGTCGGTGATATCCGTTGACTTGCTGGCGTAAATAATCTGAGCATAAATGTTGTCGCTATTATTCTGGAAACGGGGTTGATTATGCAGCGGCGAAATATCCATCAAGATCATATCTGCGCGCTTTCCCGGTTCCAAACTGCCTGTAATTTCTCCGATGTGTAATGCCCGGGCACCCATGCTGGTAGCCATCGCGAGCGAAATCTTAGCCGGCAAAGCGGTTGGATCCTCGCTCACTGCTTTAGAAACTAAGCTTGCCAACCGAATTTCATCAATCATATCCAGGTCATTATTGGAGGCTGGACCATCAGTGCCGATACCCACATTGACGCCGAGCTCAATCATACGCTGTACGGGTGCAAAACCGGAGGCGAGCTTAAGATTAGAGGAAGGGTTATGGGCAATCCCAGCGCCAGCATGTTGCAGGGAGCGGATTTCACCTTCATCTAAGTGCACACAATGGGCAGCGATCAACTTCGTATCCAGCATCCCAAATTTACGAATATAAGGCACCTCGGGCATGCCTTCTTCTGCGCGCAGAGCTTCCACCTCAGAAGACACCTCAGCCACATGAAAGTGCACCGGAACATCATACTTTTTAGCCATCTCACTTACCGCCGTAAGGATTTCCGGGGTGGTAGTGTAAACGGAATGGGGCGCAATGGCAGGGACGATCAGCGGATGCCCTTTCCATTTTTGGATAAGAGCTTCAGCCAACTCTAAAGCTACCTCGTAAGAGCTCGAATCTGGGGCAGGATATTTCATTACAGTCTGACCGACGACAGCACGTAAGCCAACTTCTGCAGTCGTTTCGGCAATTGCATCTTCGAAATAATACATATCATTGAAGCAGGTTACCCCAGAGCGGATAAATTCGGCACAGGCAAGCTTCGTACCCAGACGTACAAAATCTGGTGATACGAACTCTCGTTCAACCGGCATTATGTAACCCATTAGCCACACATCTAGTCGTAAATCATCCGCCAAGCCTCGTAGAAGTGTCATTGGGACGTGCGTATGCGCATTGACCAAGCCTGGCATAAGTACTTTACCTTGGCAATCGAACATTGATTCGCTTTGATACGCCTCTAAGACCTCTTTTTGGCTCCCGACTGCGGTAATGTTTTGACCAGAAATGGCGAGTGCTCCTGGTTCATAGATGCTATAGACATCATCCATCGTGAGGAGAATGGCGTTATATAGGATTTGATCAGCGTGATTTTTCATAAGCTCCTTTCTTCATTCTGCGTTATCTAATTTTCAATCAAATAGCGGCGGAGGTAATCCAAGGCAGAGTTCACTGCCCAGATTTGACCGTCACCTGGAGGGCCTCCATAAGAGCGCTCGCCCTCTTTAATAATTTCTTCACCCCGTAGAACCAGGAGAAGGTCCTGCTTATCCCCATTGGAAACCAAGCGAACGCCGAGCGCTAAGTCAGCGTTTTGCTGCGCTTGGGATTCCTTGAGCAGGGTTTTCAGGGTCTCATTGGAGACATAAGAGTCGATAAACTCTCCGTTTGCAAGATCAGGCACTTGTGATTTAAGTTTAGAAAGAATTTCTCCCTTCGTGCCAACTTCAATAATCTCGACACTGATGTGATGATCTGCGATGAGCCTGCCCACGGCTTCTTCTAAGGTAGTTTCGTTTTCGCCGTAGATATACTTTCCTAATTGCTCGCGAATCCGCTGAAGTACCGGCGCCATCATCTGCTCGGCTTCAGCTAAGGAGCCTGCTTTTGCGGTAACACGGATATCGGTCTGTCCAGGATGGGCTAAAAGCCCTACTGTGGGATTGCTAAGTTCTTCCAAATCTCCAATTATTTCGTCGATAGTCGATTCACCCTTAGAAATTGTGTGGATAACCCAGGGTTTAATGACAGTTTCCTGTAAGCCATAGCGCCGTTTGAGGTAATCACGCACAAAATGTTCAATGAGGTATTCCATTTCTCGCGGGACGCCTGGCAGAGAAATTACCACTTTTGTGCCAAGTTCATACGCAAAGGCAGGTGCTGTACCCACTGGATTTGGAATTGGAATGCTATTTGCTGGGATGTATGCTTGGCGCTTGTTGTTCTCCGTTGGCTTTTGACCATATTGTTTGTAACGTTCAAGGATTTGCTCCCAAAGCTCTTCATGGAATTCTAACGGCACGTTGAAGGTCTTTGCCACTGCTTGGCGGGTCGGGTCATCTACTGTCGGTCCTAAACCGCCGGTAGTGATGACAATATCGGCGCGCATTAAAGCTTCTTGCAGCGTGGCAGTAATGCGCTGAACATTATCGCCGACTGTGCTCAGGCGGTAAAGATCCACACCAATGTCGCGTAAAAATCGAGCTATGTATCTCGAGTTGGTATCTTGTATTTCCCCCAAAAGCAGTTCTGTACCGATAGTAACAATTTCTGCAACAGCCATAATCTATTTTACTCGTTTCTTCACGAAATTTTTACAATTTTATCCCAAAGTGACGAGGATTTGGATTAATTTTAGAAGATTTCAAAGGATGTGCATTGATGGAGGAAAATCTCGGAAACGTGTCGATAAAGATTTTCTGAGTACCAGTCTCTATTAAGAAGCTTGATGTATACTAAAACCGAGGAATTAAATGACACGCGGATATCGTAAAACATTAGGCGATTGGGGTGAACAAGTAGCCAGTACTTACTTGGAATCGCAGGGTTATGAGATTCTCGCTCGAAATTATCATTCCCGCCATGGTGAGCTGGATTTGATTGCCACAAAAAATAAAGGTTTGTACTTCATTGAGGTAAAAACCCGCTCTAATCACGCTTATGGGCTTGGCGAAGAGGCAATTAACGCGAAGAAACTTCAGGCGATGTTAGCCAGCATCGAAAGTTATTTGGAAAGTTTAAGCAGCGCAGCTCCAACGGAATGGCAGATAGACATCATCATCGTGGAAGGTCGTAAAGGTGATCCTGCTCCAACGATCCTACATTACGAAAACATTGGCGAGGAAGCTTTATGAATGGGTCGGCAGCGCGAAAGCTGTTGGTATTAGTAGGACCAACAGGTTCCGGTAAATCTGAAACAGCCATCCGGTTAGCCCAAGCGCTTGATGGCGAGATCATCTCTGCTGATTCGCGTTATTTGTATCGAGAACTCAACATTGGCACTGCCAAACCGACCCCTGATGAACTTACCCTTGTACCACATCATCTCATTAATGTCACCACACTGGATAATCCCTGGAGTTTAGGCGTTTATCAAAAAGTTGCTCATCATCTCATTCAGCAAATTAACTTACGCGGTCATCTGCCGATTTTAGCTGGTGGAACCGGTCAGTATGTTCGTGCTCTCACTGAACAATGGGAAATCCCCGCCCAAGCTCCAGAGCATCAATTGCGCGATGCCATCGCACTGTGGGGGCAACGGATTGGTTTTGATGCGCTGCATCAACGTTTAGCGCGATTGGATCCTGAGGCTGCCCAGTTTATTGACTATCGCAATAAGAGGCGCACCATTCGGGCATTAGAAGTCATTTTTTCCACAGGGCAGCGCTTTTCTGACCAGCGCAAAAAGTCTATCTCCCCATATCAGCAGCTTATCATCGGCATCGCCTGGCCGCGTGAGCTGCTTTATGAGCGCATTGACGCCCGCATCGATGCGATGTTTGCTGCTGGGTTGGTTGAGGAAGTCCAGGAATTGGTTGATAGTGGATATGCAGAAGCGCTCAAGCGAATGGGTATTATTGGGTATTCTGAAGTGCTCCAACATTTGGAAGGCAAGTGTTCATTAGAAGAAGCCAAGGAAATGATCAAGCATAATACGCGCGTTTTCGTCCGCCGCCAAGCTAATTGGTTTAAAGCTAACGACCCCAAAATTCACTGGTTTAATGCAACAGATCCAGCCATGCTTGCGCACATGCTGGATCTGATCAAAGCGGTGTTCTAAAACGATTAAGCTGCTGCTTCGCCTGGAGCGAGATCGATTACAGGCTTGGGAATACCAGCGTTCTTTGGGACTGGAGGGGGGAAGATCGCTTCAAACTCTTCGCGACTAAGTTGTTCCACTTCCAGGAGCTTTTCGGCTACTTCAATCAGCTTATCTTTGTATTTGATAAGAATTTCTTTTGCTTGTTGGTAAGCTCTATTGACCAGCTCTTTGACTTCCTGATCAATCTGCTCAGCAACTGCTTCAGAGTAATCCCTTTGCTCGGAAATTTCTTTTCCTAAGAAAACCAACTCTTCCTTTTCTCCGAATACGAGCGGTCCTAATTTTTCGCTCATCCCTAAGCGGGTTACCATACGGCGGGCAAGCTTGGTTACGTTTTCAATGTCGTTCGACGCGCCAGAAGTAATGTCATTGAACACGATTTCTTCAGCCGCACGTCCACCCAATAGCGATACCATGTTGGCGAAGATCTTCCGTCTTGAATCTAAGACATGGTCTTCGGTTGGTAGAGATAAGGTATAGCCACCTGCCATACCGCGAGAGATAATTGAGACTTTCTGTACAGGGTCCCCTTCCGGAAGAGCATTGGTGACGATCGCATGACCCGCCTCGTGGTAGGCAATGATACGGCGTTCATCGGGATGAATCAGGCGGCTCTTGCGTTCTGGGCCAGCTATCACCCGCTCGATAGCTTCTTCAAATTCGGCTTGCTCGATAATTTTCTTATTGCGACGTGCTGCCAAAATTGCGGCTTCATTGACTAAATTTTCCAAATCAGCGCCGACGAAACCAGGCGTTGCCCGCGCGATGACTTCCAAGTCTACAGAAGGTGCCAAGGGTTTACCGCGTACATGCACTTTGAGAATCTCTAATCTACCGCGCATATCGGGTCTATCTAATATCACTCGCCGGTCGAAGCGCCCTGGCCGCAGTAAAGCGGGGTCGAGAATATCTGGGCGGTTTGTAGCTGCCATCACGATGACATTAGTATCGGTTTCAAAGCCATCCATTTCGACAAGCAGTTGGTTCAAAGTTTGCTCGCGTTCATCGTGGCTCCCGCCTAACCCAGCACCACGATGGCGCCCAACGGCATCAATTTCATCCACAAATACGATGCAAGGAGAGTGTTTCTTCGCTTGGTCGAAAAGGTCACGTACTCGGCTGGCACCCACGCCTACGAACATTTCTACGAACTCCGAGCCAGAAATGGAGAAGAAGGGAACGCCCGCCTCACCAGAGACAGCCTTAGCCATCAAAGTCTTACCTGTTCCTGGAGAACCCACCAGCAGAACCCCTTTAGGGATACGTGCGCCTAGGGCAATAAATTTTTGAGGCTCTTTCAAAAATTCAACCACTTCTTTCAGCTCTTCTTTAGCCTCATCCACGCCAGCGACATCATCAAAGGTTACCGTAGGGTGCTCACCAGTCATCATACGAGCACGTGATTTGCTAAAAGACATGGCTGCGTTATTTGAGCCCTGCATTTGGCGAACGAAAAAGATGAGCAGCCCGAACATAAATACGATGGGCAAGAGATAGGCTAAGACGTCCAAAATCCCAATCCAAGCACTCGGTTTTTTAATTTCAATGCTCAAGCTCTGATCTTGCAGCTTTTCAGGAGTGACGCCAAGCTGAGCGAGTTGATCAATCAAGCCAGAATTGGGCTCTTTGACGCTCTCTTTTATTTCCAACGTTTTGTAAGTAATGGTCAAATCATCACCATTGGCAACAATCTTAGAAACCTTACCTGCTTGAATATCCGCAGCTAATTGGTTGATCGGGATTGTTCTTACCTCGGCAGCTTGTTGCTGGAAATTAAAAAATAGCATGGTAATAATTGCCATGAACAATAAAAGGTAAATCACAAATGTTTGGTTACGTGAATTCACTAAAAACCTCCGATAATTGATACTAAAAAGTATCAATAAGCATGCTTATTATATCAGCACCCATTTTATACCGAAAATATCGTCTAATCTTCAGGGTAACTTCTTAGAATTCTCTATGATTTTGGATCAGAACTCGCAGAGAAAATTTCCCGGTGGCAAATTTCACAGCCGACGTTCGGATCTTTAACTTCGCTATGGGACTTTGTGCAATAAGCGCTCACTTGAATGCGCTTACTAAAAAGAGATCTTTTAATCTTTCCACTCAGGACCATATACTGGCAGCCATTATTGATCAAAATGCCAGGCACAGGGCAGTTCTTACAGAAAATAGGCTCCCATTGGTGTTTATCACTATCTGTGAGCAGGCGGCACTCTTCAAAATTTCTGCCACGGTAATAATCTCCATAAAAGAAACGGCACTCCTTGCCATAAGGTGTTTTCATTTTATAAGCTAAACCCTGGTTATATATTCCCCAGTGCGGGTATCCACGCGGATCACATCGCCTTCCTCAACGAAAGAGGGTACCTGGACTTTCAGCCCGGTATCAGTGACGACTTGTTTTGTGACGCCTGTGGCTGTGTTGCCTCGCGCTGCGGGTTCTGCCGAGACGACCTCTAAATCGACGCTGGTCGGCAACTCGATATCTAAGGGTTCGTCTCCAAAAAATGTCAGCTTAACTTCCATATCGCCTTTGAGGAAGCCGGCATAATCTCCAACCAGCTCAGCCGGAAT
The DNA here is from genome assembly GCA_040766895.1 of Anaerolineaceae bacterium. GTDB lineage: Bacteria > Chloroflexota > Anaerolineae > Anaerolineales > Anaerolineaceae > Mesolinea. The sequence goes on along the minus strand of JAXGPR010000002.1, from coordinate 79,600 downwards.
GGCAGGCTGTTCAAAGGTATCCATATCCATGAAATAGAAGAAGTTATCATCTCGGTAAAGGTATTGCACATTGTGGTAATCCAGCTGGATATCTTGCACACGATCCCCGGAGATAAACGTCATTTCAAGCGTATTACCCTTGCGCAAGTTACGTGCTTTCACCCGGATGGTAGCGGTTCCTCGACCTGGCTTATTGTGCGTATAGTCTAAGACTTTATAAAGCTCCCCATCCACTTGGAAAGTAACACCTTTGCGCAATTCATTCACATCAATCATTTAATAAACCTCTCACTGCTTATTTGAAAACAGGCAGATTATAAATCAGGCATGGAGTGATGGCAAGCCTGATAAAACTGTAACGAAAGCTTGTTTTGTGGGTTTATAATATCAGATTAGTACAGCCTATCACTAACAAATTTATGCAATAGAAAGAGAAATTATGGTAAACGTTATTCCTGTTAATAGCAAGAATCTGCAAAAGCAATTTGTCGAATTTCAATATCAGCTCTATGAAGATTGTCCACAGTTTACTCCACCAATTAAAAGTGATATCTATGCGATGATGAACCCTAAAAAACATCCTTATTATGAACATTCGGATGCAGATTTCTTTTTAGCACTGGATGGGGATAAGGTTGTGGGCCGCATTGCCGCCTTGCAAAATAAGCCCTTTAACGCCTATCACAACACCAAAGATGCTGAGTTTTACTTGTTTGACTGCATCAATAGCCAGGAGGTCGCTAATGCGCTCTTTGACCGTGTGGTGGCATGGGCGAAAGCACGCGGGATGGATCGGCTGGTTGGTCCAAAGGGTTTTGGTCCTCTAGATGGTTATGGCATTCAAATCGAAGGCTTCGAGCATCATCAAATGATGAACATGATGAACTACAACTATCCTTATTACCGCGATTTGGTCGAAAATTACGGTTTTATCAAGGAAGTTGACTTTGTCTCTAGCTATATCGATCCACAACATCTTGAAGTGCCGGAAAAGATTGCCAAAGCTGCTAGTATAGCCAAGAAACGCGGCACATTGACCATAAAGAACTTCAAGAACAAAGCCGAAATCCGCAAATGGGCACCCAAGATACGCGAAGCCTATAATGGTGCATTCGTCAATAACTGGGAATACTATCCGCTCACCGAGCGCGAAATTAACTTTGTGGTGGATAATGCCATCATTTTGGTAATCCCCGAGCTGCTGCAATTGGTGCTCAAAGGCGATAAGGTGGTTGGATTTGTGCTGCCTTTTCCGGATGTCTCCGCAGCGTTTAAAAAGAACAATGGCAAGTTAGGACCAATTGAAATCTTGCGTATTCTGCAGGAAATCAATAAAACCAATTGGATCGACTTTAATGGCATAGGCATTTTGCCTGAAGCACAAGGTTTTGGTGGAAATGCGCTTATTTATGAAATCCTGATCAATTCTGTGACTGCAAATCCTCGCTACCAGCATGCGGAATTAACCCAGGTAGCTGAGACTGCTGTGCAAATGCGCAAAGACCTGAAAAACCTCGGCTGCACGTTTTACAAGAACCATCGGGTGTATAAAAAAGCGCTCGCGTAAAATCAAAGCAACACGCAATTAACAGCAGGCTTTATCAGAGTCTGCTGTTTTTTATTGATGCACCCCAGGTATAATTGAGGAAAAACTCGTCTAGCTGATAAAGGAGAGATGAGGCTATGACCAAGTATAAACAGCGCAAGCGCAATCTCTACGAAAACAATTCCGATACTTATGCAATCTCACGATCTAAGATAGACCTGTTTATTAACTGTCCGCGTTGTTTTTATCTCGATAGGAAGCTTGGATTGGCTCAGCCTTCCATGCCAGGCTGGCCTCTCAATTCTGCAGTTGATTACCTTCTGAAGCAGGAATTTGACTATTATCGAAAACTACGACTACCTCACCCAATTATGGTTCAATATGGCATTGATGCCGTCCCTTTTTCTCATCCCGATTTGCCGTTTTGGCGAGATGATGTCTACCATTATGTGGGGGCTTCCGTTGTGGATGAACAAACGGGTTTTCAGGTTCAGGGAATTATTGATGATGTTTGGATCACACCCCAAGGAGAATTGAACATAGTAGACTACAAAGCCACTTCCACTGCCAGTGAAATTAGTTTAGACGATGAATTTAAACAGTCCTACAAGCGTCAAATGGAAGTTTACCAATGGATTTTTAGGAAAATGGGCTTTAAGGTCTCCCCAGTGGGGTATTTTGTTTTTGCAAATGCTTTGAAGGACCGCAAGCTTTTCGATAACAAGCTTGAGTTCGAGCTAACGATTCTCACTCATCAGGGGGACGATTCTTGGGTTAGTCCCACTCTGATGGACATGAAAGCGATTTTGGAAAGCGACACTATCCCTGAGGCAAATCCGGATTGCGAATATTGCGAATACCGCCGTTTGACCAAGGAAGTAGAATAGGCAATAAGGGTTCCTGTTCGCCTTTTTCTACTTAAGTAACAATGCTATTTCGCATGAACGTGCCGGTGATGAATGTCAGGCGTGTGTTCGTGTTCATGCTCAAGCGCTTCGTGGGCGTGGATGTGACTATGGGTTATCGGCTGGGTTGGATCTAAATCTGCATGGGCATGAGAATGGTGTAGGTCAGGGTGGGTATGAGCATGCTCGTGCACAATCGGCTCATGTACATGCAGGTGGCTGTGGTGTTCGGTTGCCATCAGCCAAGCGCCAGCGAGCATCAATGGCAGAGCAATCCATAAACTGATAGGGGGTTTCTCGTTAAATATTAATAAGCTAAGTATCAGAGCTATAAATGGTGCGCTACCAAACCAGGCATACGCTCTGGCAGAGCCCAAACCGCGCATCGCTAAGATGATGAGTGCGATACTAAGCCCATAACTTATTGCTCCTAAGGTGCTTGCAATCAGGATGTGACTCAGATTGGGAAGAGGCTTGCCGAGTATTAAGGTGAGGATCAAAGAAAAAATGCCCGCTCCCAATCCTTTGACCAGCACAATATCGAGCGGGTTGCGCTCCGAAATATTACGTGTGAAGTTGTTATCCAACCCCCAAGAGATGGTTGCTAAGAGAATGAGTAAAACTCCAGGTGAGAACCCCCATTGTCCGCCCTCAAAAGAGAGCCCAATACTGGCTAGTGTGATGAGAATGATAGATAAAGTGACTCTTTGCCCAACAGCTTCCTTGAATATAACTGCTGCAATTAATGCGGTAGCAACACCTTCGAAATTAAGCAAGACAGATGCAGTTGAAGCTGGGGTGATGCGCAGCCCAGACAGCAAAGCAATCGGTGCCAGAACACCGCCGAAGCCGATAGCACCAATCAACCAAGGGAGATCATTTCGGGTGAGCTTGGCTTCAGTTTGTTGCAGAGGGTGGCGCGTTTTCATGAGAAGACGGAGCAAAAGGGCGCCTACTCCACTTCCAAAATATAGAAACGCTGCCAAAGGAATTGGGTCGATATCCCCCAGTAAGATTTTGGAGAGTGGTGTTGAGCAGGCAAATAGAAATGCTGCAGCCCAAGCCTGGGCAATTGGCAAAGAGAGAGATTTTTTCTTATTCATCGGCACATCAGTAGATAATAATTCAGCCAATTCTTCCCGTTTACGCGCGTAATGAGGCTGAGTGTCTTTATGCGCGCTGCTTTGCTAGCCATTATAAATTACTTTATTTTCAATCTTTACGATTTTACAGTTTATTAGTGTGAAAGCCGGAGATGTTGGTTATTCAAATGCTTGAATGAAGCCAATCTCTAAACGAAATAAATTTCAATCAATTAACTTAATGATGATTTGGAAACCGCAACAAAAGAGCGGGTGATGGGATTCGAACCCACGAATGGTAGCTTGGGAAGCTACTGCCTTACCACTTGGCTACACCCGCTTGGGACCTATATTTTACCGCATTTTTTCATATCGTAAACTAAAAACCACCAAAAGTTCGTTTATCCTTATAATTATGTTTGATCAGACCTATCAGATTTCTGAAAAGGAGAGCAAGCCATGGATCCAATCGTTCCAGATCAACAATATCAGCGTAAAAAGCCCTCAGCTCTAAAGTTGTTTATCATTTCTCGGGGTAACTCTTTCAAGTATGCCAGCCGAGGACTAAGCTATGTTATGCGTACACAAAAAAATGCCTGGATCCATACGGTTGTCATGCTTGCGGTTATTGCAGTGAGCTTTTGGCTGCAATTAACGCGCATGGAATGGGTGGCGATCCTTTTAGTGATCGGAATGGTATGGACAGCAGAATTTATCAACACCTCGTTAGAAAGCATCGTTGATATGGCTAGCCCCGAGCGTCATCCTCTTGCCCAAGTGGGTAAAGATGTTGCTGCAGCCGCTGTCCTCTTTGCTGCTCTGATCGCTGTTATAGTGGGTATCTTAGTTCTAGGCCCACATTTGCGAATTAAACTGGGGTTGTAATAAAGTTGAATAAGGTTAAAACTTTTCATGGAAATTATTCATGTATACTATCGTCAGAAATTAACTGAAGGAGATTATCAATGATTAGTGAACCGATTAATGTGACTGATGCAGCATTCCAGAAGACCGTGCTGGAATCGCCCATCCCCGTGATTGTGGATTTTTGGGCACCTTGGTGCGGTCCTTGCCGAATGGTTGCGCCCATTTTAGAGAAGATCGCCAAGGAATATGCTGATAAACTCATCGTAGCGAAGGTCAACACCGATGAGAATCAACAATGGGCAAGCAAGTACAACGTGGAAGGTATTCCAACGATGTTAATGATCGCTGACGGGAAAGTGGTGCATCGCCAAGTGGGGGCGTTACCTGAGCCGATGCTGCGAGAGGTCATCGATCAGTTCTTGGAAGTAGTTAACAGCCACAAGAAGAACTAAACTCGATTAGAAAAAGAGAGCATTATGCACTGCGCCCTAAAAGTCGGACAAAAAATCCGACAGAAAGGCGCAGTGCCATTAGCTCCCTTTTTTTTATTTATTTCCATTCTCGCGAACGATATCAGCCCCAAGCGCGGCTAATTTTTGATCAATACTTTCATAACCACGGTCAATCTGGCTTACATTGCGGATAACCGAGGTGCCTTTGGCAGAAAGCGCAGCCAAAACCAATGCAATCCCTGCACGGATATCGGGGCTATCTAATTTTTCACCGTTGAGGCGGGTTGGGCCTTGCACAATGCAACGGTGCGGATCGCAAAGCACAATTTGTGCCCCCATTGAGACCAACTTATCTGTAAAGAACATGCGGCTGGGGTACATCCAGTCATGAAAGAGGATGCTGCCAATGGATTGCGTGGCAATTACAATCGCGATGCTCATCAAGTCGGTAGGGAAAGATGGCCAAGGCATCACGCTAATCTCTGGAATAGCATTGCCTAAATCTGGCTCTATGACGAGCCGCTGATTGGAGCCAACCCACACATCATCCCCAATAAAGTCGAAATCCACGCCTAAGCGCCGAAACACAAGTTGAATCATTTTGAGGTGCTCGACGCCAGCGTCTTTAATCCGAATTTCGCCACGCGTCACTACAGCTGCGCCTACAAAACTGATTACTTCGAGATAATCTGGGCCGATGGTAAACTCCCCGCCATGCAGCTCCTTGACGCCATCAATAATCAGTGTGTTCGAGCCGATGTTCTTGATATCGGCACCAAGCAGATTGAGGAACTGACAAAGCTGCTGAATATGTGGTTCAGAGGCTGCGTTGCGGATTATGGTGCGCCCTTCAGCCTTAACAGCTGCCATAATCGTATTTTCAGTCGCTGTAACGCTGGCTTCATCTAGCAAGATTTCAGCGCCTTTCAGTTGGGGAGCAGAAAAGTGAAAACAATCATTATAGGAAAACAGCGCCCCTAGTTTATTGAGCGCTAATATGTGCGTATCAACGCGCCGTCGTCCGATCACATCTCCACCTGGAGGGGGAAGTATGAGCTCCCCTGAGCGTGCGAGCATTGGTCCAGCCAACAAAATAGAGGCACGAATCTGCCTGCAAAGATCAGGGTCAAGATCAGAAGGGTGAATATCTTTAGCGAGGAACTCATAAGAAGAAGCATCAATCTGCCGCACTTGCACGCCCAAACTTTCCATCAGTCTACGCATCGTCTGGGTATCAGTAATGTTGGGCATATTATGCAGAACAATAGGCTCTTCCGTAAGCAAACAAGCTGCCATCAATGGTAGGGCAGCATTCTTGTTACCCGATGGGACCATCGTCCCGGTTAGAGGTTTCCCTCCATGAATGATGAACTTGTCCATAGGTACTCCTTTGCAAGGTACAAACGAATTGTCAATCAGAGCGCCACGCGAGGACCGGCTGCACTAACCTCCGGCAGAACTGTCTTTTCATATTTCTTAAAGTTTTCAGCAAACCTATGCGCTAATTGAAGTGCTTCTCGCTGATAAGCAGCCTGATCAGTCCAAGCTAACTCTGGATTGAGGACATTTTGAGGAACTCCTTCGACCTCATCGGGAATATCCAAGTTAAATATGGGGTGACGATGCGTCTCCACATTATTGAGCTGATCGGATAGGACAGCGCTGATCATGGCACGCGTGAGCGGGAGTGCGATGCGTTTGCCTACTCCATAGCCGCCACCCGACCAACCGGTATTAAGCAGCCACACATGGGTTTGATGTTGGGCTAACTTTTCGGCAAGGAGGTTGGCATAGATTGAAGGCTTAAGCGGCAGGAAGGGTGCTCCAAAACACGCTGAAAAGGTTGCTTCGGGTTTATCACCTAATCCGCGCTCGGTGCCGGCTAATTTGGAGGTATAACCACTGAGGAAATAGTACATCGCTTGTTCAATCGTCAGCTTCGCCAAGGGCGGAAGCACGCCAAAAGCATCCGCGGTGAGCAAGAAGATGTGTTTCGGGTGCCCGCCTTGCCCAGAAGGCTCGTAATTGGGGATGAAGTCCAGCGGGTAGGATGCACGTGTGTTTTCAGTAATTGCGCTGCTATCGAAATCTGGCTCGCGTTGGGTATTGAGCGGGACGTTTTCCAGCAAGCAACCAAAGCGGTTGATAGCGGACCAAACTAAAGGTTCAAACTCTGGATTAATGCGAATAGTTTTTGCGTAACAACCGCCTTCAAAGTTAAAAACACCTTGCTCATTCCAACCGTGTTCGTCATCTCCAATCAGCCTTCTTTGCGGGTCTGAAGAAAGGGTGGTTTTCCCCGTGCCACTAAGCCCAAAGAATAGGGCGACATCCCCAGCGGCGCCTACATTGGCTGAGCAATGCAGAGAAAGCACGTGGCGTTTGGGCATCACATAATTCATGAAGGTAAAAACGGACTTCTTGATTTCGCCAGCATAGCGTGTTGTGCCTATTAGCACCAGCTTTTCTTCGAAGTTCATAATGATAAATGCTGGTGAGCGTACCCCATCCGTTGCTGGGTCAGCAGCGAAGGAAGTATCGACCACGACTGTCAGGTCTGGATCCGTGATTGGCTCGTCATCACAACGGGGGATAAACATGTTACTGGCGGTAAGGTTATGCCAGGCGAGGTCGGAAATGATGCGAATCTGGAGCGTTTGGTCTGGATCAGCGCCGGCACGCATATCCCTCACGAAGAGCGGTTGTTGCTGAATATGTGCCATCAACTTAGCCTTCAACGCAGCATAAGTCTTATCATCCATGGCTTGTGTCCCGCTGGCAAACCACAAGTCTGGATCACCATTTGTAACCAGGTATTTATCATTAGGGGACCTGCCAGTATATGGCGAGGTATTGACGACAAACGCACCAGCCTGAGAAAACTTGCCTTCCTGCTTGGCTAAAGCAGCTTCAACTAATTCTGCTCGGTTGAGGTTATAGAAAATCGTTTGAGGGTTTGATATGCCTATCTTCGAGAGTTCTTGTTCTAAATGTTTGCGTTCCACTTGTTCCTTCCTAAGTATTTATTCAGCATCTGTTGTGCTGTTCATTAGCAATTGCATAGCAGGTTTGCCATAAATAGATGAGGAAAAATCGTGTAGTTTGACGACTGGAAAAAAGCCACGTGAGCTGATGCCCTGCACCCAGCTTCGTTGGCTAAGTGCACTAAGATACGTTCGATAAAAGTCCAGCTGGGCAGCTAAATCTACTGGGTAGGTGGCATAGGCAGATGCTCTGGGGCTAATCAGGCAGTCGGCAGATGGGCAAGTAAAATCGTCTGCAGAGAGTGCAGGCGCGTTCAACCCAGCAAAAAATTGCTTATCGTTCATACTCCGCTGGAGATTAACTACAATGTTATTAAGGGTGTTTTCTACAGTTTGTTGATCATAGCTAGGACTAATATCAGCAGCAGGTTGAAACTGTAAGTAAAAGCCGTCAATTTGATCGTAAAACGTATATTCGGGGAGTTCTGATTCTTCAATGGGTAATGCCAAAAGTATTAGACCTTGGTAATACTGATTTATTTTTTGAAGTAATGCTTCCCACAGTTGATCGGCATTCTTAGGTGTACCTTTGTTATCTATTGTGGTTTCGACGCCACCTGGGAGGCTGGCGGTTACGTCAACACCGCCAAGGATAAGCTGATCAACCTTATTATTAGCAGCAAATTGCGTATAGCTTATTGTAAAACGCTCGTATTCCTGATACCATTGCTGCCACCACAGCGCATCCCGTTTAGAATTTTTCCACCACTCCGCTGAGTCCATAGAAAAATCCAGACGCGGGTAAAGCCCGACAGTAAAGCCATTTTCTTTGGCTAACTGCATCAAATCAGCTAAATCCATCATCAGCATACTTTGTTCGATGTTAGGGGAGACTTGAGGAAGGTTGTTTACGATTGAAACCTTCCAAGTGGGCGTAAAAATAACCCAATTGAAGCCGGATTGTTTCAGCTCCGTTAAACTATCGCGATAACGATTAAGATCAGAGGGTTGATAGTCTGGAAGGAATTCAACCCCAATAAGTTCAATGCCATCTCCGAGCAAAACAGAATCTTGAGTTCCGCCTATTTGAGGCTGCCAGGCATGCCAGTTGGAGACAGTATGTACGCTTGTGTTCGCAGTAATATCAGCTAATGAAATTGGCGAGGCGTAACTCGCTTCATCGTACGCAAGATCACACTGGGCGTTCCGACAAATACGATATTGCGTGTTTTGTCTTGCCTCAGGGTTCAGGAAGAGCAAAATCATCCATTGATTATTACCCAGAGGCCACATCGGAAGGGGTTGTTGCCAGATCCCTTGTTGTAACTGAATGGAAATTGAATCTTCTGCAGGCGTCTCCACTGGGACGGTTACTTTAATCGTAATGGGCTCAACGCCTGCCATACCCCACGATACGATGGTATCTTCGATGGTCACATCGCGATCTGGAATAATTATCCGCCTGGTAACCAGTCTGCCATCTTTATCGCGTTCGGCGTTGAGGTAGCCATCGCCAAGGGTATAACGATAAACTAGCGCATTACCAGCATGGAATTTGAGCTGCAAGGAGTATTTGCCATCGTCCAAACGGCTCAGGATAGGCATCCGTGAAGCAAGACTGCTAACACCATTAGACAAATCAGCATACACATTGCCCAGCTGGTAAAGATTTCCGGCTAATCGAATCGGCGCACCACTTGCTTCCTCCGGCACGCTAACAGTAAAAGTGACATTGACTTCCGGCAATGGCGTCAGTTCGATCACAGCCGGCGTCGAAAGATCTGCCATAATATTGGCTTCTTGTTGGTATGAAAGGTAGGCGCCATCGATAGAAATAGCAGAGAGATTGTGTGTACCTACGGGGATCTGAGAGAAATCGAAGCGACCGGTCGCATCTGTGAAGGTCTGGTAACCAGCCACAGTGACGAGAATATCGGCTAAAGGTTGTTTTGTACTTTGATCAGAAATGATTCCGGTAAGTTTGCCGAGATCCCCCTCATAAGGCAGCTCGGGCCAGCCCGCAATGATGTCCTTGATGGTTGTGTTCTTGGCTACAGTCATCGTCCGGTAGATAACCGTGTTGCCATCTGCAGTAGCTTCAGGTTGGCTGATAGGGAAGGTGCTCACATAACGATACTTAATTATTTCACCGCATGGAAGCAGAAGCGTCCCAGCATAATGGTTCTCTTCAATCTTGGTCAGCTCGTAGCGGGTGATATTGCGATCCAGACCACTGAGCTCATCCAGCACCTCAATGGCTATCACAGTCTCATCAGAATAACTTCGGCGAAGTTCCGCATTGAACACTACAGGCACGAGCTCGGGCTCCTCAAGGCGCGCGGGCAAGGTTAAGGGTGTTTCTACTGGTTTTTCAGTTTTTGGAACAATGGAAAGGGCACATCCCGAGAGGAAACCCAAAACGGTAATGATGCAGAGATAAGTGGTAACTTGCCTAACCGTTTTCGGTTTCATAAACCGCCTTTACTGAGAAAGTGCTTGTTTTAAAGCATCCAAATTGTCAACCAAACTGCCTAATACACCGTTTATAAAACGGGGCGAACTATCAGTGCCAAAGGTTTTAGCCAGTTCTACCGCCTCATTGATGCCCACCTTGAGGGGAGTTTTCCGGTAAATGGCTATCTCCCACAAGGCGATGCGTAAAATGTTTCGATCGATAATCGCGACCTGATCCAAGGGCCATTCTGGGGCATGTTGCGCGATCAAACGATCCAAACGGTCTTTATTTTGGTTGACACCTAATGCGATTTCTTGCGCGAAATCATATTCTGCTGTGTCCAGCTCATTTTCTTCAGCCCGTTCCTGAAGTACCGTACCCAAAGGGTGGTCAGCCATATCCACCTCATATAAGGTTTGCAGGGCGGTGTATCGCGCTTTTGTGCGGGATTTCATAAAAAATCACGCTTCGAGGTCAACATCCGTAACATGAACATTTACGTATGCAACATCCATACCAACCATTTCGGAAATTGCTCTCGTAACGCGCTGCTGAATGGTTTCGGCGACCACGCGGACGTTCTCCTCACCATTAATGACGACGTAAACATCCACATAGATGGTCGAGTCTTTAACTACAATTTTTACGCCTTCATCATCATGGCGTTCTGATTTGGCAACCGGGAAATATACAGGCGCCATGCGGCTGACACCAGGGGTTTCAAGCGTCGTCAGGCGCACGATGGTATTAAGCACGGAGGGAGCAATGGTGGTCTTGCCAGAAGTTGTTTCTTCCATTTTTCTCCTTAATTAAGGTTGTTCGCCAGCAGGTTCTGAGCCAGGCAAGCGCCCAGTCAGCCAGACAGTCATCAATGAAATCGCATCTGAGCTGGCGTCAATTTCAGTTTTTTGTTTTACCAGGTCTGCCAACTTTTCGAAGCTCAGATCTTCTGGCCAGCCAAGCGCAAAAGCATTTTCTGGATCGGGGTAAAGAGGCGCTTGATCGTTAGGTTCAAAACCCAACTCGGGAATAACCGATTGTAAATTCGCCTGTAGGTCCGAATTAATATCTGCCCAAGAGGAGAGGATCGCTTTTACGAAACGCGATTCTTTCTCGAAAGGGGATTCCATAGCACGCACTTGCAATGCTTGTGGAGCAGCTAAAGGATTGCGAAATCCGCTAATTTTAACGAATTCTCTTATCGCTTGCGTGAGCTCCCGCTTATTTTCTGGTGATAAGGTGTCTTTCTCATTAAGCACGGTTGTGAGAATTTCTCTACGAAAATCCGGCAGTAGAAAGACGTTTAGTGAAATCATTGGCAATAAACTACTCATTTTAGCTCCTCAGCGTTGGCAAATCAGCACGCATGCCCAACTATCCTTTGAAAAAGCATTGAAAGTAAACAATATTGGTTAATACTCTTCACTCTCGTCTTCTTCGTCTTCTTCTTCCTCGTCTTCGACCTCTTCTTCCCACTCCTCAGTTTCATCCTCCGGCGCTAGAGGTTCCCATTCATCCAAATCTTCATCTTCCCAGTTTTCTGCTCCAGCCTCCTCATCGGGGGTGTAAGTCTGGCAACCCGTATCCGGATTCAGTTCGATTGCAGCAGCGGTGCAATAGCGCTCGTCAAGGAACAAGCAATCTAAATAGTGACAGCGAATTTTTGGCATTCAAATTCTCCTTAAAAAAGCTAAAATCTCGGCTGGCATTTTACCTTAGGTTAAGCCAGCCGTAAAGCACATTCCCAATATTTTATCCTGGTTTGACGCGGATAGCCTCGATTACATTAGGGATATTCTCCAGGCGAGCAAGCAAACGGCTCAATTGGCTGATACCGCCAACCTCAATTTCCAGATTGATGACAACAATATTCTGCCGGCTGTTCATGGAAAGATCAATGAGATGCACTGGTTCACTGGAGATTACATTAGAAATATCAGACATTAACCCTTGGCGGTCATAAGCCTTAATTTGGAGAGGCACGGGATAAGATTTTTCCTCCATGCCCCAATCGACTTTGATCAGCCGCTCGTTATCTTTGACCCGCAGGACGTTGGGACAATCGGAACGATGAATGGTAACGCCTCTGCCGCGGGTAATATAGCCAATGATTTCGTCACCTGGCATTGGGTTACAGCAGCGCGCCATGCTTGTGGCTAAGCCCTTAAGTCCCATCACCGTGACTGTAGCGCCAGGCCGAACCTTAGCCGGTGCTGTGGGCATGACTACAATAGTCTCAGGTTCGGGTTCCCGCTGGGTTTCAGCGATACGGTTTACCAAGCGACCAATAGGAATATCTCCGCAGCCAATCCCTACATATAAATCATCTAAAGTTTTTACGTGGAATTCATCCACAAATTGATTGAGATCAACTTGCCCAATCCCGAGCCGTTTGAACTCTTTCTCGATGATCATCTTGCCGTGCTCGAGGTTTTGTTCTCGATCCTGTTGCTTAAACCATTGTTTAATCTTGGAGCGCGTTCGGGCGGATTTAACTAAACCTAAGTTGGGGTTTAGCCAATCTCGGCTGGGTCCTCCTCGGTTGGCGGTTAGTATCTCGACTTGATCGCCAGTTTTAAGCTGGTAATCCAAAGGAACCATCTTGCCATTTACCTTGGCGCCTCGGCAGCGATGACCAACATTAGTGTGGACCATATACGCAAAATCTATTGGCGTGGCGCCATAAGGCAGCTCTACCACGTCTCCTTTGGGCGTGATGACATACACACGGTCCCGGAGCACATCTAGGTGCTCTCTCTCCGAGCTCTCAGAACTCTCTTCAATATCCATACTCCAGGAAAGCAAGCTGCGGAGGATGTTAACTTTTTGCTCATATTCGTTAGAAATTGGGGTCTTATTTTCTTTATAGCGCCAGTGAGCAGCCACACCATATTCAGCGTTGTAGTGCATCTCCCAGGTGCGGATTTGAATTTCTAAAGGTTTTCCATCCTTGTATATAACCGTAGTATGCAAGGATTGATAGTTGTTTGGTTTTCTGGCAGCAATATAGTCGTCAAATTCGCCCGGGATAGGTTGGAAGTGCATGTGAATAATGCCTAGGACTTTATAGCAGGTTTCAACGTCATCAACAATGATGCGCACTGCTCGCAGGTCGCGTACGGCTTCAAAGCTTTCACCTTTACGCAGCATTTTGCGATAGATAGAATAAATATGTTTCGGGCGGCCAGTGATTTTTGCCTCGACGTCAGATTTACGCAAGAGATCTTCCAATTCTGAAATGATTGTTTTGATCTCATCTTCTCGTTTCGTTCGGCGGGAAGCGAGTTGTTCCGCGATTTTGCTATATTCTTCGGGGTTCACATAGCGAAACGCTAAATCTTCAAGCTCCCATTTAATCTGCCAGATACCCAATCGGTTTGCCAGTGGAGCAAAAATATCCAGTGTTTCCTGTGCGATTCTTTTCTGCCGATCTGGGGGTAGGTCTTTCAGAGTGCGCATATTATGCAAACGGTCAGCTAACTTGACGATGACTATATGAACGTCCTCACCGATGGCAAGCAGCATCTTGCGCAGCGTCTCAGCGGCTAAATCCCCTTTCCATGTTGAGCTTGGACCCTCTGTTTCGGACATTGGAACGCGTTCTTCGGGATGCTGATCTCCACGGGAAAGTTGTGGAAGGCTGGTGATCTTCGTAAGGTCTTCTACGTATTTGGCTACTTGATCGCCAAATTGGGCTCGAATTTCATCCAAGGTTACATTTGTGTCGATGAGAATATCGTGCAGCAAACCAGCAATTACTAAGTTTGGATGCACTTCCATATCCAGCAAGATATTCGCCACGCCAACACAGTGAGAGACGTATGGCAAGCCTGAAGCGCGCGTTTGCCCAGCGTAAGCTTGTTCAGCGAGCAGGTAAGCTTTTTTTATCTGCTCGATGTCGCTTGCAGAATAACTCGCAGGAAATTTATGAAAAGCTTTTTCGAACTCCATGATTTACGGCAGCTATAGTATGCCACATTTTGCCAGTTTTATTTTAACATTTCTTCACTTGTAAATGCCCGCTCTAAACTCAAGCTTTCTAAGCAAGCATGTTCCTGTGGATTTAGGCGTCCTTCAATTAAGTGGGTCAACAAGCGCGCAACGCCTGGACCTAACATAAAGCCCTGACCACACAAGCCGGTTGCCAAGAGATAACCTCCTACTGAATCGACGCTGCCAAGAATAGGTAAACCATCTGGCGTCATCGGGTAGGTGCCGCGCCAGGAACGCCTCAGGCGTAAGTTCATCAGCTTTGGCATCAGATCAATCAGACGTTGTGAGCCGGCTGTAAGGAAACCACTGGTATTTTGGTTCAAAAAACCCATAATTGGCGGGTCTGGTGTGAGGCAGAAGATAATCTTACCCGTCGGATGTTGGTAAAAGTAAAAGTTATTCGATCCGGGCGTAGGGCGGATATCGACAACCATGGCATCGAACAGCGGTTGTGTTGGTTCCGTGATTGCCGCTTCGTGGGCTTCTGGCTGCACAGGCAAAGGCACACCTAATAACGCTGAAATCTCTCCAGCCCAAGAGCCGGCTGCGTTAATAAAATACTTGCAGATATATTGCTCGCGATCGGTAATTATCTGGCTGACTCTTCCATTTGCCAACGTCACCTGGCTGACCTTTTCATTAAAGTGGAATTCTGCACCAGAAGCTTTCGCATGCTTATAAAAAGCCGCCGCGGTTTTGAGTGGAGAAGCTGAGCCATCCTCGGGTGAAAATGTGCCACCGCGCAAACCTTTAGGCTGTAAGCCAGGGATAAGCTGCAAAATTTGGTCGGCACTGTGCCAATCGATATTCAACCCCAAGGATTTCTGCACAGCCAGCAAGCTTTTTAGGTTAGCTTCAACGTTCTCATCATAAGCGACAAAGCTATAGCCACCTGAGCGCCATTCGATATCATCCCCATATTTTTCTTGCCATGTAGACAGGATATTAATGCTATCTGCGCATAGGTATATTTTTGAAGGGTCAGAATGGGTAGCGCGTACGCCGCCGATAGCGTGCTTATTTGAAGCTTGACCACAGCTGGGTAGTGCTTCGATAACTAGAACGCTAAAGCCTGCTTGTGCCAAATACATCGCAGTGGGGGTGCCGACGGAACCGGCGCCAGCGATGATAACGTCGAAGGTCCGCGCTGAGCTCATCATCGCTCACCTTCTTCATCTTCCAGCCTGATATTGGCTAGGATGGAAAGGGGGACCTCCACAAAAACTGGCCGCACCGGTGGTTCCGTGACCTCCGAAAGGGGGATGCCTTCTGCTTGATAGAGGCGCTTGATGAGACTCAGGCAAGTTTTCCCACCGCAGGAACCCATACTCGCGCGGGTGAGGGCTTTGATCTGGTTGATATCCCGAACGCCCGTCCGAATCAGACTGCGAATTTCGCCAGCTTTCACCCTTTCACAGCGGCAAATGTAAGCTTCATCATCCAGATGCTCAGAGAATTCACCGACCTGGTCAAAAGGCTCAGGTTCGCTTTGCGCAATCAAGCGCATACCAGCAATCTGTGTAGCGAGTTCCGTGGGTACTTCGATTGTTACAATCGTTGTGCCGCTGAAGGAAGGTAGTTGCCGAACCTTCAACACGGGAAAACAACCAAGCATCCCACCATCCGTATCGGTTACTTCAACCATATCACCGATTTTCAAATTGTCAGGCAGCAGCTCATAGGGTAGAGAAACTTGTGCTAACTCTTGGCTCTTGCGGAAATCCACTAAGGTAATGGCTAAGCCGGGGCAAACGGCAACACAACGCAAGCAGCCAGTACAGCCCTTTTGCTCATCCTGCAGAAAATGGGGAAGGGAGCGAATGTCCTCTGGATTTACATGGATGAGATTTCGCGGGCAAATACTAGCGCAAGGGTCACAGGGAATTTCCTGTATGCAGTGTAATACTGGGAAAACCCCTTTGGTTTCAGAATAAGGCACCTCTGCGAAGGTTTTACCAGGTTTGGATTTGAGGATATCTTCGATGCGGTACCATTCCTGGGGGATCGATTCAATTGGTATACCTAAGCGCTCGGCAATTTGATTACCAACGATTTTGCCAGAAAAAATAGCAGCAGAAGCTTCTGCAATTTCATGAGCATCTCCAGCGGCAAATACTGGCAAGCCAACCTCTTGTGCCTTGCGTGTAAATTCGTTCACTGGATCCAGTCCAACCGCGATGAGCAGCGTATCGCAAGAAAAGATTTTTTCTGTGCCAGGGATTGGTTGGAATTGCTCGTCCAATTGGGCAATAACCACCTTTTCAATATGATCTGCCCCTAATGCTTCAACTACCGTATGGGAGGTGTAAATCGGTACGCCTGACCGTGCTAATTTATCCTGATGCACTTTATAACCGCCGCATTGCGGTGCAGCCTCCACCAAGCCAGCCACGTGAATGCCCGCTTGAATGGCATGGTATCCGGCGATCAAGCCTACATTACCGCCACCGACGATAAAGAGGTTCTGACAAGGCTTCACCAGGTCCCGATTGACCAGCGTCTGAAAAGCGCCAGCGCCATAAACACCCGGAAGTGTATTGCCCGGGAAGGCTAAGCTCTTCTCGCGTGCGCCTGTAGCCACGAGCAAAACCTGTGGGTGAACTAACACATATTCGGAACCTTCACGGAGCACACCGACAGAATGATCTTCGAATATACCTATCGCTGTGGAGCTTAGCCAAACGGTTATGCTTGGCAGGGCGCGCACTTGCTCTTCCAACTTTTTGGCAATATCAATCCCACGCGTGCCGGCGAAAACGGCTTCTTTGGAACCAAAAAAGCGGTGTGTTTGCAGCACCAACTTTCCACCTAATTTACTCTTATCGTCGATAAGTAAGACACTAACACCTTGCTCGCCAAGCTCCTTAGCCGCTGAAAGCCCTGCTGGACCCCCGCCAATAATCAGCACCTCAATTGAATATTCAGTGATTGGCAAGCCAGCATACGCCTGCATGGGCACCTCTGGCAGCACAGGCAGCCCATCGGCTGGCTTAATGCGCATATCTGAGCGGACAGCGGTCATACAGGCTTTAACCGGTAAGCCGTCAGCAATTACCATACATTGTGCACATTGCCCATTCGCACAAAAAATGCCTTGAGGGGCATTGTCTTTAGGGTGATGTCCAAAAATGCGGATGCCATGAGCATACAGCGCTGAGGCGATCATTTCGCCAGGCTTGGCTAAAAATGGTTGGTCATTCCAATAAAAAGTGAGGGTGGGTAGAGAATTATCGTGCAGAATGGGGTGAGAATTGATGCGATAATCCGTCATGGTGTGAGATTTAATACCTCCGCTGGTTTAATCGGAGAATATCATACCATGAAGCGCCTTAATCAAAGATTTCCATGTACTTACGGTCAAGTTCCTCATCGCTCAGGTGGCTATAGCGTTGCGTTACTGCGATATTTTGGTGCCGTGCGAGTTCCTGTGCGAGTTTTAGATTACCAGATACGAGCAAAATAGTAGTCACAAAATAATGCCGGAAAGAATGGGGAGTAATGGTACCCACGGCTTCTTCTCCAAGCGCCTCACGTACCCGTTGATTGACAATTTCGCGTCCGGTGGTTGTGGAGATAGGTTTGACCTTTTTTCCACTGGCGCGATCATGGCGTGCGAAGACAGGTAGGGAACTCAGGGCTTTAGAGCCGCTTCCATCCATTTCAGCCCGCGCTGAAAGATAATCCTTGATTGCTCTCAAGCTGCGCCGAGAAAAGCGTAAAACTGCTTCTCGATTGCCTTTGCCAATGATAACAGCGCGGCTCTCGTGCCAATCGATATCCCCACGGCGTAGGTTGCACGCCTCATGCACACGCAAGCCAGTATCAGCTAAGGTGAGCAGAAAAGCACGATCTCGCAGGTTTATCAAGTGCTCAATTTCATTACTGGTTTCTTGCTGGTTTAGATTAGCAGCATATTCAAGGACAGTTTCAATATCTGATTTGGGGAATTGTGGTAAGCGAATCCCGGGTTTACGTGCCCGCTGTTTGATGAGCAGCCGTACCCGTGGCAGGTTGATTTGCGCCAAGTCTTCTCCAGCAAGGTATTCATAGAAACCTACCATTGCTGTGAGGTAACATTGCTCAGTATGCGCGGAATAGTCTTTAAGCGCCGTGGTCATCCAAACAACTGGTTCTTCACCCAATTTTGTAATGGGCTCTTGCTCCGGGTCGATCTGGTGGACTGTTAGCACCGTAATAAAAAGGTGCATCGCGTTACGATACGTGCGAGCAGTATTGGCGCTGCGTGAGAGGCGCACAGAATTGAGATAACGATCGATGACTTGTTGGATGGTGAGGTTATCATTCATCGGTAAAATTATAACGTATTTTCTGAATGGTTTCGATAAATTGTAGGATATTATTATTAACCCCATTATTTAGTGTGTATTGCGTATAGTTTTTTATACTTTTAATAGCAAGTTTAGATTTACTGTCACTATACCTTTGTCCAGATATTCTTATCCTATAGTGACAAGTAATTTTCAACATGATCATAAAGAGATGTAAACGTACCTCACGAATAAAAAGGGGTTAGTTAGCATTGAATTGCAAAGTTTAATAAATCAAGGAAAAGAATTATCTTGGTGTAGAAAACATTCAGCACATACAAGGTGCTGCTCATCTACTACATATTGTTACTTCACATTTTTACGGTCGAATAATCCACTATTAGAATAAGCCTCTTTGGAGCAGCCCAATTTTCGCTAAGAAGCCGCCTTTTGCTCGATATCAAATGCTTATGATAATGATACTTATCATAACCATAAACCAAAATTCGGTTTTTATGCCTCACCCATTATTTCTGTACCGTAAGGGTTGAGCAAATGTCAAAATGCCATTCAAAATCTACGCAAGTCGTTCTGAAAACTTTTCCCATGCACCAACCCAAGGCTTCCCAATGCGGTTATTAGTGCTTACCTCCACCCCACGCAGCGCTTGACCAATGAACGCTAATTCCTGTGCTACACCAGCCCAGTCATCCGCTCGCAATGCTTCTGCCAAAGCTTGGCTTCTGGCTTCACACCAAGCCCATTCTTGGCGGAAGCGATCGGCTTTCAGCCAGTAATCGCGTTTCTCCCAAGCGCTGGCGGTAGTTTCGACAGACTCGGTAATTTTCTCCAATGCCAAGACAATATAAGCTGCCAAGTCGCGGCTTTCTGCGTCCGGCTCTTGCTTTTGCATGAGCAGGCGGAGCGCCTGCACGATCGATTTGCTCAATCGGTTGCGCAGCGTGGTGCCACTTTCGTTACCTTTAATCGTTGTCATCTTTATGCATCTACCTGTAAAATGTCTCTCTTTTCGCGCATTATTATAACCAATCGGATCAGCTTTTTCCGGTGACGTTCACACGCTCCTCCCCTGCAGCCAGACAAAACAAGCTGTAAAATAGTACAGATGTTCTATAGCCTCTTGACATAGAACAAATATTCTATATAATATGAATATGGACGCAGATTTCAGCTTAATTCCCTTTAAGGACCCCTTACCCGCCGGCTTGCTGGTGGTCATTGGGCAGCATGCGCTCACAGAGAAAATGTTGGAGCTTGTGGCTGCCTTAGCGCTCAAGCAGCGCGCCACCATTCTGGATTGCGGCAACCGCTCGAACATGTATGCGGTGGCTAAAACCATCCGCCCCTACACCTCCGACCCAGCCGCTGTAATGGCAAATATCCGCCTCTCGCGGGCTTTCACCTGCTATCAGGTGCTAGCCATGCTGGAAGCCGTTGCTGCAGCGCCGCCCCACGAACCGCTGATTGTGCTGGATTTGCTGGCTACCTTCCTGGATGAAGATGTGGAGCTGAAAGACAGTCAGCGCTTGCTCACGCGCAGTCTGACTTGCCTACGGCTGCTGGGTCAGAGCGCCCCCGTGGTGGTGAGTGCTAAGCCTGTACCGCAGATTTCTGCCGCACGCACTGGCTTTTTAGACCAGCTACGCTCATCTTCGGACATGCATTGGGAAGAGCCGTCCGCGCTGCCTGCCGAGCAAGGTTTGCAGCCGACGCTATTTGCGATGATGTAACGCTTTATCGCTTTATCGATAGAATAGAAAGGAGCTTTTATGGGCCGCACAATTGCATCCATCACCCAAACCTGGCTGCAGGAAGAAGCTGCCCTCAAGCGCTTTGAACGCGCTCTGCGTAAAGATGACCAACTTTTGCTGGAGGAATTGCTGGTGCTTTCCCGCCAGCATTTGGCAGAGGCTTCTTACGCTTCCAACCTTTACCCGCTGGATATGTACCTGATCGCCATTCTGCTGGAGGTCTACAAAGAGCTCAAGGCTCTGCAAAGGCAGGTTGCCCAAGCCGAGGCATCTACTGACCCACAAGTGCAGCTTAATTCTGGCAAAGAAGCCCGTTTTTTGCAGCTGCTCAATGAAACGCTGGAAAACTTCGCTCCGCAGGAGGCGCTTGAATTAGCAGCTGAAAGCCCGCAAGCTGTGCCAGCAGATTTATCTGTTTCTGTCTCCTACACCGCTTTCGAAGAGGCGCCATGAGCAACCCAACCTTCCGCGGATGGCTGCTGGACCTGTACCTCAACCAGCAAGACGGCTTGACGCTGTGGTTTATCTCCGAAAGTGATGACAGCCGTGTCTGCTTCACCCAGCGCTTTCCAGTCACGTTTTACGCTGCCGGCGCCTCCGATGACCTGCGCCGCTTATGGAAGGCGCTGCGCAAAGAGCCAGCCGTCACCAAGCTCACCCGCCAACAAAAGCAAGACGTCTTTGTAGCGGATCCGGTTGACGTACTAGCGATCGACGTGGATACACCTGCCCACCAAGTGGAGCTTTTCCACCGGCTAGAAGACCAATTCCCCACCCTGATTTGGTACGACGCAGATGTAACCATTAGCACGCGTTACATCGCGCGCTATGGCGCCTTTCCTTTGGCGCTGTGCCAGTTGGAAGCCGACAGCCAGAACCGCATCCAATCCTTAGAGACGCTCAACAGCCGCTGGGATGTGATGCCCGCGCTGCCACCCTTGCGCATTCTGGAGCTTACGCCCGACGTAGACCCTACCCACAGCGCAGTGCAGGCGCTCAGCCTGCGCTCGGACCGCTTTAGCCAGAGCCTGCCGCTGGACGCGCAGGGCAATTACCTGCAAGCGATCAATGCAGCCCTCGCAGCTTATGACCCAGACATTTTGGTAACGGATTGGGGAGATAGTTGGCTGCTGCCCTTCCTGCTACGGCAATCAGAACAGTTAGGCATTCCCTTGGCGCTCAACCGCGACCTCAGCCGGCCGGTGCGCTGGCAGAAAGAAATCACCTATTTTTCGTATGGTCATATCATTTTCCGCCCGGAGGAAGCGCACCTCTTCGGGCGCTGCCACGTTGACCGCAAATCCGCGATGATGTGGTCCGATTACAGCTTAGCCGGCACGTTAGAGATGGCGCGCGTTACCACCCTGCCCATCGAAAAAGCGGCGCGCGTTTCGCCTGGTCAGGGCATCTCAGCTATGCAAGTAATTACCGCACTGCAAAAAGACATCCTGGTGCCCTATCAAAAGCGCCAAGTAGAAGAGTTTAAAAGCGGTTTGCAGCTGATTCAGTCCGATCGCGGCGGGATGATCTACCAGCCCAAAGTGGGGCTGCACAGCGACGTAGCTGAGATCGATTTCGTCTCCATGTACCCAGCAGTCATCATTCATGGCAATATTTCTCCGGAAGTGCCGCTGCCAGATGTGCTCACACCAGCTAGCGAAGAGCTGGGCGTGGTCCCGCTGACGCTCAAGCCCATCTACGAGAAGCGCGTGGCACTCAAAACCAAAACCCGCTTTTACCCACCTGACCATCCCATGGCAAAGACGTTAAAAGCGCGCTCCGCGGCGCTGAAATGGCTGCTGGTGGTTTGCTTTGGTTTTTTGGGCTACAAAAATGCGCGTTACGGGCGCATCGAAGCACACGAGGCAGTTACTAAAGGCGGGCGCGAGGTGCTGCTGCGCGCTAAAGAAGTCGCCGAGGAAGAAGGCTTCGAAGTGCTGCACATGTACGTGGATGCCCTTTGGCTGAAGAAAAAGGGTTGCAGCAAGCCAGAGCATTTCGAAGACGTGATGCACAAGATTTCCAGCCGCACTGGGCTGGCGATTGCCCTAGATGGCATTTACCGCTGGGTGGCTTTTTTGCCCTCCAAAACCGACCCACGTGTGCCCATCCCCAACCGCTATTTTGGCGTCTTCCAGAGCGGCGAGATTAAAGTGCGCGGCTTGGAAGCCCGCCGGCGGGATACCCCACGCTGGATCGCTCAGGTGCAAACCGAAATGCTCACTTGCCTGGGTCAGGCAAAAACCCGCGCCGAATTGCCAGAGGCTTTGCACGCAGCTTTTCAGGTGTATGAACAATCCGTCAGGAAGTTGAAGCAAGGTCAGGTGCCGCCGGAGCTGTTGGTGGTGAATGGCAAGGTTAGCTACGCCTTGGAGGCTTACAAGAGCGCCACGGCTTCGGTGCGCGCTGCACGCCAGCTGCAAGCTGCCGGCATGCAGATCCGCCCGGGGCAGCGTGTGCGCTTCCTATTTATGCAGGGCGAGCCGGATGTATACGCTTGGGAATTAGGCGGGCAAGTGGACCCCGCCAAGCTGAATCAGCACAAGTATCTGGAATTGCTGGCTAAAGCCGGCGGGAGTGTGCTGCTGCCCTTTGGTATTGACCCGCAGGTGCTCTTGGAATGGACGCTCAAAGGTGGCATTCAACTGCCACTGGATACTTGGAACAGGGCGCTTTTAGAAGTTTGAACGCTCTGGTCAGCTGCCCTGCCCCAAGAGCTGCTTAATCGTCAGTGCATTACGCACTGCCATCCCGCCGGTGTCGTTATTGAAGTATGCAAAAACCGCCAGTCCCTGGCGCTGCCAGGCTTTCATCCGCTCTGCCCAGAGCGCGAGCGTCTCGAGAGGATAATCACCAGTATGGTCAACGTCGCCATGGAAGCGCAAATAGACGAACTTAGCGGTAATGCGTAACGGCACCTGCAGCGGGGGCATATCGTGAATGCAGAGCGCCACGCCGAAGCGCTCCAACAACGCAAAGACCTCTTCCGTCAACCAGGTGGGGTTGCGGAACTCCATCGCGTACGAAAACCCCTGGGGCAGGAGAGCCAAGAAGCTTTCGAACCGACTGAGATCAAGCGAGAAACTAGGCGGCAGCTGGAAAAGGACAGGACCCAAGGTCTCCCCCAGGAGGCTGGCGCGGCTTAAAAAGGTTTCTAATGTGTCCTGGCAGCCTTCGAGCCGCTGGTTGTGCGTAATAATACGGCTGGCTTTGATTGAATATAAGAAGCCACCTGGAGCTTGTTGCCGCCAGTGCTCGAATACGCTCGCGTTGTGGAGATGGTAAAAAGTGCTGTTGATTTCTACAGTATCAAAAGAACGCGCATAATACGCAAACCACTGCTTTTGAGAAATATCCTCAGGATAAAAAATCCCCTGCCAATGTTTATAGAGCCAACCCGAAGTGCCGATGCGTATTTGTTCAGCCATAAGCAAACAGCTTTTTTGGAAAAAGGATTCTTAATCTATTATAGCTTCTGTCAAAATTGCGTAAATAAACTCTCCTGAAGGCAGGAATTTCCTTCAGGAGAGTGGGGCTTTATGGAAGATTCAATCTCATAGATATAAATTGAGGTAAATCACGATGCCACTGATATTCACAATAATAAAAAGCACGGTAGCGATTTGCATAAGCAACTTCTTATTTTTTGCATGGAAAACGTTATAACCGACCAAAGTCACATAAATGCCATACAAAAGCGTGAGACCACCCAACCCGGCGTGCAGTGCAACCAAACCATTCGGAAGGAAGGGCGTGGTGCCCGCTGCTTCGTAATCCTGAGTATAAACTGGCGCCATAAATAAGACGATCGCCAAGAAGACCAAAATAATGGCTACAGTTTGAGTTACCTTGTGCTGGCGAAATTTGCGCGAGCGCGCTTGGACCGCACCCAGGATAAAAAGGACGAGCGAAATGGCACATAAAACTAAAGAAATATCTGAGAGCATCGAAGCCTTTGTTCCAAGAAAGCCAGGTATGTTTAAAAGTGAAAGCATATTTACCTCCGATAAATATGTAGTAAATGAACAAATTGTTGATATTTTAGCACCTTCCAGAATTCTGTAATCTTCTCTGTCTAATCTCTGAAAATATGAAACTATTACCAAAAGTACTGCTTTTCAGAATTTGTTTGACGGGAATATCCGACTTGTTTATAATTTCATTTCCCAGGGGAAATGCTGGAATTGGCAGACAGGCATGACTTAGGATCATGTGCGGCAACGCGTGAGAGTTCGAGCCTCTCTTTCCCCACAGCATTTACTTAAAAATTGATTGTTGAGAGGCATATTTTGAAGATTCAAACCGATTTTACCGAAGACCATCAGGCAAAAGTAACCGTTGAGTTTGATACGGAGGTTTTAGAAACCTATGAGCGAAAAGCAGCTCGTCAATTAGCAAAGGAAACCCGAATTCCTGGTTTCCGTCCTGGCAAAGCGCCCTATAACATGGTTGTGAACTATGTGGGTGAAGAAACCATAATGAATAACGCTATAGACTTGATGGTGGATAGGTTTTATCCCGAAGTCGTCAAGGAAGCAGGTATCAAACCTTCTGGACCGGGCGCCTTAGATGATGTAAAAATTGAAGATTCTGTAATTTTCTTTTTCACGATTCCACTCGAACCGACTGTGGAACTTGGCAATTTAGATGACCTCAAAGAGCCTTATGAACCACCAACAATCGCCGAGGAAGATGTCCAAGGAACTCTTCTCGCAGCGCGACGCAACGCAAGCACCATTATTCCGCTTGATACTCCAGCGAAAGAAGGCGATTTAGTTTTTTTCACGCTTAGCGCTGTGAATGCCCAAGCCCAAGAAGGAGAGGAAGCAGAACTTATTCAATCCACCCCCCAACAAGTTTTCATTCCTACAGAAAAAGAACAGAATGAAACCGAGTGGCCTTTTAAGGGGTTTGCGCGGCAATTGATTGGCGTCAACGCTGGCGACGAGCTCGACATTGAGCATGAGTTCTCCGATGATACTCCA
The DNA here is from genome assembly GCA_040766895.1 of Anaerolineaceae bacterium. Taxonomy (GTDB): domain Bacteria; phylum Chloroflexota; class Anaerolineae; order Anaerolineales; family Anaerolineaceae; genus Mesolinea. The sequence goes on along the minus strand of JAXGPR010000002.1, from coordinate 54,291 downwards.
GATGGGGACCTGGTCGGTAAGCGTGTCATTTTCAAAGTGAAAGTCCAATCGGTGAAAGGGTTGGAATTACCAGAAGTTGATGAAGATTTCTTACAGAAGATGGGAGACTTTAAATCTCGTGAAGAGATAGAAGAATACATTCGCAATAGCATGCAAACAAGCGCAAAAGCAGAATATGATGAGAATTACTACAATGGATTGATTGATCGGATTCGGGAAAAATCTTCAATTAAGTATCCCCCTCAGGTGCTCTCCAAAGAAGTAGAGGACGTCTTAGATGACCTGGAGCATGAACTTTCACATCAACAGATGAATCTCGATTTATATCTTAAGCTGCGGAAGCTCGATAAAGAAGAATTTATCAAGAAGGAAGTACGCCCCTCTGCCGTCGATCGTTTGGAGCGCTCCCTAATTAAGCAAGCAATCGTAAAGAAATACAATATTCAAATAAGTAAGGAAGAACTGGAGAGACAAATTAGCAATGTTCTTTCTGAACTAATACGCTCGGGTGAACTGGAAGAGGTGCAGCGCAGCTTAGGCGAAAGAAAATTCACTCAAAGTGTTTCTATTCTTGCCACGGAGCAAGCCTTCGAAGAAGCCCTCCGTCTACAGTTACGCCGGCTTGCAGCGCCTGAATCTCTTCAAGCAGAAGAACGTGAGGAACAATCCAACCAATCAGAAGTAGGCTCGGAGGAAATCCAAACAGAACAAGAAAAAGAACCAGCTGCAGAAGAAGAAACAGAACCAGAAAGCGAAGCATAATTTGTATATAGATTTTGATATTTCTCTTACAACACTAAGGTAAGCTTCTGAGAAACATTACGGAGAAAAGAAAATTATGGATAAAGACACATTTAAATCCGTTATTCCCATGGTTGTTGAAGCTACCGGAGCTGGTGAGCGGGCGTATGATATCTACTCATTGCTGCTGAAGGAACGTATCATTTTTGTGGGGACAGCGATAAACGATCAAATCGCTAATTTGGTCGTTGCTCAATTGCTTTATCTCAGCCGGGAAGACCCGGATAAAGCCATTCAGATGTACATTAACTCACCTGGCGGATCGATTTACGCAGGCTTGGCTATTTTAGATACGATGCAAATGATCCCGAATAAGATTAGCACGGTTGCCGTAGGCGTAACGGCTAGCTTTGGAACAGTCCTCTTAGCTGGCGGCACCAAAGGGCAGCGTTACGCTTTACCGCATGCGACCATTCACTTACATCAACCTTTAGGTGGAGCCGAGGGTCAAGCTACGGATATTCAAATTATGGCGAAGGAAATTCTACGGCTGAAAGATGAGCTCAATTCTTTCTTAGCTGAAGCTACGGGTCAACCCATTGAGGTCATCAGCCGAGATACAGACCGAGACTTTTATATGACTGCAGATCAGGCAGCTGAATACGGCATCGTGGATAAAGTGCTGCGGCCACCGGAAAAAGAATAAGAAGAGCAAAAATATACTGGAGGATCTATGCTGACAGATAAATTCCCTGAGCTTAAGGGATTAATCTTGGATATGGATGGGGTCCTCTGGAAAGATAGTAAACCAATCGGAGATTTGCCTTATGTTTTCAAAGGCATCTCCGATTTAGGTTTAAAAGTCGTTTTTGCAACTAACAATGCAACAAAGTCTATCGAAGAGTATCAACAAAAAATTGCTTCGTTTGGCGTTCAAGTTGAACCAGAGCAGATCATCACCTCCGCCATGGCGGCGGCTAAGTATTTACAACAACACTACCCGACGAATAGCAAGGTTTATGTGGTAGGTTCTGCTTCGCTCAAAGATATTATCCGTGAGCACGGTTTTCAGGTATGCGATGATGCCGAAAGGGATTCAGCGCAAGTTGTTTTAGTGGCTATGGATACCAACCTCACCTATGAGAAAATAAGCAATGCCGCTACGCAAATCCGTCAGGGAGCTGATTTTATCGCCACAAATATGGACGCCACCTTCCCCACCCCCCAAGGGCTCTTTCCCGGAGCAGGTGCCTGTGTTGCAGCGATTGCTACTGCAGCGGAGATGCAGCCCCTTTTGATTGGCAAGCCACAGACGCCAATGTACGAACTCGCCTTTCAAACTTTAGGATTTGCTCCGCTTGAGATTATGGCAATTGGGGATCGCTTAGAGACCGATATCGCCGGCGCGCAAAAAGCTGGCTGTCTGGCAGGGCTTGTGCTTTCTGGTGTGACGGATGAAAGTAAAGCGCGAAGTTGGCAGCCACAACCCGATTTAATTGCAAAAGACTTAACCGAGCTCGTTTATGGCTAAACGCCTTATTTACGATCTCGATTTTGAGGCGTTAGCAGCCGCCCTTGCTGAGCTAGACCAACCGGCTTTCCGGACTCAGCAGCTTTGGGAAGGGCTATACACTCACTACTTTGCCGATTTTGCGCAGTTCTCAAACATCCCCAAAGACTTACGCGACAGTTTATCCGCACAATTTATCATCGACCCTCTGCGTGTACAGAAATCTTTGCTTTCTAAAGACGGCTTAACCGAAAAAGTTTTGTTTACACTACCCGATAACCTCAGCATTGAGACGGTTCTGATGCGTTATGAGCGACGCAACTCCCTGTGCATCTCCACTCAAATTGGCTGCCCAATGGGCTGCGTTTTCTGTGCCACGGGGCAAATGGGCTTTATCAGAAACCTAAGTTCAGGGGAAATCTTAGCCCAGGTTCTGCATTTCATGCGTAAGTTAAAGGCTGAAGACCAAAACCTAACCAACATTGTTTATATGGGTATGGGTGAACCCTTTCTAAACTACGAAGCGACAATGAATTCGTTGCGTCGTTTGATGGATCCTCGAGGGATGAACTTCGGGGCTCGGCGCATCACCATCAGTACGGTTGGGATTATTCCCAAGATTGAACAATTCACCAAGGAGAACCTGCAAGTCAACTTAGCTGTTAGCTTGCATGCAGCCGATGACTCCTTGCGCAGTCAACTCGTGCCAGCCAATCGCATGTTCCCGCTGAGCAAGCTTATTCCCGCCTGCAAAGCATATACTGAGCAAACTCACCGCAGGATTTCATTTGAATATGCACTCATCGATGGCGTAAACGATTCGCATGAGGCAGCACTTGCCTTAAGCAGTTTATTAAAAGGCATGCTTTGTCATGTCAATCTAATTGCACTTAACCCGAGTAAAAATTACCCTCTGCAAGGATCCTCGAAAACTAAAGTGCACGCATTTTCTGCTACCCTCGAAGAACATGGAATCCCTGTAACAATACGATTACGGCGCGGTGTTGAGATCCAAGCCGGCTGTGGTCAGCTCGCGAGTGCTGAAAAAACGTTTGATAATAATTAGTAATAAGCTAAGATTAGGAGAGCAATGCCAAACCGAGGTGGTTTTTCTTGGAAGCGGGCTTTAGGAATCACGCAAGCCAAACAGAGAATATCGAGAAAAACAGGCATCCCATTAACTAAAAGCGGTAGGCAGAGAAAGTTTGGAGCTGGCATTTTGCGAGGTTGCGGTTGTTCCACTTTAGGGTTTACTTCACTACTAGTCCTATTAGTTGTGATTACAATCTTATTCCTTTAACCGTCTTGGCGAACATTCCGTTATAATACAAGCCCTATGACAAATATCTTTGATAAATGGCACGAAAGCCTAACCAAAACGCGCAATGTAACCTTTGGGCGCATTGCGAACTTCTTCGGTACTACCGAGATTAATGAGGATTCCTGGGATGAGCTAGAAGCCTTGCTGATCCAAGCTGACTTAGGCGTGGAAACAACATCCAGCATCATCGAGAACTGCATGGAAAAAGTGCGAAAGCAAGGGCTTACGCGCACCGAACAACTTTATCAACTCGTAAAAGAAGAATTAATTAATCTTTTAGATCAGCCAGAAGAACCAGATCTTTCCGCAGAGCCTACCGTCATCATGATTGCGGGTGTCAACGGTTCTGGAAAAACCACCTCAATTGCTAAACTGGCTGCACGTTACAAAAAGATGGGAAAAAAAGTCCTCTTGGTTGCAGGGGATACTTTTAGGGCAGCAGCCGCCGATCAGTTAGAGATTTGGAGCGAACGTGTCGACGTTCCTATTATTACTTCCACGCCCAACAGTGACCCCGGCGCGGTAACATATGATGGCATTAAGTCAGCGATTGCGCGGCGGATGGACGTGGTATTGATCGACACAGCTGGCAGGTTGCACACGCGCTATAACTTAATGGAAGAAATCAAGAAAGTTTACCGTGTGGCTGGCAAAGCCCTGCCGGGCGCCCCCCACCATTCATGGATCGTTTTAGATGCCACCACGGGGCAAAATGCGCTCCAGCAAGCCAAGGCATTCCAGCAAGCCGTAGACCTAAATGGTGCCATCTTGGCAAAACTGGATAGCTCTGCGAAAGGTGGGATGGCTTTTGCAATCAAACACCAGCTCAATCTCCCGATCCTTTACGCTGGATTAGGCGAAGGAATGGATGACTTGCAGCTTTTTGACCGCAATGCCTTTGTAGATGGCATCCTAGAACGCTAATTTTGGAGTAAAAAATGTCTGATTTATCTGACCGCATCGAAGCCTTAGAGACTCAAAGCCATGCACTTCAGGAGCATCTTTGACTTAGCCGTAAAAGAGCAAGAACTACAAGACCTGCAACAACAAGCAGAAGCACCAGGATTTTGGGATTCCCCAGAAGCTGCTCAAAAGGTTATGAAATCCATCGCGGAACTGAACAGCACAATCGATGAGTGGCACAAACTGACTTCCGATATAAACGAGCTCAAATCACTACTTGAACTGGATGACGGCTCTTTAACTACGGAGATTGAAAGCCAAGTTGAAATTCTTGAGCAAATCTTGGCGCAAAAAGAAACTGAGCTGCTATTCTCTGGCAAGTACGACAAAGGAAATGCAATTTTAGCCATCCACGCCGGGGCTGGAGGGACTGAAGCCCAAGATTGGGCGGAGATGTTAGAACGGATGTATCTGCGCTGGGCGGAGCAGCACGGTTATAAAACAGAAATCTTAGACCGGAGCAGCGGCGAAGAAGCCGGTATCAAATCGGTAACCATTTTAATACAAGGCAAGATGGCTTATGGATACCTCAAAGCCGAAAAAGGTGTTCACCGCCTGGTGAGGCTATCCCCTTTTGATGCCGCCCATCGCCGGCATACCTCCTTTGCTCTGGTAGAAGTTTTGCCAGAGCTGGAGGATAACGAAGAAGTCGTGATTCATCCCGACGATATCATCATCGAAGTCTATAAATCTTCGGGAGCTGGCGGGCAAAACGTTCAAAAGAACATGACCGCTGTGCGCATTATCCACCTCCCCACCGGATTGGTCGTCACATGCCAAAATGAGCGTTCTCAAACGCAGAACCGAGAGAATGCGCTCAAGGTTTTACGTTCCCGTCTCTTTGAACTACAAATGCAAGCGCGCGAGGAAATGGTATCAGAGCTCAAAGGCGAATTTAAAAAGGTGGAATGGGGCAGCCAAATTCGGTCTTATGTATTGCACCCATATCAAATGGTTAAGGATCACCGTACCGATTACGAGACGTCTAACACGCAAGCTGTTCTCGATGGTGATCTAGATAACTTTATGGAAGCTTACTTACGCATGAAATAGGTTAATCCAAAAGCTTAGCCAATTTCACCATTTCCAGATCAAGTTCTTTTTTGGTATTAACCACTTCTTCTAAGGGTGTCGTTGCAATTTTCCCGTGCATTTGACCTACCAAGACGCCGAATTCTTGCCGATCGATGGCTTCAACAGCCTCACAGCCAAAGCGGCTTGCCAGCGTGCGGTCGTATGCACTAGGATTGCCGCCGCGTTGTACATGTCCCAGGATAGTCGAACGCACACTAAATCCTAAACGTTCTTTGTTGCTGACAAAAAATTCCGTCAGAGCAGCAGCGTTGTAATCGGCGCCTTCGGCGGCAACCACAATGGCATGGGATTTGCCATGCTCATAAGCAAGCTGTAAAGTTTGGGCAACTTCTTCGGGATTAGTCGGTACCTCTGGCAGAGTGATGGCTTCAGCACCGCCGGCAATGCCAGCCATAAGAGCTAAATAACCGCACTTGCGCCCCATCACTTCGACGATAAATGCCCGCTGGTGGGAAGAAGCTGTCACTTTTAGGCGGTCGATAGCTTCTAGAGCAATATTCAAGGCTGTATCCACGCCGATGGTGATATCCGAACCAGAAAGGTCGTTATCAATAGTCGAGGCAATCCCAACCACAGGGAAGCCTAAACGATGCAATTCATAATTACCAGTTTGGGAACCATTACCTCCAATAACAACTAATACATCGATCCCAGCCTGATTTAGATTTCGAATTGCGAGTTTTCTGCCTTCGACCGTCATAAATTCTGGGCAGCGTGCGCTCCCCAGTATCGTACCGCCACGCTGGATAATCCCACCCACATCGCGTGTGGTCATTTGATTGATATTACCAGAAATAAGACCTTGATACCCGTGCAAGACGCCATACATCTGCCAACCCTTGCTCACACCACAACGAACAACTGCTCGGATGGCTGCATTCATACCAGGGGCATCACCACCACTTGTCAAGACCGCTACCCTTTGTGTCATTTTTCACCTCATAGGACGTTTCAATAAAAAAATAAGTGTTTGTAATTATAATACCTGAAGAAAGTACGCCGGAATTTGATGGATAATTACTAGAGAGGAATGATGTCCAAAGATATTTTAGTTTCTATAGTAAGTGACGATATTTATTCACAGAACTGGATGTGTTTGCTCCTCGTTCGCGATTGGCGCACGCGTGTGATTGCTGAACTCACGCTGCATGATAACCTCACCAGATCGATTAAACCGATGCTCCCAAAGCCAGATTTGCTCTTGGTAGATTTGGATACAAACCAGGACTGGGCTCGATATAGCCAACAACTTAATGAGCTAACCCAAATAGCCAACCATCCCAAAGTGATATTCATTGCTTCTGATACCAATTTTCGCTTGCTCAGAAAAACTGATCCAAACCTTCTCAATGGCTATCTGCTCAAACAAGAGATTTCAACTTCATTAGCATGGGCGCTAACTTTTGCCTCCGAGGGGAATTTTGTGCTCACCCCAGGCGCTGAAGAAGCTTTCTACCAAAATGATATTGCCTTACCACCCAACAAGATGATTTTGCGTGGCAGGACCTTTTCTGGATTAACTACCCGGCAAGAAGAGATTGCTCGCCTGGCAATTATCTTCTCCATCGGCAGGCGAGACTTGGCAGATGAACTGAGGATTTCGGATCAATGGAGCTATGGGATGGTCAGTGAGCTATATACCCGTATGGGGTTAGAAGAGATCTTCTCCGGGGATTTAGATCCCTATCAATATTTGCAGGACGACCCTGTTATCCGCTCCCACATCGAAGAAATTGTTGAGCAGTTAGGAGATTCTAAAAAGGCACGCGATGTGGAAACCTTGGCTTTTCACCTCATAACGATGCCGATTATAGAAAGCTAATCGGTTAATTTATACGCAATTCTGCTTATTTTTCAGGGCTAGGGCTCATGAGGATCGCCCGGGCGGGTGCAGCTTCTCTGCCCACTAGTTTAAGTGGTAGGCAAATCAAAGTATATAATCCAGGTTCAACCGAACGCAAATCCAAGCTCTCAACGATGACTACATCATTACTCAACAGAATCTCGTGCGTTGGGGCTGGGTCTTTGAAAGGCGCGATGGAAAGATAATCTATCCCGACCAGCTGTACACCCTGATCCACCAGCCACTGGGCAGCGCTGGCTTCTAAGGCGACATAATCCTGCTGAAATTTAGAAGTACCCCAAAGCTGCGAATTTTTAGTCTTAAAAAGGATCCGGGCTGCATTAATTTCGCATACATCTTGCAAAATATCAACAGTAATCAAATTCACATCTGGCGGGATCGCTACAACCTGAGCTTCCCCCACGAAAACATTCAAGCTCAAACTATCAATCGGTTTACCTTTAGGTAAAAAATGCAACGGTGCGTCGATATGCGTACCGGTATGGATACTCATAGAAAGTTCAGTGAGGTTTACCGAATCGCCCTGTTCGATGTTCGCTGCCCAATGTAGCCTTAATTCTGGGTCCCCCGGCCAGAGCGGCAAGCTTTCGTCGATGCCTATACTGATATCAAAGATCGCCATTTTAGGCTCCTTTAGGTCATTTTCTGAGATTATACCTACAAGCGCACAAAGTTTGAGAGTTTTTTAGAGAGTTTAGCAATAGAATAAATTGAAACCTGAGAGGAATAAGGGACTTGTATGGAAAAAGTATATATCGCTGGGGTTGGTCAAACCCCGGTTAGAGAAAATTGGGAGAAATCTCTCAAGGAATTAGCTGGAGATGCTGCGCTCATGGCTATTGAAGATGCCGAGTTGGGTTACCCGGAGGGCATTTTTATTGGAAATATGATGTCCGGCACAGCTAATAAGCAATTGCAGTTAGGTGCACTCATTGCTGATTGGATCGGTGCGCATCACAAGGAAAGCCTAAGCGTCGAGTCCGCCTGCGGTTCTGGAGCTGCTGCTTTTCGGGCTGGTCTGATGGCTGTAGCCTCAGGAGAGCTGTCTTCTGCGCTCATTGTGGGGGTGGAGAAGATGACCGATTCGCCCATCAACGAAATAACTGCCAGCTTGGTAACAGCCTCGGATGCTGAACTTGAAGGCGATTTTGGTGTCTCTTTTGTGGCGCTAAATGCATTATTGATGCGCCGCTATATGTTTGAATATGGCTGGGAAGCGCGGGATTTCTCCGGTTTTTCGATTAATGCCCATGCAAATGCGGTGCACAACCCCAATGCGCGCTTTCACAACAAGATTAGTGCAGCTGATTTTGAACGTGCCGGCATGGTCTGCGACCCGATCAACTTGTTAGATGCTTCGCCAGTTTGTGACGGCGCGGCAGCGATTTTTATTACCAATTCCCGCCCAAATGGGAAGCACCGCTCTGTAAGCGTGGCAGCATCTGCAGCAGCAACGGATACCATCTCAATTCAGCACCGCGCAAACCCCATGCAGCTTTTCGCTGCACGGGAATCTGCTCGCAAAGCGTATGCTCAAGCCGGCATTAGCCCCAAGGATATCGGCGTATTCGAATATCACGATGCCTTTTCGATTATGGCAGCCTTAGCCTTAGAATCTTGCGGTTTTTGTGAGCCTGGTCAGGGTCCACGCATGGCGCTGGAAGAAAAAATAAAGATTGATGGGGAAATCCCCGTGGCGACCATGGGAGGATTGAAAGCGCGTGGTCACCCCGTTGGTGCGACTGGTATTTACCAACTTGTCGAAGTCACCTTGCAATTACGTGGAGAGGCAGGTGCTACCCAAGTCCAGCGCAACCGCTATGGGATGGCACAAAACATCGGCGGATCAGGCTCGAATATTTTCACCCACATTCTCAGACAAGAATGATAAAATTCTCACAGTGCCGGTGTTCAAGAGCACCCTAAGGAATCAAAAACCACTGGATAATATGTCCTTTGGCTGTAGAACCTGTTGGGTACTATTGAACACCATTGCAGAGTCACAACCAGCATAATTAAGGAGAGCCCTCATGATGGAGTTCCATGTTTCCCGTGCAAGCCGCGATAAGTATCAGTTCGACCAGGTCTTATTCTCACTAAACGGTAATGTCATTTTTGCCAATTTTCAGGCTGCGCGCCAATTTGCTGCGCAAATTAATGCTCAGAAAAAACCGGGAGACAAAGGCTTCGTTTCCCCAGGGCAAATTAACGCTTTAGGATTGATTGACGAGATTTTTCATCTTATCGTTTCGCAATACTATCAGGAATATGGAAAGGACATTCGCGAAGCACTCTATACTGAGCTGATCTCTAAATTAGGTAAGGAAAAGGTTGAATCCACCTTGGAAGCTTTTTTGAACGAGTTTCCACCTGTGGAAGTTTATCAGGGCAAGATTAGTTTAAAAGATTATCTCGCTGGCGAAACAGAGGGTGTTTCACACTATCAGTTAGCACTCGAAGAATTGCTGATGCTCTGGTTAACTAACGCTAACCCAGCAGCTGAACCCTATTCTGAGCTTTTCGACGACAGTAAGCTCCAAAAAACCACTGCTTACGATCAAATCATTGATGGCATCAAAGTGTTCTTTAAGCAGCAACCTTTCTTTGGTCCTGAGAATCAGGACCTTGTCACAATGTTGCGCACGCCTGCCATTGTTGTGCCGCAATCCTTAAGCGGTCAGTTAGAGTACATCCGCCAACATTGGGCGAAATACTTAGGGAAATTCCTTTATCGCCTGCTTGGCAGCCTTGATTTGATTAAGGAGGAAGAGCGCGCTATTTTTACCGGCCCAGGGCCTACGCTGGTGCCGGACTATGTAAGCCAGGATCTTGAAGTAGAGCGCTTCAGCCCGGATAGCGATTGGATGCCAAGGGTGGTGATGATTGCCAAAAACACTTTTGTGTGGCTCAATCAGCTTTCAAAACAGTACCAACGCCCAATTGAGCGGCTCGATCAAGTGCCTGATGAAACTTTAGATCAGTTAGCGCGTTGGGGCTTCACAGGCTTGTGGCTGATTGGTTTATGGGAACGCAGCGAGGCTTCCCGCCGCATCAAACAAATGTGCGGCAATCCGGATGCGGTCTCCTCAGCCTATTCGCTGGCGCGCTATCAAATCGCCGAGCGCTTAGGCGGAGAAGCCGCTTATCAGAACCTCAGCCATCGTGCCAGCCAGCGCGGGATTCGCTTAGCGAGTGATATGGTCCCCAATCACATGGGCATTGACTCAGATTGGGTTTATGAGCACCCAGACTGGTTTATCGGTCAGAGTTACAGCCCATTTCCAAATTACACTTTCAACGGACCAGATCTCTCCCAAAACCCAGATATTAGCATTAACATCGAAGACCACTATTACACCCGAAGCGATGCTGCCGTCGTCTTCAAGCGCTATGACCACCGCAATGGCGATACGCGCTTCATCTATCACGGAAATGACGGCACCAGTATGCCTTGGAATGACACGGCTCAACTCAATTACCTCAACCCAGAAGTACGCGAAGCTGTCATCCAAACCATTCTTTCGGTAGCACGCAAATTCCCCATCATTCGCTTCGATGCAGCCATGACCCTGACAAAAAAGCATTACCAGCGCCTTTGGTTCCCGCAGCCGGGCACTGGAGGCGACATTCCATCGCGTGCTGAGCATGCTATGACCAAAGAGGAATTTGACCGTGCCATGCCTAACGAATTTTGGCGCGAGGTGGTCGAGCGCGTGGCTAAAGAGGTCCCAGATACACTCTTGCTGGCAGAAGCTTTCTGGCTGATGGAAGGCTATTTTGTCCGCACCTTAGGCATGCATCGCGTGTATAACAGTGCGTTTATGAACATGCTGCGCAACGAAGAAAACGATAAATACCGCCAGCTGATTAAAAACACATTGGTTTACGACCCGCAAATTCTCAAGCGCTACGTTAACTTTATGAATAATCCAGATGAAAAAACTGCGGTAGAACAATTTGGCAAAGGTGATAAATACTTTGGTATTTGTACCGTGATGATCACCATGCCAGGGTTACCGATGTTTGGGCATGGACAAATCGAGGGTTATGCCGAGAAATATGGCATGGAATATTACCGCCCCTATTGGGATGAAACCCCAGATTATTATCTCATCCATCGGCACGAAACCGACGTTTTCCCTCTTGTTCACCGCCGGCGCGTTTTTGCCAACGTGGATAACTTCAGACTGTACGACTTCTATACGCCTACAGGAAGTGTGGATGAGAACGTTTTTGCTTACAGTAATACCGAGGGCGGTCAAGCGGCTTTAGTGGTTTACCACAACCGCTATGGCTCCACCTCGGGTTGGATTAAAACCTCGGTGCCTTATTTAGTGAAAGGTTCTGAGAATGCCCATCTGGAGACAAGTGAATTAGCCGACGCGCTCCAACTCGGCGGTGATTCCAACACTTTTGTGACATTTAGAGACTACATCGAAAAACTCGAATATATCCGCTCGGTGCAGGATATTCGCGAACATGGGATGTTCTTTGCTCTTGACGCTTATAAGCATCACGTATTCATGGATTTTCGGCTTGTGAGCGGGCGGGAATACGAGGAACTGAACGCACACCTCAATGGCAGAGGGGTTTCCAACTTAGATGTCGCCAGACGGGAAATCGTGCTTGGACCAGTGTTGCAGCCACTTGGGCAAGTCATCAACCCCACTAACTTGAATAACTTGATTGAATTAGCGCAGGAGAGGGAAAACCCAGCCTCACTCGAAAGCTTACTCCGCGTTAATCTAGACTTGATAAGCCAAGCTGGCTATGCTATGCAGCGCCAAGGGCTTGCATTGGGCGGCGATATCGAAGCAGCGAGCAAACATCTCGAAAAATGCCTGCGGCAAATTCTTGACTTAGAAAGCTTAGATAAAAAACTAGGACTTTCCAGCAAAAAGATTGCGCCGCTCCTAAGCAAGGCTTTACAAGAAATCGATCCGCGGGCTAAGTTTGTGCTGCTTATCTGGAATTTCCTTAGCAACTTGGCTGGTCCTGCTAATGAAGCAGAGAACACGCAAACCGCGCGACGCTTCTTAGATGAAGAACCAACTTCGCAGTTGGTGACAGAAACTCTAAAGGGTTTAGGTTTCGGCGATTACGAAGCTTACAAAGCCTGCCAAGCTATTAAATGGTTGTTGATTAACACGAACTGGCTAAGCGAAAAAGATTTGACCCCAAGCAAGCTTCTAGAGCAGTGGCTGCAGGATGAGCAATTCAAAGAATATCTGGAATTAAACGAGTATAACCAGGTATATTGGTTCAACAAAGAGAAATTCGAGTCCATGCTTTGGTACATGCACATTGCCACGATTTTACGTTATGCATCTGATCCAAGCATTTCTTCGGTTGAACAAGTTGAAGCTATCTTGCGGGCAGAGCCTATTTTCGATGCGCTGCAAAAAGCTTTTGCGCAATCCGAATTCCGGCTCGATCAACTCCAAGCAGCGCTGGATTAAGCGGCTTTCTCAGCCTGAGCGCGCATCATCGTCTGAGAGAAGACGGTATCGCCCCTCAGGCTTGTCTTTTCGCTTTGCACGCGTTGGAGCAAATCGGTAACAACCGACCTAAGCTCGACGCCCGTTGCCCGTTCGGTCAGGTAAACCGCTTTAGCGGCATAGGCGATATTGTTTTGCGGTTCTAAGCGGTAGAACTCATCATGGAAAAATCCGCAAGAAGTGAACATTCGCTGCCGTTCATATTGCGCCGAGAGCAGATCTTGAACGATATTCAATTCCATTGACGTGAGCCTTCTCCCTGAAAGCTGGTAACACAAATCTTGTAGTGTGCGCTTGCCCCAAAGTACCTCGATGTACCGATGCCGAAGCTCCCACGGTTCGGGAAAAATGGGTGAGAGCGTTTGCACATAGAGTGTATCCAGCAGTACTGCGGTACGGTCAAGAGCGTCCCTCAGGGCTGCTTTCCAGACAGCGTTCGGTGTGCACCCACAAGCTTGCTTCCAACGATCTACACCATGCATACAGGACCAGGAAGAATTTTCCACGAGTCGAGCTTTGGTGGTTACCTCATGCTCTTGCAGCCACTTAGCCGGATAAGTCCATTCGATATTCCTACGCGTGCCGGCACCGTCCATCAGATAAGAAAGGAAATGATCTCTAAATGGTTGATGATGCCCATAAAGCTCACCATCGCTGGCAATTAGTACCAATTCATTGGGGTTATCAGGGCGAGTACGGAGAAGATTATCTAAAAAGAGGTCGCCATTGACCGTTGCGCTTGGATTAAAACTAACCTGGGTGCTCAGTTCCTGGTCATAAGTAAATACGATAAATGGCTCCCGCCCATTAGGTAAATCGATCAGAAAAGGACCCCGGCTTGTCTCTTCCGGAATTACTTGCCACGGGGCTAAAATTGTAAATCTAATTCCGCAATCTGAAAGAACGCATAGCGTTTCTAGATCTACAGCAGTTTCAGGCAGCCATAGCCCATCTGGTTTATGCCCAAAGCGGTAATAAAAATCTTCTATCCCCCAGCGCACTTGGGTAATTTTATCTTCTAAGGTGGCTAAAGGCATGATGAGATGGTTATATCCCTGTGCCATCCCATTCCCAACGCCAAAACGGTGGTAATTCTCCTGCTCCTGCTTGATGATCATATCGCTCACTTCAGGATCAAAGTCAGCTAACCAACTGAACAAGGTGGGGCCGACGTTGAAACTGAGTTTCTCAAAATTTCTCGCTTTAGCGTTAGGTTGATAACACTCAAAAAGTATTCGCTCATTCCAATTCCTGAATGGTTCTGCGCCAGTTTCGTCAGGGATATAGTTTGAAAAGGGGTCTTCTCGTGGGGGTTGATAAAAATGACCATGAATGCAAATCTTCATAATTTTTTCTTTAAATTCCTTTTGTCTGTGGAATTAAGTAATCAATGTTCTGATGGAATCTTGCAGGATTTATACCAAAAATGCGCGGAATGGAATCCAATGCACAAATTTGATTTTCAATAAAATAATCCATCCAATAAGCTGTGCGGGGAAAATCATGGTGCAAACTTCGTATCAAACGCAGCCAACGTTGCAATTGGTTCGTATTCACAGCAAAAAAACTGCGTTTCTTTCGCAATTTTTGAGCAATAATTTGTAGGATTTCTAGCAAAGTGAGATATTCGGGTCCACCGATCTCAATGATGTTGTTTTCGGTTGAAGGCATATCCATTGCCCACAACATACAGGTCACCAGATCTCGTACCCATAAAGGCTGTAAGTTGACATTGCCATCGCCAAGGATTGGTACACGACCAGGAAAATAGCGAATCCAGCGAGCTAGGTTTTCTGAAAAAACATCTCCTTTTCCATAAACAATACTGCTGCGAATAATGGTATATGGGATGCCAGTTTCTTTAATGATGTGCTCTGCAATTCCTTTGGCTTTCAACAGATCAAAAGCCGAGGCGCGATCTGCGCCCAAATGGCTCAAGTAGATAAATCTTTTTACACCAGCCACTTTTGCTGCATGGGAAAAACTTTCGACTTCTCTAATTTCGATTTGTTGGAGGTCAATGTTCGCGGTGATCTGATCGGCTAAGGAAATGAAGTAAACCACATCAACATCCTGTAGAACAGCTTTCAGCCCTCGTTCATCCGAAAACGCGCAGATCGCAGCGTCAAATTGGACGCTTTTGGGAAGTTTTAACGTGGGTTCTTGGGGATGAATTAACAACCGAATGGGACGGTCACTTTCTAAGCACTGATTGAGCAATTCCATTCCTATAAAGCCGGTACCACCAGTGATTAGAATCATCCGCGACATTATAGCATAATAATATGACGATTTATGGCATATATCTTGCATCATCATAGCTGAATTTGCAATTAACTATAGGAAAAGCCATGAACAAACGACTGGGATTTCATTACTTTCAAGATGTCAACCACTACCAGGTCCGGGATCTCAATCTTTGGTTGCCAGAGCTGCAAGCGCTCAATGCCGGCTGGCTCGTCATAAAAAGCTCAACCACCCAGGCAATACCAGAAGAATTTATTACTGGTTTAGTTCAGGGAGGTATTCAACCAATCATTGACTTTGACATGCGGATTAATGACAATACCAAACCTGATGACTTGTCGGTGCTGCTCTCAGCCTATGCGCGTTGGGGCGTTAAATATGTAGTTTTCTTTAGAAGCCCTAACATAAAGTCATCGTGGATGGAAGGTACCTGGTCTCAGGGAGATCTGGTTGAACGGTTTTTAGATCGGTACTTGCCATTTGTGCGCATCGCAGAGCAAAACGATCTTATTCCGGTCTTCCCTCCTTTACAGCCAGGCGGTGATTATTGGGATCTTTCCTTCCTGAAAAAGGTTTTGCAATTAGTTCAACAGCGTCGCTCGCTTGACTTTACTGCTAATTTACATATGGCGGTCAGTGGCCAAACCTTTTCTAAATCTCTTACATGGGGCAAGGGCGCAACAGCGAAGTGGAAATCCCCGCGCCCATACAGCAAAACCGAAATTGGCGAGCAGGATCATCAGGGAATCAATACTTGGGAATGGTACCGAGACCTTATAAAGTCAACACTTAACATCACGCCTAAAATGTTCTTATTTTGGTTTGGAGCAGCCAGCATCGAAAAAAACCAATTGGACCCTGCGCTTAATTTTGAAGATTTGGTGAAGTTGGCAAACTCTGACCCTGCCGGTGCAGAAAAGGAAAATAGCTTACCCGAGGAGATAATAGGTTGCCTGCTTTGGCTGCTTAGCTCAAATGAGGCTGATTCACTGGAAAAAGCGGCGTGGTTTGATGAACAAGGCAATCCAAAACAAGAGACGGTTAGTCTTTATAAAAAACAAATCAAAGAAACTTCAAAGAAAGATGAGGAATACCCTATCGCAGATCGCGTCGCACAGTGGTTGTATCCAATCGACCATTATTTGCTATTACCTTCCTATGACTGGGGAATCCCTGAGAATATATTAGACCGCGTCCGTCCAATTATCCGCGAAGCTCGGCCAACGATTGGTTTCTCGCTGATTGAAGCAATGAACGCGCGTAAAGTTACCATATGGAACGAAGATTCAGCTTTTAGCGAGCATGATCTCCAAATGCTCCGAGAAGCTGGATGCCAAGTAGATGAGAAAATTGTTAATAGTGTCAGGATTACTGCCTGATAATTTACCCGAGGTGAAACAATGAGCACAAATCCTTCTTATTCATCAAGAACCCCGATCTCTAGTCCGCAACCCAAAATTGTAGTCATGGGCTTAGGCGGTGGTGGTTGTAATGCTATCAACCGCATGATTGAGAGCGGAATGCAAGGGGTTACCTTTGTCGCTTGTAATACCGACGCACAGGTGCTGAGAACTAATCTAGCACCTAACAAGATCCAATTGGGCCCCAAAGCTACGCGCGGCTTGGGGGCAGGCGGCATTCCTGAAATTGGTGAAGCAGCTGCAGAAGAAAGTTACCGCGATCTCGCTGCTGTTATGGACGGCGCTGAAATGGTCTTCCTCACGGCAGGGATGGGAGGGGGTACTGGTACAGGTGCTATCCCAATCGCCGCCAAGGTGGCTAAAGCGGTAGGCGCAGTTACGATCGCCATCGTTACGAAACCCTTCTCCTTCGAGTTGGGGAAACGGCAAAAAAATTGTGAGCTTGGTTTGCAAAAGCTGCGCCAGTTTGCAGATACGCTCATCGCAATCCCCAACGATAAGCTGATTCAGGTAGCCCCGCGTGATTTGCCGCTAGAAATGGCGTTTACCTTGGCTGACGATGTGCTGCGTCAGGGCGTACAGGGCATCTCTGAGCTTATAACAGAAACTGGACTTATTAACGTTGATTTTTCGCATATCAAGAGCGTTATGCAGCGTGGCGGTGGCTCTCTTATGGCTATCGGCACGGGCAGCGGCCCAGACCGGGTCAAACAAGCCATCGAAAAAGCGTTACACCATCCCTTGCTCGATGAAATTGATCTCTATTCCGCCACGAATATGATCGCGAATTTCACCGGCAGTGCAAACCTTTCCTTCCGCGACGTTACCGATGCTTTACAAATTCTCCAAGAAGCCTCCGGATATCATGCGGATATTATTCCCGGCGTCATCACCGACCCGCGCATGGAGGACCGCGTACAACTCATTCTGATCGTGACTGGAATCGGCAATAAGCCGGGAGAGATGAGGGAAAATAAATCGCATGATGTCCCTTTTGAACAAAAGACGGTCTCAGAGAACCCCGTTGATTGGAACACAGAGAAAAACAAATCTGACAAAAGCACAAAGTTTCAAGATTTCAACGAGATTAGCCAGGAGGATTATCTAACCAAGGTAGAGCCGGAAAACAATTTAGATGTGCCCGCTTTTCTCAGGCGGCGTTCATATCAATCAAGATGAATCAAAGGGTAAAGTCATGGATTCCGCAGCAATAAAAAAGGTTTGCCAAAGTGTTTACGCTCGTGTTCCCGCACTTCAAGGAGTCAAACCTAAGGTTAGTGCCCAAGGAAGTAGA
The DNA here is from genome assembly GCA_040766895.1 of Anaerolineaceae bacterium. Lineage (GTDB taxonomy): Bacteria > Chloroflexota > Anaerolineae > Anaerolineales > Anaerolineaceae > Mesolinea. The sequence continues at coordinate 36,337 of JAXGPR010000002.1, read as the reverse complement.
TATTTATTGATTTTTACAAAAACCAATAAACTTCCAACAGGGAAAGCTTTGGAACAGACAGTACGGGTCGTAGCGGATGAGGAAGGAAACATCATAAAAATGTCTTCTTCCAGAGGATAGAAAGCCGAATGATAAACCTGTTCAAAACATTAGAAATCCATTTTTGGAATATATTGCTGCCAATAGGGAAAAGAGGGCATGAACGTAAAGAGGCGATTGCCCCACCCCCTTCAGCTCCTGATGAAGTGCGATTGGAATACTTGGCTCAGAGTGCACAACAGGTCATAGATCCTGAGCCAATCCGTTCAATATTATCCCAGCAATCCAGAGAAGTTGATCTAAGCTCTCAGCCAACCATAAAAATTGAGAGGCGAGGTGGACGAAGTTCCATCTATTTGGGCACTACGGTCCCAACAAAAGCAATTAAACAAAAAATAAAGCGGGGGGAAGCATTTATGCTAGTCGTATCTTCTTTTCTGGGGCTGCTTATTGGCATCCTGATAGCATTTTTCGTAAAGTAGAAATTTTTCTGATACGATTAGTAAACAAATTATATGTAAAATTTAGTTATTATATAATGGCTATGCGCAATGCTTCTAGCTATTATCTAACGCATTCTTGTAAACATGTATATTGTGCCTTTTTCATGTATAATTCAGCCACTAATAATAAATGTATGAGGTCCGGAATGGCAGTACCGCATAATAATTCAAATAACGAGCGTTGGAAAAATCTCACGATTACAGACGCAGACTTACAAGATTTACTGGCTTACCTTTTTGAGACAGAAACCCCTCTTTCCATTGAAAGTTTAGCCAGAATCCTCGTCCATAACCGCTTAGAACATGAAAGAAAAGTGCTCGAAGAACGTCAGAAGACCCTAGGCAAAGTTTATCTCCCTAAAGAACAATACACGCTCGGAGAACAAATAACGTTTCCACATTTGGATTGGAAAAGCGGAACAGTTAGTGCTGCCAGGCAGGGGAACAACCCTGAAATCGGGGAATTCAAGGTAATCACCGTTGAATTCGAGGACGGTGAAAAGCGCGAATTTGCAGCTGAATTGGCAGAGCATCCCCTTAATACCCAACGTAATAAAGTTGATTCGAGCGATGATCAGACAGTCGAAACGGTGCTCAAGACCTATGGAGCAGATATCAGGAAGAAGCTGCGGGTAGCGCTCGAAGAGCAAAGCGATATCGTCCGCATTGGTGGAACATGGTTTCCAAAGTCTTTGCTCATCGATATCAACCAGGGTTACCTTAATCTCGCTGAAGCTTTATTAGATGCCCAAAAAGGCGGACCGATGAGCCCTGAAGAGTTGCTCAAGCAAATGGAACTCGATCAGACAGATAACTTGAAGCTTTTAGAATTCTCTCTCAACTACGCGATGCAAGAAGATCCACGCTTTGATGAGGTTGGAACAAGCGGCAAAATTGCCTGGTTTTTACGCCGTTTCGAACCTGAAGAGGTTCGGGAAGTGCCGCTTTATCTAAGGGTTGAACCTGAAGTTACTGAAATTACAGAACTTCCGGAAATTTCCGAGGACACGCTTAAGATGATCCTCAGCTTAAATGATGAGCTGACCCTAAGCGAAATTCCAGAACCCGAGGAACAAATTAACCAGACATCTATTGTCCTAAACTATCCCCATTGGCGTACAGGTACTCTCCCAATTACTTCTGCGACAGCCCAAATCTTCCCGACAGCTTTGGAAACAGAGCATGTTAAATTTACGCTCGTGGATGCACAAAATGATGAAAAAATTTCTGCCTGGGTCGTTCGCCCGCATCGATATGTCTTTGGTTTGCGTGATTGGTTTGAAAGACAAAACCTCATCCCGGGGAGTATTATCGAAATTGCTGCCACTGAAGACCCTGGTGTCGTAAAAATCGTACCGCAGAAAAAGCGCTCGAATAAAGAGTGGATCAAAACCGTCCTGGTCGGTGCCGATGGTGGTTTGGTTATTGCGTTGTTGCGGCAACCAATTTACGCAGGTATCCATGATCGCATGGCTATTGCTATCCCAGATGTCGCTTCCCTAGATAATTTATGGAACCAACGGCGCTCAAAAAATATCAGCCTGAAATCGGACGTAAAACGCATGATGACCGAGCTCTCTAAGCTAGACAATCAGAGACATGTCCACTTTATTGATTTGTATGCCTCGATTAATGTTATCCGCCGCACACCACCTTTTGATCTGTTAGCAGTCTTATCGAAGAGCAGCGAATTTGTTCATGTTGGAGATAATTATTACAACTTGGCAGAAACAGACTAACAGGAGATTAAATGGATTCTAAGTTCTCAAGCCTAATCAAACCCACGCTAAACACGAAGTTTAGAGTTGATTTTGATTGGTGGAAAAATCAGGACCAAAACTGGAAAGTCTACCTCCAATCCTTTCTCTGCGAGGAACATAAAAAAATTTTAGCAAACTTTAGCTACGAAGATCAAATTGACTTGGTCAATCCACAGACCGGTGAGGTTACAAAAGAAGATGCTCTTCTCTACACGCTCATTAATCACTGTGCCCGCAAACCCGATTTTCTTTCTGAGAATACTGCCTTAGTCGATGCCATCTTTAAAATTTTTTTGGTCAATCAAAATCAGCCGCTAACACCGGTTGAGCTTTCTAAGCTCATTAATCGACCTGCAGATCTAATTCTTAGAACGATAGGCTCCGGAAAAGTTTATCGAGGAATAAAGCCTATATAATTAGCCTAGTTTGTTATACAATAAGTTTGGAAGCCCTTGTAGCTCAATGGACAGAGCAGCAGCCTTCTAAGCTGTTGGTTGCAGGTTCGAATCCTGTCAAGGGCGCCTCTGGCTATAAATCGATAGATTATCTAGTGAAGCCATCATGACCATGCAAGATAATATCTAAAAACGAAAGGAATAAGACGATGAAATTTGTAGCACGTTGGTTAGCCATTTTTCTGGCACTTTTGGTAGCTGCATGGTTAGTCCCTGGGATTCAGGTCAGTGAAGGTAGCTGGGGCGCTTATGCGGTGATGGCTTTGGTGCTTTCCTTGCTGAATGCCACCTTACTGCCCCTCCTTAAGGTTGCCTCGTGTGGGATGATTATTTTAACCTTAGGCTTATTCAGCTTGGTCTTAAATGCAGCGGTATTCATGTTAGCCTCTTCAATTACCGTAAACTGGTTTAATTTCGGTTTCTACGTGGAGAACTTTTGGGCTGCTCTTTTAGGCTCGATTATTGTCTCGATAGTAAACACCTTGGTCAGCCGGGCTTTAGTCGAAGATTGACCATGAAAGCCCCATTTAAAGAATAAAATACCGGCAATGGCCGGTATTTGTTTTTCTGATTTCACTTGCATTGTAAAAATGTTGTGGTAAACTAAGCAGCGTTAAATTCAGGAATACCTGATACCTTCCACTCCTGCCCGCCCAAGGCGACCAACAGGAGCAAACCCGAGGAAAGGAGCCTCAAATAAATGCGTGAATATGAATTAGTTTACATTCTCCAGGCAGACCTGGACGATGCCACCACGGATGGCATTGTAGAAAACATCGAAACCTTGATCAAGAATAGCAACGGCGAAATTGACAAGGTCGACCGTTGGGGGAAACGCAAATTGGCTTATCCCATTCGTAAAATGAACGAGGGATATTATGTCTGTGTTAACTTCAAGTGTGAGCCAGACGAAGTCGCCAATCTAAAGCGTTCCCTGGGATATAACGAAAATGTGTTACGTTATATCATTGTTAAAAAGGCATAGAAAGGACAAAAATGACCGATTACAAATCTAATGGCAATGGCTCTAACCGCCGTTATTATTCTAAACCCAAATATTGCCAGTTTTGCACCGATAAAAATCTGGTGATTGACTATAAAAACACCGATTTACTGATGCGTTTTATTAACGAGACCGGTAAGATCCGCCCCCGTCGTCAAACTGGCACTTGCGCCAAACATCAACGTGAAATCGCTCAGGCAATTAAGAATGCCCGTCATATCGCGCTCATCCCCTTCACTGGTGACGTGTGGTCCGACTCAAATTCGTAGGAGTAATCCAGTATGGCCAAAAATAATGTTCCACCCAAGCAGGTTACTAAAAAGCATGTCGCTAAACAGGAAAAAGAGGCGAAACAAACGCGTCTTCTCCTCATTGGAGCTATCGCAGTTACTGTAATTGTGGTGGTTTTACTTGGCTATGTTCTCATCGATAGATATGTGATTACTCCAAACAAAGTAATTGCTTCGGTCGGGGAAAAAACCATTAAGGTTCGAGAATTTGAACCTATGGTCAAATACACCCGTTTGAACATGATTAATCAAGCCGATAATTATTACTATTACTATCAAATGTTTGGCAGCTATGGTGAGTCATTCCTTACCAGTGCACAGGATTTAGTTCTTACGCTTAATAACCCGACATCCGTTGGTGAACAAGTTCTAAACACCATGATTGAAGATATCTTGATCGAGGAAGAAGCAGCCAAGCGCGGAATCACCGTCACAGATGAAGAGCTTGCACAAGCAATGCAAGAAGCATTTAACTTCTATCCTAATGGGACGCCAACACCTACCATTACACCCACCCCCGTAAACACACCCACGATGTCCCTAACAGAAATAGCGATTATTCAACCTACCGACACACCTACCCCTCTTCCGTCGGCAACAAGTACTCCAGAGGGTTGGGAGCCCACAAACACATCAACACCAACGCTGGCACCAACCGCAACTTCTCAACCAGTTCCGACTGATGCGACCCCTACCCTAGAACCGACTGCGACGAGTGTGCCAACGATTACCCCTACCCCAACTGTCTACACCACACAGATTTTTGGCAATAACCTCAAAGATTATCAAGATAATCTAAAAATCTATGGTATCCCAACGGATGTGATCGAGAAATCAATACGAGCTCAGTTGCTGCGTGATAAAGTCAAAGAGGCAATTACCGCGGATCTTGAACCTAAACAACTGCAGGTGCACGCCAGGCATATACTAGTCGCTACAGAATCCGAAGCGAATACCGTCCTTGAATTACTCAAGAATGGCGAAGATTGGAATAATTTAGCTGCTAACTATTCCACAGACACCGCCACCAAGGATAACGGCGGCGACTTAGGCTGGTTTGGAAAAGGTCAAATGGTAGCTGAATTTGAAGAAGCTGCCTTCGCCCTGGAACCCGGGCAAGTGAGTGACCCTATCAAAACTGAATACGGTTACCATATTATCCAATGTCTTGCCAAAGGCGAAAACTACCTTAATGCGACCGATTTTGAAAATTACAAGACGACAACCTTCATTAATTGGCTGCAAGATTTACGCAACTCCCGCACAGATATCGTAATCGAACCGGATTGGACTGAATATGTTCCAGCGACACCAGCCGTGCCAAGCTCATTGCAAAACGCAGTATTTAACCCAACAACTGAGTCACAGTAAAAAACCTTTTCTTAATCTACAAGAGGCTGGCTAAAGAGTCAGCCTCTTGTTTTTAATTGGAATTAATTCTGCTTATGAAGCTTATTTAAGGAAAACGTCATCTACATCTTCAAGCTGTAAGCTCATCACCTGACTGACGCCATCTTTCCCCATTGTAACTCCATAGATGACATCAGCAGCTTGGACGGTATTACGGTTATGGGTAATCAGAAGAAATTGGGTGTCATTCGAAAGGTCTTTAAGCAAATCAATAAACCTACCCACATTCGATTCGTCCATCATCGCGTCCACCTCATCCAAAATACAGAACGGCGTTGGGGAGATTTTCAGAAGGGCAAACACAAGCGCCACAGCCGTAAGGCTGCGTTCACCACCTGAAAGTAAAACTAACCCTTGCTCGCGTTTTCCAGGCAAGCGCGCTTCAATTTCAATCCCTCCCTCTAATGGAGCGTTATTATCCGAAAGAATCAGCCGTGCGGATCCACCATTGAATAGGCGTGTAAAAATGCGCGAAAATTCAGCGCTGACCGCTTTAAAGGTCTCGAGGAACTCGCGTTCCATAACTTCATCGAGTTCTTTAACGATCCTTTCAAGGTCACTAATGGCTGCCTCCAAGTCTGAGATCTGACTGATGAAGTTATCGTAGCGGGTTTTTGTTTCTTGATATTCTTTCTCTGCTTCCACATTCACCACACCGATCCGGCGTAACTGCGCTTTGAGTCCCTTTATTTCCTCTTCGGTCGTATCAGGTGGTGTGGGCGTTGAGCGTAATGAATCTATCGAAAAATCCTGGAATGGTAGCGGTGGAGGATTAAAGTTTTCTCCTTGGTATTCCAGCTGAATAAGTCCAAAATCATTTTCAATGCGATTCCGGAGTGAGTCCAACCTTTCTTGCTTGCGGCTAACCTCTAATTGGCAATGTGTAAGCTGATGCTCAGTAGCGCTGAGCTCCTGGCGGTGGGCTTCTTCTTGCTTGAGCAATTCCTGATAGCGGGATTCAAGCTGAGCAAGTTGTTGCTGGCGTTTGTCTAAGTGTTCGGTTTTTAGCGTACCAATCTGATTATTGAGTTCGACAACTGCTTGGTTTAGCTCTGCTCTCTGCTCCTTAAGCTCGCGGAGGTTTTGATCAGCGTCCTCATTTCGTTGGGTCAATTGATGAAGCCGTTGTTCGTCTTCAGCAAGCCGTTGTTTTAGAGCTTCTTGGGTAGCGGCTTCATGTTCAACTGCCTGCTGAGCGACCCTAATTTCCATCAGCAAATACTGAAATTGGTGCTCATAATCTTCCGTAGAGTGCTCTGCTAGCAATTGCTTTACCTTTTCCAATTCGGATTGCGCCGTTTCGATTTCTAATTGATTTTTACCTTCTTGCTCATCGAGAACGAGGCGATCTGCTTCCAACTTAGAAATCTGCTGATGACTTTCTTCGATCTGATTCTCTATCCACTTTCTACGGCTGCTAAGTTTATCGATGGCTACTGCAGCTGCAGACAATTCTTTATGAAGTTGTTGCGTTTGTGTATTTAAACTTCGCAAGCGTGCTTGAGCTTCAAAAAGCAAGTGTTCATATTGCTGATTCTCTTGCTGGTATTTTTCTTCTAGATTCTTAGCTTCTTCCCAAGCGGCATTCACCTTAGCAAGCGCAGCTTCCAGCTCTTTTGACCTGCGAATGTAGCTTACTTTGCCTGATTGCCGCTGATTTCCGACAATGGCGACGCCGTTCTTAAGCAAAACCTGACCATCCAGCGTAACTAAGTTGTAACTTTCACGGATTTTTTGGGGAAGATGAAATAACTTATCAATCGAGCTGACTACTAAAAAATCTCCAAGCAGCCGATGGATAATTGGTGCCAATCGCTGCGGATAGTTCACTAACTCCGCAGCTACGCCAACGATGGCATCATCCAGTGGCAGTTCCGCCAATTGCTTAGATTGGTCACCATCGCTGCTTGCAAGCGCAACCTTCTCGCTGACGCTTGCTGCAATATCCATAAGGAGCACATCATTAAGTTCCCCATCCTCTAAAACGAGCAGATCAATTGCTTCACCAAGGGCAGCCGTAATAGCTTTTTCATACACTTCTGGGACCTCTAACTTGGTGGCAAGGTCAGTAAAACCCTTGCCTTGCTGCCTGAATTTTGGGTTTTTCAGGACAACTTTCGCCCCTTCCGAGAAACCAGAAAGGCTCTCCTGCGATTGCCGCAACAGATCAATTTGATTGGTAAGCTTGTTCCTCTCCAAGTTTAATTGGTTGATTTGTCTGCTCACCTGCTCCTGCTTGTGCTTGAGATCAGCTTGTTGTTCCAATAATTCCTTGAGGTTCTGCTCCAGTGCGCTGCTATCTTTTTCAAGCGCTTGTTGCTTTTCCAGCAAAGCCTCATGAGCTCGGACTGCTCCTCCTTCTTCCTCTTGCAGGCTCTGCGCCGTAGCTTGATTTGAATTTATGCTATTTTGCAGCGTTTTTATCCGCTCAGCAATTTCACTCTTGCGGGATTTTATGACTACTGCATCTTTTTCAGCACTTATCAAACGGTTTTGCCACAATTTATATTGTGTATCGTAAGCTTCTTTTTTGCTTCTTGCTTCCTTGAGTTGTGCTTCCACTTGGGTGAATTGCCCTTGCAGCTGCATTAAATCCTGGTTTTTTTGGTCAATCTCCGCCTGCATTACATTGAGGCTTTTTTGTTCAGACTCAATCGTCTCTACTAAAATGGAAAGATCATTTTCGAGTTGATCTTTCTCTCGGTTCAGTGATCTTTCCCGCTCTTCTAAAATGGCAATTTGTTGGTTTTTCGCCTGCACCTGGTTATGGAAAGCGCCAAGCTGCTCATGCAACCTGCCTACCTTGTCCCTTTCCATCGTAAGCTTTTCTTTAAGGTCTCCAACCTCAACGTGGATCGTATCAACACGAGCTTGGATCTTATCACGGGCTTCTTGAGCTGTGTTCAGCTGTGTTTTAGCACCTGCGAACTCTTCTTGAGCTTTATACCAATGGTAGCCATACCAAAGACGTAGTTTGTTCTGTAAGTTATCTTGTATAGTGAGGTATTCCCGGGCGCGGACTGCCTGCCTTTCCAGGTTGCGTAAGCGTGGTTTGATCTCATCTAAAATATCCTGAGCTCGCTCTAAGTTGCGCCGCGTTGCTTCCAAGCGTTTGAGAGCCTCTTCTTTGCGTGTGCGATAAAGCCCAATACCAGCGGCTTCTTCAAACAGCTTGCTCCGCTCATCAGGACGAATTGAGAGAGCTAAGTCCACCAATCCTTGACCAATAATTGTATAAGTTCGCTCGCTCAAGCCAGTTTTCGCCAGCAGCTCATAAAAATCCTTCAATCGAACGCGCTGGTTATTGAGCAGATATTCGTTCGTTCCATCTCGATAAGCCCGCCGGGTGAGTACCACTTCGCTATACTCAATTGGCAGCCAATTATCTTCATTATTAAAAGTGATGGAAACGGAAGCCATTCCAGCTCGGGCGCGCTGGTCTGAACCGTTGTAAATCATGTCTTCTGTCTTTTTTGCACGCAGCAATGAGTAAGACTGCTCTCCTAAGACCCAGCGAATCGCATCGGCGACGTTTGATTTTCCCGAACCATTTGGGCCAACAATGGCAGTAATTCGGGCAGGGAAGTCAAAAGTGGTCTTCTGAGCAAAAGTTTTATAGCCGTTCAACTCTAACGATGCAAGTTTGATTGGCATAGATTATTCTCGCAGACCCAATTTTCGGATTGCTGCTGAAGCCGCGGCTTTTTCAGCCAATTGTTTACTGCCTCCGGCACCTTGGGCAAGTTCTTTTCCGTCCACGCTTACTGAAACCTCAAACACCTTGTCGTGATCAGGTCCAGTTTCCCGTTCCAAGAAATACACTGGCGAAGCATACCCTTGTGCTTGGGACCACTCCTGAAGAATGCTTTTCGGGTCTTCTTCAGTATGATTTTGCAAAATTGTGTCTATTTGACTCTCTATCATGGGGTAAAAGAAATCTTTCACCGTTTGGATATCCGTTCCCAAATAAATAGCAGCAATGAGAGCTTCAAAAGCATCACAAAGGATAGCAGTGCGGTCACGCCCGCCGGCTTGTTCTTCCCCCCTACCTAACAGTAGCGCGGAACCAAGGTCTATTTTTCGGGCGAAAAAGGCTAATTGCTCTGTATGCACCAATGCTGAACGCATTTTAGTAAGAAAGCCTTCTTTTTGTTCAGGGAAATGATTGTAGAGCCATTCCGCCACAATATAAGCTAGGATGGCGTCGCCCAAAAACTCCAGCCGCTGGTTGTCCTCTACTACCAAACGGTTTTCATTCAAATAGGAGCGATGCGTCAGAGCACGGGTTAGTAAGAATTTATCAGTAAAATTTGCCGGCAGGCTCTGATAAAACCTGCTCGAGGCATTTTTATCAAGCATGTGTCTCCAATCCAGAGCTGCTTGATCGTCTGACATCAAAGCTTTGATAGCAAACGATCCTGCAGTTCATCATGATGTTGGATAAAATTTTAATCCAGAACCCGTTAATATCAAAACGATTGGCTCAGGCCAGTGGAAGCCAAATTTTTGGTAAGCCGCCCAAACAAGTGCTGAGGTGGGCTCCACATAAAAACCCATCTTGGCTAAGCTGTAAAATGCTGGCAAGATACCCTCTTCCTCAATCGAGATCAATTCATCTTTCCCCCGCTGCAAGGATTTTAAGATTTTCTCACCATGCACAGGAGCTAAAATTTGGGTCCCTTCTGCTAAAGATGGTTGTGTACAACCTTCAGGTTGTGTACCACCTTCAAAGGGTTGTCCTGTCCAAAGAGCCACTAGCGGGGCACATCTTGCAGGCTGTACACCAACCATTTTAACTTCCTGGTGTATATCACATTGCTGTTGCAAGGCTTGCAGACCGAGTTGAATTCCCCAAAATAGACTGCCATGCCCCACAGGCGCAACAATCGTACCTGGCAGTTCCCCAAGCTGCTCATAGATTTCTAAGCAAATTGTAGCAATCCCAGCTAATCCGAAAGGCAGTAAGGCATGGCTGGCATAGGGAAATCCAGTTTCTGCTATGTATTTCAACGCTGCTTGATGGGCATTCTCCCGGGGACCGGTAACAGAAATAACATTTGCACCGCTTGCTTTCATCTGGTTTAATTTAGGACCTGAGGCAATCGCTGGAACAAAGATATTACTTCGGATTCCAAATGCAGCTGAATACATCGCTAACGAGGCGCCCGCGTTCCCCGAAGAATCCTCAACCACTTCCTTTATCCCACGCATCAGAAGGATGCTCGTCAATAACGCAGTTCCGCGGTCCTTAAAGGAACCGCTCGGATTCAAATTTTCCAACTTGAAGGCAATCCGCGTTCCACTAATATTTCTAATGATTAAGGGCGTATTCCCTTCGCCGAGATAAGTTATTGGAGGATTTTCAGATAAGCCAAAGGCATTCTGGTAACGCCAAATGCCGGGCGATTTACTCAAGGCGATACCTCCTTGGGGAAAAGAAAACTCTGCTAAGGTAAAAGTTCCCCCACAACGCGGGCATTGATGCGGCAACCCCTTCGAAGGATATGTTAACTTACATTTTGAACAGCAATACGTTGTCATTTTAGAATCTAAATTTAATTGGCTATATTAATATTATCATACAGGCGGTAGATATAGGCTTGAACGGAAGTGTATAATTAAATCATGAACAAGCTTTGGCAGCCTCAAACTGGCGAGTACGAAATTGAAACTGATGTCTACTCCGGTCCCCTAGACCTCTTGCTGGATCTCATCCAAAAAGCCGAGTTGGACATCACCAAGCTTGCGATCGCCCAGGTGACGGACCAATTTCTGGAATACATTCAATTACATCGGGACACAAACCCAGACTACATCTCTGCTTTTATGGTGACCGCTGCCAAGCTCATCCAAATCAAATCTGAAGCATTGCTCCCCCATCCGCCGGTTCACGAAGAGGAAGAAGATATCGGAGAAAGCTTAGCCCAACAGCTTCTGCTTTACCGCCAGATTAAGCGGCAAGCCCAATGGTTAGATGAACGCATCAGTGCTAATATGCGGTGTTATGTGCATGTCCCTCAGTCCTTTCCGACAACTATAAAAGTGGACATGTCTGGCTTAGGGCTCCAAGACTTGGTTGAGGCGCTATTGAACCTCGTCTCTCAACAATCGTCCCCACCAGCCAGCACCATGATAGGTATCCCAAAAGTAACACTCAAACAAAAGGTCCAGGAGATTTTGACAGTGCTTCATAAGACGGAACAGACTTCCTTTCAAGGTTTGATTGGGAATGACCATTCGCGGCTAAATGCCATTATTGTATTTCTCGCTATTTTAGAACTAGTCAAGCAAGATTTAATCAAAACGGAGCAGAGTAATATATTCGCAGATATTAAAATCTTTGCTAAGGAAAAGCTCCATACCATGCAAGAAGCTGAATTCACTATTGAAGATTAATATCCAGAAAAATTGCGACCTTAAGAATCGGTTATAATTATTTTTTGAAAGGATGATATGGACGAGATTCAAATAGAAAGCACCTCCGTAGAAGTAAACGAGCAGCCTGAAACGAGTAAGAAAAGCAGTTCTACTTGGGCGATCATCATCGCAATCTTATTCATCGGGCTCATCATTGCCGGCATTGTGATCCTTTCCAATCAGCCTCAGGAAGTAACCAGCAAAGTTCGGGACATTTTTATTATTTTGTTAGCAGTGGAGATGTTCATTATTGGGGTTGCTCTGATTGTTCTAATTATCCAACTTGCATCCTTGAGTAACCTGCTGCAAAATGAGGTAAAACCAATATTGGACTCGACGACAGAAACTGTGAACGACCTCAAAGGTACAGTAAAATTCCTTAGTGATAATGTGACCGAACCGGTCATCAAACTTTATCAATCTATGGCAGGCATAAACCGCTTGCTGCAGATGTTTAAAATCAAGAAATAAACAGAAAACACAAAAGATAGGAGTATGAATATGTCTGAACAGAAAAATTTCGGAGCGTTTTTAATGGGTTTTGTTATTGGTTCTCTTTCGGGTGCCATTGCTTCGCTTTTGCTCGCACCACAAACAGGTGAAGAGACACGGCAGATTATCAAAGACAGAGCCATCGAACTCAAGGATAAAAGTCAAGAGACTTTCGAAGAGACCAAGAAGAAAGCCGAAGAAGCCTATAAAGAAATTCTCTCCAAAGGGATGAAAAAAGGCGAAGAAGCTCTGGAAGCAGTAGAAGAAGAGGTTAAGACGACCAAGAAAAAGGTCAAAAAAGCCTCCGAGGAGCTTGAGGAAGAAAACGACTAAAACACATCCCGTTGCTATCTAATTAGCAATAAGGACGGGTCTAATTCGAACCTCGAAAACGCGTCTCGCTGAGCAGGGTTATCAGCCAAGGAAGCTTATTGCTTGACGAACCCTATGGGGTATGATAAACTCATTTGCGTTCGGGGGCGTGGTGTAGCGGTCAAACATGTGGCCCTGTCAAGGCCAAGATCGCGGGTTCAAATCCCGTCGCTCCCGCACCAAATAAATTGAAGGACTGCGTTGAAGTTCACAAAGCAGTCCTTTTTCTTTTAGCGAATATCGTGAGTTAGTGTGGCTATGCGCAATATCGGAGTTAACCCAGCACGCATCAACCCTGCTGATTTTCACTATTCCACCCTACACGGTGACCCGATGGTAGGACGCAGGATTGTCTTTGCCAGTTTTGCAATTAATTCATAAGTACTTTTTTATTAGAAGAGGTGGTTTACTTCCCGAGAAACAGGGTTTTCCCGGGGATATGAAACCCAGCAAGCTTAACTCGAATGATTGTTTGCTGGGTATAATGTTAATTACCTTGGAACAACGTTTCAGGCTTAACTTGACTCTTTAGAAATCACATTTTTTATAAACTCGAGAGATACACGAGCGTTCAGTTCTAACGGAAAACCAGGACAAAGCCGATGAGTGAGAAACCCGTGAAATCTTCCCCTCCAAAGATATTGGGTGTTGTCGAGGTAGGCAAGTTTTTCACAAACCGCGTCAATAACAACGAATAAAGGGCGTTGAAAATGCCCAGAATAATAAAAAATGAATAACTTAATATTCAAGAAGAACACAATATGTTCATAAACTGCACTGCAAACTCCCACTTTTGATTCCTCCCCCAGCGTCTCGTTTCAGTGTAAAACTTTCTGCCCGATGCTGGGAGGAAGATGTATGCAGGCGGCCGGCAACGCCCACGCCTGCAAAAGAACCACCCTCTCCCAGCAGATTGACGCTAAAAAACGAACTTGACGGTGCTGGGAGGGCCACTCACCCCAATCGAATGGGCAACCGTAGTTGGAATTGCGCTGCTTCTTTTGGGTGTTGTCGAGGTAGGCAAGTTTTTTGCAAACCGCATCAATAACAACGAATAGATTACATTAAGTACTATTTATTAGATGAGATGATTTACTGCCCGAGATCCAGGATTATCCCTGGGAGATGAACCCAGCAAGCTTAACTCGAATAAATGTTTGCTGGGTATAATGTTAATTGCTTTGAAACAACGATTCAGGCTTAGCTTGACTCTTTAGAAATGACAATTTTTAAACTAGAGAGTTACTCAAGCGTTTAGTTTTATTGGAAAAACCAGGACAAAACCGATGAGTGAGATTCCAGTGAAATCTTCCCCTTCAAAGATTTCACATCGAAAGAGATATCAGCAGATCCTTTCAACTTTCATTAAGCATGGTTTTGGTTATGCCTTAGCCAAGCTACAACTGAAGCGCTCCTTCTTTCCTATTCCTCCAGAGGAAACCCCCAAAACCGAAGAAGATTTAAAATCTCGTGCAGTCCATTTTCGTTTAGCTTTAGAGGAGCTTGGTCCCACTTTTATTAAAGTCGGACAGATTCTTTCTACACGTCCGGATTTGCTTCCCCCAGAGTTTATTCAGGAATTAACCAAATTAGAAGATTCCGTTCGTCCTGAGAGCTGGGAAGTGATTCATGCTGTCCTCATCGAAGAGATAGGTGAAGAACTTGAGCAGGTATTTCCCGAAATCAATCCGATTCCGCTTGCTTCTGCCTCTTTAGGGCAAGTGCATTCTGCTCGCCTAAAGAATGGCAGAAGCATTGTTATTAAAATACAACGGCCAAACATCGAAAGCATCATCGAAGTAGATCTCTCCATTTTAGGAGATTTAGCTAGTTTGGCAGAACGGACCCCGTGGGGTGAGCGCAACCACCCGGTTGAGATAATCGATGCTTTCGCTCATACCTTACGTAACGAACTTGATTACTACCGCGAAGGTCGCAATGCTGACCGTTTTCGCGAGAATTTCACCGGTGATGAGCGCATTTACATCCCCACGATTTATTGGGAACATACAACCCGCCGTGTTTTAGTGATGGAAGAATTGCACGGTATCAAAATTACTGATATTGCTGCCATTAAAGAAGCGGGAATCAACCGTAAAAAAGTAGCTCATAACGCAGTCTCAATGATTGTCAAGGAAATCCTCGAGGATGGCTTTTATCATGCTGACCCCCATGGAGGCAATTTTTTTGTTCTCCAGGATGGTTCAATTGGTGTAATGGATTTTGGTATGGTGGGCGAGTTAACCTCACGGGACCGCCAAAGCCTTACACGTTTGTACATCAATGCTATTGCCATGGATGCCGAAGGTATCGTGGATGAACTCTTTCGGATGAATGCTGTGCCTCCAGATGTAGATAGAGAGAGCTTAGAACGGGACATGGAACACATGCTGCAGAAATATGCCGGTTTGCCGCTCAAGGAAATGCATTTTCAGACTATCTTGCAAGACTTCACCAAGCTCGTTACCCGCTATAGCCTTACACTCTCACCTGATTTCTGGATGCTTGGTAAAACTTTAGGAATGATGGAAGGCATTGGGTTGCTGCTCTATCCGGAATTAGATATTTTTGCAATCTCTGAACCCATAGTGCGCAAATTGCGCAGAGAGATGCTCTTGCCTAAAAAAGAATGGATGCGATATCTCGTGCGCCAATCGATGGATTGGGAAGAGGTGGCTAGGTTACTTCCCCGTACAACCCGACGACTAGTTGAACGCATTGACCAGAATAAGCCTTTGGATATAAACCTGATTGGTCGAGAGAAAGAAAAAAAGGAAGTTGTTCGCGGTCTCAACCAGCTTTCCTTCAGTATCCTCATCGCTAGCCTTGTACTTGCCATCGCTATGCTGCTGCCCATCGCACTGAGCAATGCCTTAGTCTTTATCCCTATCGGGATTTGTGTGATTGGCATCCTTGCGATTTTTGTTTGGTTAGCCTTATCCTCTTTTAGAAATCGATAAGAAAACAACGCGATCACCTCCGTTCATCCAATAATCACCCGAAAATCGCATTATTTCCTCACTTAACCGTCCTGAAAATAGGATTAGCGTTTAAAATAAAGGAAATTTTTATAGTCATGAGGCGCCATGTTTTCTCCAGCTAAACCTGTATTTGATCCAGTTGCTAACCCCCAAGCGATTGTTTTAGCCGGTCCAATGCGTTTTACCATGCTGAAAAGCCGGCTCATCCGTATTGAATTTTCACCTGAGCAAAGTTTTGAGGACCGCCCTAGCCAAGTGTTTTGGTATCGCAACCAACCCGTACCCGAATTCCAAACCTACGAGAAAGACGGCAAATTAATCATCGAGACAGCGGATTTAGAGCTTACCTACCGCTTAGGTGAGCCGCCGATTGCGCGGTTCATACAAATTCGGCTCAAAGCGAATGGCGTTACTTGGAAGTATGGCGATCGCGACCAAACTAACCTGCGCGGTACCGCCCGCACACTCGACCGCGCCAACGGGCGCATTCCCTTAGAAAAAGGCTTAGTTTCCCGCTCTGGCTGGAGTCTAATCGATGACAGCAATTCCCTCATTTTCACCAGTGAAGCAACCCTTGAGCCGCGCGGGACTGACCCAGATGCGCGGGATTGGTACTTTTTCGGCTATGGACATGACTATTTGGCTGCTATCCAGGACTTTCAGGATATTTCTGGCAAGCCTGGACTCATTCCCCGTTGGGCTTTAGGGAACTGGTGGAGCCGTTATTGGGCGTATACCCAAGAGGAATTGACCGAACTTATATTGGAATTCAAACGCCGAGAAATCCCACTTTCTGTCTGCATCATTGATATGGATTGGCATATTACAAATACAGGCAACAGCTGTTCTGGTTGGACAGGTTACACTTGGAATAAGCAACTCTTTCCAGATCCAAAACAGTTCTTACAATTCTTACATCAAAATGCGCTGAAAACAGCACTTAATTTGCATCCCGCTGAGGGAATTCATCCTCACGAAGAAAGTTACCCACAAATGGCAGAAGCATTGGGTATTGACCCTGCCAGCAATACTCCTGTTCCCTTTGATCTCACTTCGGAAACATTCCGCCGAGCTTACTTTGAAATATTGCATCACCCTTTAGAAGCCCAAGGCGTTGATTTCTGGTGGATCGATTGGCAGCAAGGCACACGCAGTAAAATTACTGGCTTAGACCCGCTTTTTATGCTAAACCATTTGCACTATTATGATTTGGGCAGAACACCAGAAAAGCGCCCCTTTATTTTCTCTCGCTGGCCTGGGTTAGGTGGGCAGCGTTACCCCATCGGTTTTTCTGGGGATACGATTGTCTCGTGGGAATCCCTTGCTTTCCAACCAGAGTTCACCGCAACAGCTGCAAACGTAGCCTTTGGTTGGTGGAGCCATGATATTGGCGGGCACTTTGAAGGCATCGAAGAAGCTGAGTTATACCTCCGCTGGGTACAGTTAGGCGTGTTCAGTCCTATTTTGCGCTTGCATTCGACTAATAACCCATACTGCGAACGTCGTCCTTGGGGTTATGGATTGGATACGCTCGAAATTGTGCGCCGGGCTATGCAGCTGCGCCGCCAATTGATTCCTTTGCTCTATTCTGCCAATTATCACAACGCGACTACTGGTGAGCCTTTGATTTTGCCGCTCTATTACGGTTGGCCAGAAAACCCAGAGGCTTACAAATGCCCGCAAGAATATCTCTTTTGCCAGCAGCTCCTCGCCGCTCCGATTACCCATAAGACTGATCCCGATACGCGCCTTGCCCGCCAGGTCGTCTGGCTTCCCGCTGGTGATTGGTATGATTTTTTTACCGGTGAATACTTCGAAGGCAATGCGTGGTATCCGTTATATTGTTCAAAAGAACAAATTCCTGTTTTTGCCAAAGCCGGTGCGATTATTCCGTTGGATGCAGAAAAAATTGCCAACGGTACAGCATTACCCCAAGAAATTATCCTCAAAATCTTTGCTGGTGCTGATAATACCTTCAGACTGTACGAAGATGATGGGGAGAGCCAAGCCTACCTGCAAGGTGAATTTAATGAAACTGAGATAGCACAAACGTATGCTCATCAAACCCTCACGGTGCAAATTCGACCTATTTCTGCTAAGGTTAAAGGCATACCTAGAGAACGTACTTGGAGCTTTGAAATTAATGGAATTTCTCATCCAGAGAGCGTCTTAGCAACCGCAGATGAAGTGCCGGTTGAGTGCACGTTCACGTATGAAGAAACAAAATGTAAATTGATTGTCCATTTGCCCCAGTTAGCCGTGGAATCAAATATCAGCTTGATTTTAGGTAATGTGGAGTTGCAGCAATGGACATCGAAAGTAACAGACCGCCTCTCTCAACTGATCACCGCAGAGCGAATGCCAACCTCGATAAAATTTCAGTTCATGAGTCATCTCAATGAATTAATGAATAACCCAAAATGGCTACGCGCAATAGAACACCATTTCACACACTCTCAGCTTTTATCCATCCTCGAAAGCATCTTCTGGAAGCAATCTCAACCCATCGCAACGGATGCTCAGATAGCTTGGCTAGATGCTCAACTTAAATTAACTGAGTGGATCAAATCTACAACAAAACACGGATAAGAGACACAAAGAAACTCCGCTTCCAACAAGGGTTAGAAAGCGAATTTTTGAGATATTTCTCCCGCCGAAAGCAGCTCTTCAATTTTCTGGGTTGCTTTTTCGGCAGCGCCAGCTTGCTCAAGGTCAAAAGCTAAGATGCTCGGATAGTGCCTGCTGAAGTAAGTTATCAAGCTCGGGCGGTAGGTAATCAAGGTCACCTTGCTCGGCAAGTTTCCTAAACGCGGCAGGATAGCCGCCCAGCCTAAACCTTTCTCGACTTCATAGGGGCCGATCTCATCGATGACCCATAAATCACTGTAAACATCCTTTTGTAAATACTCTAGAGCCCATGTCATTGTTTCCGGGAACATGTGCCACTTTCCAAAAATTTGTCCATCGCCAGCTTGTGCTAAGCGAGCTAATTGCCGGTTTTCACCGCCAGGGATAAGCTGCGCCGTAATACCAGTCTTCAAACCTTCCTCAAAAATCGCCGGGCTGCAAACACCTCTACAATTAAATCCTCTATCGGTAACCTGCCTGACTATCTCTTCAACAAAGCGCGTCTTTCCACAACCACTTGAGCCATATATGCCAACCAACTGGGACATTCTATTTCCGTACCTGCAATTCACCAAATAGTCTACTTAATTTGTCTATTAGTCTAGGTTAACTCACCAGATTGTTTAACTCAATTAGAATCTCAGTGAAATTTTATCCGCCGGAAAAATTCGTAATAGCGGCCATCCTCGGCGAGTATATTTGCCTTATTGGTCTGCATGCGTGTGAGAAACTTTTCAGCATCAATGATTTGAGATTTATGGTTGAGGAGAGCATTCAACCGCCGTTCCCAATATATATCTACATCCAGCCTGACATTAGGCGATTGTGGTAGGCTTAACCAAAGTTCGGAGATGTCGACAGCTGACAAACCTTCTTCGAGGAGCTCCGGGAAAAAGGCGTTGTTGATCGCTGCTGGAAATACCGAATCCACCACGATCTGTCCAGCTGTGCGGTGATCTGGGTGATTAAGGTAACTATCTGCAATGTAATAACATAGCGGATCGGATGAAACGACTACATTGGGTTTTTCGCGGCGAATGACTCGCGTTACAGCCAAGCGTTTATCCAATCCCGCTTCCAAATAGCCATCCGCATAATCCAGAAATTGGACATTTTCCACCCCCAGTACCGCTGCTGCAGCTCTTTGCTCATCCACCCTTAATGCTGCCAACGCTTCTCCCTCAGGGAAGCCCGGATTAATACCTTTTTCCCCTTTCGTCAAGAGGCAATATTGCACGCTGTAACCCTTATCCACCCAACGTGCGATGGTGCCGCCCATAAAAAACTCCGGGTCATCTGGATGAGCCAAGATGACCAGGATTTTTGTGCCTTTTGGCCAATTCTCATCAATTGTATCTACCATATTCAATGCCTATAAATGGGATTTATTTCTTATTCTGCCCTTGGTTTTTATTCCTGTTTTCGGAAGGTTGATTTTGCCTCTTTTGAGCAGGACTTTTGGTCTGTTTCTGGTTATGCCCCGAGCGTCTCCTCTCAGAGCTCGCTTTGCGATTTGATGAGTGCTGTCTACTTCTGTCAGATTTCTGCTCATGCTGCGATTTTGCCTCTTTAGAGGGAACCGGTTCTTCAAAAGTCAGCAGCTCCACATCTGCTTCCTCAAAGGCATCAACTTGAGGCAGAGATACCTCTCCAGGGTTTTTATCGGAAAGCTTCCCACTTTGCAGTTCCTCTAAAGTGAATTGCCGCGGGCCTTTCTCAGGCACATCGACCACAACTGAGTTGCTTAGGGGTAACACTTGAACAACTCTCCCCTCACCCAAAGGGGTCTGAATTACCTTCTTTCGCTTGGGCAGATTCTTACGGGCTTCCTCGTAGATTTCGTACTCGTATGCCAGGCAGCAGCGTAACCTTCCACACATCCCCGTGATTTCCATCGGTGTTAGCGATATATCTTGTGACTTCGCCATTTTGATGGATATTGAACTGAAGTTCGTGAGGAAGCGCGAACAACAACGCTTTTCAATCCCGCATGCCCCTAAGCCTGAAATTGCCTTTGCTACATCCCGTGGGCCTATTTGACGAACTTCGATATGGGTATCAGAAAAATCCTTAGAAATATCACGGATAAATGTGCGCAAATCAAAATCTTGATTTGGTTCGTAGCTGAGGTATAAGGTCATACGATTACCGTCAAACGAGTAGTCCGCGGACAGAACTTTCACGCCTTCTAAACGCTGTTCCTTCAAATATGTCCGGACCTTTTCCAGCGCTTCTTGTTCCCTAAGCTTGTTTGCCTCCCAGACTGCTAAGTCTTCCTCATTGGCTATGCGCTCAATCGGTTGAATTTCAGAGCTTTCATCAATTTGTTTACTTCTTTTCCTCACCACTTCGCCCAACTGCCTGCCGCGCGTTGTGCTGACGAGAACAATATCGCCCACCCTAACCATTGCTCCATCCGGTAGGACAAAGTCATAAACCTTGCCAACTGGACTAAATTGAACGCCAATAATTGTATTTTCTACCATAATAACCAATTATACCCTGTGGGAATTTTATCCTCAGTTATTCCTCATAGAGTGTCTTATTCCTCTTGGACTCGAGCATAAGCCTGCTTACTTAGCTCAGCCGCAACCTTACTGCTAATGGTGTGAATAGCCTGCGCAGCCGGACTTTCAGCATGGTTCTCTACAATCAATAAACCGCGATCGCCGTTCTGCACAATCTGTTGGTCAAAGGGAATACTCCCTAGGAAAGGGACACCACTGCGCTCAGCTAACGCTTTGCCGCCACCTTCCCCAAAAAGGGTCATGCGACTGCCATCAGGCAGCTCCAAAAAAGACATGTTTTCAATAATGCCCAATACAGGCACACCCAGCTTTTCAAACATCGAGGTAGCACGGTAAGCATCATCTACCGCAACCGCTTGCGGCGTTGTCACCAAGACAGCTCCGCTGATGGGTAAAGATTGCGCTAACGAAAGTTGCACATCACCCGTCCCCGGCGGTAAATCAACTACCAAATAGTCTAAACAACCCCAATCGAAATCTGATAAAAACTGCTGGATAGCGGAATGCAGCAAAGGACCACGCCAAATCAATGGCTGACCCTCTTGGACGAAAAAACCAATGGATACGACCTTGATTCCGTGAGCAATCGCCGGCTGAATTTTTTGCCCATCCTTAGAGGCAGGGTGAAACTCATCGATCCCGAGCATACGTGGGATATTCGGTCCATATATATCCGCATCCATCAAGCCGACGTTGGCGCCTTGCTGTGCTAAGCTAATCGCCAGATTACTTGCTACAGTACTTTTTCCAACACCGCCTTTACCAGAACCCACTGCTATTACATGTCCAAATTGATTATCGCCCAGACTCAAAGGCTTTGCGCCCGGAGTACGCGAGATAATCTTAATATTTACTTCTTTTGCGCCTGTTTGTGTCATGATAGCTTCTCGCGCATCGCGTTCTAATTGCGTACGCAATGGGCAGGCTGGAGTCGTCAGAACTAAGGTAAAGCTAACTTTTTCGCCATCAACATGAATGTCTTCAATCATCTGTAAAGAAACCAAATCTTTGTGTAGATCTGGATCGATAACATTTGATAATGCTTGTAAAACTTGCTCCGTCGTGATCAAGTGAACTCCTTTAAAAAGTTTTACTTAGTTTAACCGATTTTCATGTTCGGGATGAAAATAGGCGTTATACGCTTACTCGACGGTCACGGATTTGGCTAAATTGCGCGGTTGGTCAACATCTAAACCAAGTAAGGTGGCAATATGATATGCAAATAGCTGCAAAGGGATGGATGTAATCACTGGACTGAGCAGCCAAGGTGTTTCAGGAATCCACATCACCTCATTAGCCAATTCCGGAATAAGCGTGTCGCCTTCGGTTGCAATAGTGATGACCTTCCCTCCACGTGCTTTGGCTTGCTCGATTTGGCTAATCATCTTTTCATACCATTTATCTTTTGGGGCAATGACTAACACAGGCAGCTCTTGATCAATCAAAGCAATGGGTCCATGTTTCATCTCGCCGGCAGGATAACCTTCTGCATGTATATACGAAATTTCTTTTAATTTTAAAGCACCTTCATAAGCAATAGGCATATTAATCCCCCGCCCTAAATATAATATATTGCGTATATCTTTGTATTTTGCTGCGATTTTCTTCACTTCGCCTTCGCGTGCAAGGGTTTTTTGAGCCAAAGTCGGCACTTTGAGCAGATCCTGCACCAGTTCATGTCTCTTTTCATCCGTCAATTCTCCCCGCAAATCGGCTAAATAAACCGCAAGCATATAGAGGTCTAGAATTGGCGCGGTAAAAGCTTTCGTCGAAGCCACCCCAATTTCTGGCCCTACCTGCATAGATATGCTTCCATCAGCACCGCGCATTGCCTGAGAACCAATCGCATTAACAATGCTCCACAGCTTTGCCCCCTTACGTCTACCCTCCTCCATCGCAGCTAAAGTATCAGCAGTCTCACCTGACTGACTAATCGCTAATACGACCGTACCTTCGTCAATGATTGGGTCAAGATAACGGAATTCAGAAGCAACCATTACCTCCACAGGAATATGAGCAATCTGTTCAATCAGAATCTTCCCAACCAACCCAGCATGATACGCTGTGCCACACGCTGTAATAAATATCTTGCGGATGTGCTGAGCTTCATCCGCTGTTAAGTGCAAATCTGGGAGCATAATGCGGTAGTCATCAAAATCAATCCGTCCTACCATCGTATCGGATAGGGAACGTACTTGCTCATGAATTTCTTTCTGCATAAAATGCCGATATCTTCCCTTCTCCGCAGAAACCGGATCCCAGGGAATATGATTCCAGACTGGTTCTATGGGCGTTCCCGCAAGTGTCTGCAGGGTTAGACCATCCTTCTGGACTACAGCAATCTGCTCAGAGTCCAGAAAGGTAATATCGTGAGTATGTTCCACGATAGCAGGTAAATCACTAGCAATGAACATCTCGCCATTACCTCTGCCAATTGCTATACCGCCAGCATTTCCTAACCGCGCAGCAACGAGTTTATCCGGCTCACGCGAGGACATCACCACGATGCCATGTGCGCCTTTAATGCGCTTAAGTGTCTCTTGGACAGCATGGAGTAAGTCCTGCGTTACCGCATAGTAGTGTTCAATCAATAGGACAATGGTTTCCGTATCGGTTTCAGAGCGAAAAACAGCTCCTTCAGCACTCAGCTCCTCGCGCAAGCTGAGGTAATTCTCCACAATTCCATTATGCACAATGACAATTTCCCCATTAGAGCTAATATGGGGATGTGCATTTTGCATATTTGGTGCCCCGTGCGTTGCCCAGCGGGTATGACCAATCCCCAAATTACCTTCGAGGGGTTCCTGAGTAATTAAGGTTTCGAGATGATCAATTTTGCCAGCATCACGCCGGATTTCGATTTTTCCATTTTGCAGCACCGCAATTCCCGCTGAATCATATCCGCGATATTCCAACTTTTTGAGTCCACCTAGTACAATAGGCGTGGCGTTTTGCCCGCCAATATAAGCCACGATTCCACACATGACATATTCTCCTTCCAGAATCAAGCTACGCACATAGCAAAGCTATGCACTTAGCCCTGTGAAATTGTAATTACACTGGAAATCAGATGAACAGCCATCTGGGGGGCATCCGCCGATCTTTCGATTTTCCCATGCTAATGGTTAACCTTTCCTTGCGGAAAGGAACCCCCACCCTCGTCACCTGGCATAACCAGGCCTGGCGCTATTTTTCCGGTGTGGGGTAGATTATACCCCATTATTGTTGTGGCAAATTTAAGCCAAAGCGTTCGTGTAAGAGCAAAGTGATAATGTCCTAATTATGATTAGGAGCTATGAAGTAAACACACACAGTGTACTGCGTAAGCGAAATGAAAAGTAAGGAATTAGTCCGAAAAAGAGCGTTAAGAATGCCCTGATTATCAGCCTTTGAATCGCTTAGTTTATAACGATCTCAAGACATAATCGCAATCCCCACCCCTTTGTTTCCCCTCCCCAGCGGCTGGTTTCAGATTTAACCTGACTGACCGACGCTGGTGAGGGGAAAAATGCTTGCAGGTGGGGGCGGCCGCTCGCCCCCACCTGCAAAAGAACCTCCCTCTCCCAGCAGATTGATGCCGAAACAGGCATGACTCGGAGCTGGGAGAGGGCAGGGTGAGGGTATCCTGAGACTATGAATATTGAAGAGGCTGAAAGATAATCCATGGACGAGCGTTTTTCAGCGTCCTCATGCAACATGATTGACAATAAGAGAATGAAGGTTAAATTTCCAAGAAAAACCGATACTGGCAACTTTATCCATTGAACAGGACATTTCTAAATTGCCAGCATTAGGACATTTCTAATTAGCCATGACATAAGCCAAAACGTTCGCGCAAGCGAGTGTAATCTTCAGGTGTATCAATATCTCCCGCCATATCTTCATCTAACCATTCGAGCAAGATATTGGGAAACTGGTTGAGTACCGCCCTGCCACCCTGATCTCCTTCCAGTTTTAATAATGCTGGAAAGGCTTGTTTCGGGAAATAAACTGGGTTAGCCCGCTTGCCCATAATCACGGGGAGAACGACGGTATTTCGTTTCCAAGCTGTCTCCATGATCGAAACGATAAGCTGGACAGATATTTGCGGCTGATCCGCAAGTAGAAAGACCGCGCCATGCACATCTTCAGGGAGTGCGGCAACCCCAGCTTTCACGGAAGTGCTCTGCCCTTCAACCCAATGGCGATTAACGACGACTTCCACACCTTCCTGGTCCAACTCGGGCAAAATTTCTTCGTAATGTGCTCCTAACACAATCACAATTGGCGATAACATTGCAAGTTTTGCTGTGGCGATGCATGTGTTTAGCACATTCCGTTTACCCCATGGGAGCAATTGCTTGGGCTGGCCAAAGCGGCTGGATTGACCAGCCGCTAAGATGACACCTGCAATGTTAACTTGTGGAGGAACCATTTCCTGCCAAAATTCTAATTAATTGATTTTGCCTAAACCGCGTAAAACCGCTTCTGCAGTCAGCGGGAACGTGTTAAAACGAATGCCGATAGCTTGGTAGACAGCATCGATGACTGCTGGCACAAAAGGCAGATATGGCATCTCGCCCATCCCACGCGCGCCATACGGACCGATTGGGTCAGGATACTCTAAAATCAAGCTTTCCACATGCTCAGGGATATCTGCAGAAGTTGGAATAAGGTAAGTGGAAAGCTCTTTGGTCAGCGTTTTACCCTTTTGGGTAATAAAATTCTCCATGAGGGTATAGCCAGCAGCTTGTACAACCCCGCCCTCAATTTGACCCTCAACCAAGCTGGGGTTGATGGCTTTCCCGACATCGTCTGCGCAGATGACATTCTTAAGCCGGACTTCGCCTGTTTGTGTATTTACCTCAGCCAAGACGGCTTCTGCCACATAACCGTAGGCAAAATTGGGGTAACAATGCCCATCAGCTTTATCCATTGGAGAAGTTGCCGGTGGGCGGTAAACAAAATCGCCCACTGCTGGTCGATCTCCAGCCTGCCACCGTTCTAAGGCTTGTTGAGCCGCGCCCGAAATGGCATTCCCGGCCATAAAAGTCATCCGAGAAGCTGAAACACTCCCAGAGTTACGTGATGTAGCCGTATCGGAGAGGTGTAATTCCACCTTTTCAATGGGCAACCCAAGAGCCTCAGCAGTAAATTGAGCAAATACGGTATGTGAGCCTTGCCCAACTTCAGCACCAGCATGATAGAGCTGTGCCTTTTCGATTTCTTCATCGCCGTAGAGCACAATGGTTGCGCCACAATTTTCCGGCGCCCCATACGAAAATCCAATATTTTTATACCCGCAAGCAAAACCCAACCCGCGTTGGATATGCTCATCTTCCGAAGGGACTATATCTGGTCTTTGCCAGCCAGATGGGGTCTCTTGCCAACCAGCTTTGAGTGCACAACGGCGCACGACTTCTCGGATGCTAACCCCCTTTGGAATAGGCTGCCCCATGGATTGCAGCGAACCTTCTTTGAAAAGGTTGCGCATGCGGAATTCAATTGGGTCAATTTGCAGAGCTTCAGCTAAAGCGTCTACTTGCATTTCCGCCATAAAAATAGCCTGAGGACCACCAAAACCACGAAAAGCACCAGCTGGAATGTTATTGGTATATACCGCATAAGCATCCGTGCTCACGTTGGGGATCTCGTAAGGGCCTGTGGCAAGCAGTGTCGCGTTGCCTAGCACTTTAGTTGAGGTATAGGCATACGCCCCGCCATCGGCATATACCCAGTTTTGGGCAGCTAAAATCTTGCCTTCTGCATCTGCACCCCACTTTGCTTTTAGGTAATAAGCATGGCGTTTGTGATGCCCAATAATTGACTCTTCCCTGCCCCACACAATCCGTACTGGTCGATCGATGCCCATCTCGTGCAGTTTTTTTACCGCCAGGGCTAAGATAATTTGCACAGACATGTCTTCCCTACCGCCAAAGGCGCCCCCAATATAAGGATAAATCACACGGATTCTATCTAAGGGTAAATTCAAGGCATGCGCAATTTGCTCTTGATCTTCATGTACCCATTGTCCACCAACGATTACGGTGATTCGTTCTTCTTTATCCATAAAGGCAACGCCAGCTTCGGGTTGAAGATAAGCATGCTCCTGCACCGGTGTACGATATTCTTTTTCCACGATTACTGCGCATTTCTGGAAAGCTGCCTCAACATCTCCAAAACGCACCACATTATGCTGAAAAACATTACTTCCCAAATTTGGGTGGATGATGAAGGCATCATTGCTCAGGGCTTCATCGAGCGTGCTAGTGATGGGTAAATCTTCATATTCGACTTCAATAGCATTCAAGGCTTGGGTGGCAATCTTCTCATTTTCAGCAACCACTAAAGCTACCTGATCCCCTTCGAATCGGACACGGTCAGCAAATTCTTTATTAGAACCCGGACCGCAAAGTACTGGCTGGTCAGGAATAGAAAGCCCATATTCATTGTTGGGTACATCTTTGGCTGTTAGAACCGTCACTACTCCTGGGATTGCCATAGCTTTTTCGATATTAATGGAATGAATGATTGCATGCGGTCTACCGGCAAAGAGCACTTTCATCGTTAGCTGATCAGTAAATTGAAAATCGCCAGGGAATTTTGCTTTCCCCGTCACCTTAGCAACCGCATCCACGCGTTTGATTGAGTTTCCTATGGTTTCCATAGTTAATCCTTCACTTTCAGGCTTGCCGATTCAATCGCCTCAATGATTTTATAGTACCCTGTACAGCGGCATAAGTTCCCAGAAATTGCGTTCTGAATCGTCTCTCGATTCGGATTAGGAATTTCTTGGAGTAGTTTCACCGCAGACATCACAAATCCTGGTGTGCAATAACCACATTGCACAGCAGCATGCTCCACAAAAGCTTCCTGCACAGGGTGCAGCTCTCCGTCCGGTGCAGCAATGCCTTCGATTGTCGTAATGCGTGCCCCATGTGCTCGCGGAGCGGGAACGAGGCAGCTGACTACCGCTTTGCCATCCAAGAATACGGTGCAAGCCCCGCACTCACCTTCCTCACAGCCAGACTTGGTCCCCATCAATCCAATCCGATCTCGAATTAAGCTAAGCAGCGTCCGGTCTGCATACCCCAGTATGGCATACTCTTGCCCGTTGATGTTCGTCCTGATCAAATCGCCATCCCAACCTTCGGCTGGGTGGGTTTGGATTCCCTCCTTGGTGTCTAATGTAGCAATTTTTTCTGGAATGCTGTCTTTTTGGTTACCCAACCTCACTTCCTCAAGTGCCTGTTCAACGAGAACCTTAAGGGTATAACTCCGATAGTCTTGCGACGCCCGAATATCACTGATTGGCTTGGCAGCCTGCGCAGCAATGCCGGCTGCAGTTGTGATGACATTCTCATCCAGGCGCTTGCCTACCAAATAATCTTCTGCCTCGGGAGCATGGATAATCGTGGGGGCTACTGAACCTAAGGTTATGGCAGCATGTTGTATGATCCCATCTTCTACAGTGAGCAAGACGCAGCAATTGGTAACGGCAATCGCTTGCGCACGGCGCAGAGCAGACTTTTTGAAGCTGCCAGCTTGATTCGGCTGCAGCTGAGGGACAATGATCTCACGCACATATTCATCTGGTCGCAGTACCGTTTGACGCACGTCGATATAAAACTCATCCAATGGCACCACACGTTCTCCTGCTTGAGAAGCTAAAACCAAACTCGCTCCCATCGCCATCAACGGAGGGATCGTATCATTCGCTGGCGATGCAGTCACCAAGTTGCCGACGACGGTGCCACGATTGCGGAGTTGTGGACTTGCCACACGCGCACATGCCTGAACTAACGGAAAAGCAAACTCTCGCAGCAATGGTGAGCGAAGCACATCGTTGTGCGTTACCAGGGCACCAATGTGAATCAGCTGGTTTTCGTCTCGTCCAATTTGATCTAATCCACTGATTCTGGATATATCTAAAACTGTTTCCAATCCTGCCCATTTTCCATTACGAATCTCAACCATGAGGTCCGTCCCGCCTGCAATGATGCGGGTTGTGCCTTGATGTTGTGCTAATTGTTGGGTAAGTTCTTCGGTTGTTTCAATAATGCGATAATTTTTCCACATAAAAGCTCCTTCTCAGGTTGAAGGTTGATTTTTCGGTGCGTTTTTTCGTGCAATGATCTCAGCTAAAATGCTGATAGCGATTTCATCAGGTGTTTCGGCATGAATGTCCAGACCTATCGGGCATTTAATACGCCTCAGGTTGTCTTCGCTTACCCCTTGGGCAAGCAAGGCTTGGCGGGTGGCTTCCCATCGCCGGCGCGAACCAATTAAGCCAATGTAGGCCGGTTGGGTCTTTAACAGCGCTGGTAGTCCGTCCACATCCACTTCACTGCCCCGGGTAACTATGACAATATATGTATGGGGATCAATCTCGATTTGCTCAGGGATCATTTGCATTGGAACGGGTAAGAGCTGGTCTGCGTCAGGAAATTCCTCTTGTGTGCAAAGCTCAGCGCGGTCATCCGATACGATCACCTGGAAGCCAAGCAACTTACCAAATTTGGCAACGGATTTGCCCACATGCCCGGCTCCAATGACCAAGAGCTTGGGTTTAGCCAGAAATGGTTCCAGATAGATATCCACTTCCCCTCCACAAACGCCAACGCTGCCTTCATTCTGGGCTTTTAATGAATAGTGCAGCAAAGCAGGTTTGCCACTCCGCAAAGCTTCCAGTGCTGCCTGCGTCACTTCTGCTTCTACTCCGCCACCACCAACCGTTCCTATGGTTTCTCCATCGGGGAAAACCAGCATTTTGCTGCCAGCGTGCCTCGGTACTGCACCTTCCGTTCTCACAATCACACATAAGCACACTGGCTTTCCTTGTCGATTGCACTCTGCTAATTTGTCCAGAACTTCATCCATCTAAACCTCTAAGAGCGAAAGTACAATTGGCAGAAGTTGCTTTTTACGGGAAACGACGCCTTCAGCAAAAAGTGTGCCATCTGGCAGGGGTCTATAAGGCAATTCTTCCAGCGCTGATGGCGCATTGACAAATATTAGCCGGCTGGACCCCATAACCACATCCGTGACCATCAAGCCAGCAAAATCTAAGCCATTCTGGTTTATTAGGTTTTGCAAGGCTTGTTTAAGTTTGTCGATGTAATCCCCAATTTCATAGATATCCGAAGTTTCAGCCTGGGCGATAGCAAACTTGTACCCAGCTGCTTCGTAGATTTTCATGTCCGTTCTGACCACTTCATCTGGGTCTTGGGTGGAAAGCCCTGCCCCTGCTTTGATTATTTTCTCGCCATAAGAGCGAATATTTTCATCTTCCAATGGGGAACCGGGTACAAATGCCCACCGAGCTAACCTTTCAGCAGCTTGATGATCGCGGTCTGTTGTTGTAGGTGAACTGAGAATAAGCGTATCCGAAAGTAGCCCTGCCAAGAGTAAACCCGCAATTGAGGGAGGCGCACTCAAACCAGCGTCTTCGATTTGCTCGGAGACCAAAGTTGAGGTGCTTCCAACAATATCTACCGTAAATTTAATCGGGCTATGTGTTGACTGGTTCCCTAAGCGGTGGTGGTCAAGGATTTCAAGCAGTTCTGCTTCCTCTAACGATGCAATAGCTTGTTGCGGCTCATTGTGATCTACTAAGACAACCTTAATCCTTGGCGGATTCAACAAGTCTCGCTGGCGTACAACACCTAAGTAGCGCCCATTCTCATCCACAACCCAATATTCATTTTGCTCCATGCGCAGCAGGCGGTTAATCACATCTTTGATACGCGTGCCTGCGGGGAATTTTGGGATGTCTGTCGTTGCAGCCTCCCGGCAGGGGATATCTAAGAGCTGCTCTAAGGTCATATCCTTATAACGTGGGTGCGGTCCCATCAAATCGCGCAGGAAGTCAAAAATGCTCGATCCGGTGATGATTCCATACGGGGTGCCATCAGAATTGACCACCGGCGCAATCCCACCGGTGCGCGTAAGGATCGACCAAGCTTCATTGAGTGATTTTTCAGGGGTAACGACATCAAGCCGGCGCATCACCGACTCAAAGCGCGGCGAAGCATCCGTTAATAACACGGGAACGTCTAGTTGTAAGAGCTGAAAAACAAAAGAGGTCTGACGATTAAGGGCACCAGCCCTAGCTGGAATAGCATTCAACCCATCCCGTTCACTGAGCAGCCAAGCATAACCGACCGCGGAAGCAACCGTATCTGTATCTGGATTAATATGCCCAATCACAAAAATACGATCAGAGGTTTTTTGAAAATTACCGAACATAGGCATCGATTGAATTAACCTCTCTTTGTTCTTTTCAGAGATTCCCAAACCTTTTCTGGCGTTATCGGGTTAGCGTAAATCTGTGCTCCGCAAGCATCTAATACCGCATTGCCAACTGCAGGAGCTACTCCATCCATTGGAATTTCAGCCACGGCTTTAGCCCCAAAAGGATGCGTAGGCTCGTAGGTCTGCACAAATATCGTCTTCATATTGGGCATTTCATCCGCACGGAAGATATGATAATCCACCAGATCCTTTTCGCGTGCCACACCTTGGGCGTCATAACGCATTTCCTCACAGACACCGTAGCCTAATGCTTGTGCCATCCCACCTTCAATCTGCCCAGAAGCCGTAGCTGGATTAATGATCACACCGCCATCCACAGCCATTACTAAATCTTCCACCTTCACCTGCCCGGTTTCCGTATCGACCAGGACGGTCGCAAACTGTGCAGCAAAGGGCGGTGGGGAGCTAGGCGAAACGTAAGAAGCAACTGCCATAATCTGCTCTTGATCAGCATGGTGTAAGCTCTCCAAAGCAATTTCTGCTAATGGTATCCTGCTGCCATCAGGGGCTATAGCACAGCCCTCCTTGAGTGTAATTTCGTCTGCTGCTACCGTTTTACCATTTGCAGCAAACATCTTTACCGCGCGTGCGCAAATCTTTTCGCTAACCTCTGCTGCTGCTTTGATGACTGCAGTACCAGAGATATAAGTGGTCGAGGAGGCGTAAGCACCCTTATCAAAAGGCGTAAAATCCGTATCAGAAGAATACACGATAATATCTTCTGTGTTTACGCCTAAGATTTCCGCTGCCATCTGGGCTAAAATCGTATCACTGCCCGTACCCAGGTCTGTTGCTCCCACGAGTAGGTTGAAAGAGCCATCGTCATTCAGCTTTAAGCTGGCTCCACCCATATCCAGATATGGGATTGCGGTGCCCTGCATGACCATGGCAACACCAATCCCGCGCTTTAAGTGCGGTTTACCCGGGACCTCGTGCCATTCAGGGTTTCCATACTTATGCTCCCATTCAATAGCTTGCACGCCTTCGCGCACGCACTCTTCCAGCCCAACAGTTTCCACAATTTCAGGGCGCGGTTCGCGTCCCTCATTCCAGGCGGTGCTGAAAGGCTGGTATTCACCAGACCTTAAGGCGTTCTTGAGGCGGAAGGCGAGCGGATCCAAGCCCAAGTCGCGGGCAATCATCTCCATATGCCGCTCAACAGGCCAAAAGCCCTGCGGCACACCATAACCACGGTAAGCGCCAGCTGGCGGTGTGTTGGTATAGACAATATCAGCATAAAAGCGGATGTTGGGAGACAAGCGGTACTTTCCATCGCCCACGTAAAGCGCCATAGATTTCTGCCCGGTATTTCCCGTGACGGTGAGGGCATGGCAGCCATAAGCGCCGGTATCGCTAAGCGCGATCATCTCGTTGGCAGTGATTGTGCCATCCCGCTTTACGCCAGTACGCATCTTGATGCGCATTGGGTGCCGTGAGCGGGAAGCAATGAATTCTTCTTCACGGCTCATCTGGTAAAGCACGGGTTTTCCAGTCGCGATAGTCAGATGGGCGACCACATCCTCAATCAGCACTTCCTGCTTGCCGCCAAATCCTCCGCCAATACGTGGTTTAATCACGCGAATGCGTTTGACTGGCAGCTTGAGCAAAGGTGCTAGCATGCGCCGGGCATGGAAAGGCACCTGTGTGCTGGAGTAAATCACCAAACGTCCATCGGCATCCCAGTAAGAAAGTGCCACATGCGGCTCAATATGCGCCTGCTGTACCTTGGGGACCTCATACTCCTGTTCGTAAATACGGTCAGCTTCAATAAAGCCTTGTTCCACATCACCAATATCGATGCGGATGGCTGCTGCTTTATTATGCGCTGGATCGGAATCAGCAAAATTGACATATTCTTGCTCGTCATGAATCACCGAAGCGCCAGGTTTCATCGCCTCGCGTGCATCTAATATGGCGGGCAGCTCTTCGTATTCCACATCAATCAGCTGTAGTGCCTTTTCGGCGATCGCTTCGGTCTCTGCCGCCACAAAAGCCACGCGGTCCCCGACAAAGCGCACTTTGTAATCCAGAGAAAAAGTATCCAATGGTCCAGGGATGGGGTCAGACTGCCCTGCTGTGGAGTAAACCACACGCGGGATGTCCTCCCAAGTAAGCACAGCTGCTACGCCAGGTAAAGCGCGGGCACGGGTAGCATCGATGCGCTTGATGCGCGCATGTGCTACCGGGCTGTGCAGTACTTTTGCCACCAGCGTGCCGGTAGGTACAAAATCCGCTGTAAAAGCTGGCTTGCCCTGCACGAGTTTGCTGGCATCCACTTTAGGGACTGCTTTGCCAACTACCGTTGTCTCCGGAATTTCATCGGCTTCAACGATTTTTAATGTACCCAAAGGGTTAACGGGTTGGTCTTTTTCTTCCCGTATTAGCTGGGCTGCGCGTAAGACCGCTTCCACTGGCTTGACGTAAGCTGTGCAGCGGCACAAAATGCCCGAAAGCGCTTCCCGTACTTCTGCTTCGCTTGGATCAGAGTTACGCGCGAGCAGTGCTTTAGCTGCTAGAACCATGGCTGAGGTGCAGTAGCCGCATTGAATAGAGCCATTTTCTACAAAAGCGCGCTGCAACGGACTTAAGCCGGCGCCTTGTTTCCAGCCTTGCTCGGCATATTCTCCTTCTGCCTCGACGGTCGAAATCGCATGCCCCTGAGCTTGCACTGCCAGAAGCATGCAACTATTTATGGGTTTTCCATCCAGTAGCACCGTGCAAGCGCCACACTCCCCACGCTGGCAGCCACCAGATTTCACGCTCAGGATGCCAACCTGACGCAGCACGTCTAACAGCGGTGCTTGTGGCGCAACTTCGACTTCAACAGTTTGATGGTTTATTTCAAGCTGGATTTTCATCGTTCCTCCAGTCCTAATTGGAGAGCCCAAGGCTCTGCAAGAGCCGGTTCAGCAACACCTGGCTCATCGCTTGGCGGTACTCCGCACTTGCCCAAGCATCATCGCTCTGCTGGTAAGCTTGCCGGACCAGGTCAATAGCACTTTGTGGCTCTGTTGATATGTTTATCACTTGCGGTGAGTTTTGCAAGCCTCCGCAAGCTATACGCAAATTACCTAAATCATCAACAGCAGCAGCCATGCAAATGATCGGTCGGTCTTTGGGCGTTCGAGCGATAGCTTCAAATGCTAAGCCTTTAGGCAAGGCTAAGTTTAATGCAGAAATAAATTCGGTTGGTTTTTTCTGCCTTGAGGCAAGATAAGTTTCGAGCGTCATACTTTGATGGGAAGGCAGCAACGCAATGGACGGCGCGAACGCCAATAATACACACAAAAAAGGTGAACGACCGTCCGCAGTCCTGAGAAAATTGGCTAAGCTCAGGCTATTGCGCACATTGAGCCCAGCTTCTATAGAAAGCGCTTCTTGCAAGCTATCCCAACCTTGGAAGGCTTCCTTGATTTGTTCCAAAGTAGCCAGTGCCCCAATCTCCACTGCAGTGCCATCAGAAATGATCTGGTCCAATCCTAAGCTTTGTACATCAACTAAGGGTGCGGATTGGTCTAAACTGGCAAAGTTATAGTCGCCTCCGCTGAGGAAATTAACCTCTCCTTGAACCATCGACAGGATTTCCTCAAGTTCGCTAATAGTTTTCGGCCGAAAGTAAGCCGATATCTCATTTTTCATCGGGTTCAACCCTCCATCCAGACCTTTGTGGGTCCATTTCCTTCACTTTTTCCTCGGGAATTTGCACATACACGCCTTCAGCCTCAGCTAAAAGTGTGCCTTGCGAGTCCAAAATCTCTCCATGTGCAATCCCAACTCTTCCTTTTCGGCTGATACGACGCGCTTTTGCCACTAAATCCTGATTGATAGGCACCGGCTTGCGGTAGCGTAATTCCAGTTTGCTGGTTACCATAAATTCGTCTTCATGGCTGGTAACAGCACGTCCGCAGATTTCATCTAAGATAGCTGCAATAACCCCGCCATGCATTATGCCCGGATAGCCTTCATAATGATCCGAAAGCTGGAAATGTGAGACCACTTCTCCACTTTCTTCCAAGTAAAACGCAATCTTCAAACTGCAAGGGTTATCACGCCCGCACACAAAGCAGTTTGAGCTGTCGGCTAACCTTTTCATCCAACCTCTGGAGCGAATGTATCGATCAGCAAAGTAGCACTCCCGCCCACAGGGTAGAGGATCGGGCAGGTACAGCCATGATCGATGTACTCCTGTACCTTTGCTTTCGCTTCGGTGGGCGTCCCGCTGGCTGTAATGCGGTCAATGAGATCCTCTGGAACCAGATACTTAGCTTTCTGAATTTGCTCATGAGTGGCTGGCCAGCCTAAAATTGCCTGGATCTTATCAACCACGTCCATAGAAACGCCTGATGCTTTGGCGATATGGGGCTGCTGAGCTAAATATTGACACAAAAGTTCACGGGTTGTATCAATGGCTTTATCGTGGTCCTCATCAACTGAGCAGACCACCAACTGCGGGCGGTCAAAGTCTTCGAGCTCGCGTCCGGATTGCTTCAGCCCCACCATCAGCTGCTCGATAGCAATATCGTTATATTCCACGGGTACGCAATAATTCATCACCACCCCATCAGCAATCCTGCCAGCCAGTTCCATCATCTTGTCGCCTGTGGCACCGATGTAAATCGGGACGTTGCGCGGCTCTTTGCGCCCGTGTACTACGTCCAACTCGATATTATGCACGTTAACAAACTCGCCTTCAAAGGTTACCCGCTCCATGTTGAGCAGCCGACGCAGCACAGTCACCGTCTCTTCCATCGCTTTCAGCGGCTTAGTGCGGTTTATGCCCACATTTTTCGCCAGCGGATCCCACCAAGCCCCTATACCGCAAATCACGCGGTTGGGAGCTAAGTCATCCAAAGTGAGGAAGGTCGCTGCCAATAAACCAATATTGCGCGTCCAGTTATTGATTACCCCAGATGCGACCTTGATCTTTTCAGTCACAGCAGCATAGGCAGCCATCGGCACGATGGCATCCCGCACTAAGCGGCTCTCGGCTTGCCAGACGGCTTCAAAGCCTTTGGCTTCAGCGTAGCGCACGATATCTAATCCTTCGCGCAAATCATGCGCATCCTGTAAATAAATTGCAACGCGATTAGTCATTTAAGGTTCCTTTCTTAACTCGCAATGGGTGAGTTGAGTAAATATGATTTCTGGATAAGCACTAAATCTTCT
>JAXGPR010000019.1:0-18263 GCA_040766895.1 Anaerolineaceae bacterium | reverse complement strand
ACCTTGCCACCGCGCCTCACCGTGCGCAAGATGACCTGCCTCAATTCCTCAAAGGCATCCTCAATATGCTCGTGGGGCTTATCGCCATACGTGCACTCCATCAGCAGGTAGTCTGCCCCTTGCGGCAGCACCGGATCCTGCAAGATGGGCGCATCGTAGCGGCCGATATCGCCCGAAAACCACAATCGCTTTAGCGCGCCATCCTCCACCACGTCCACAACCACAGCAGAGGAGCCTAAAATATGCCCGGCGTCCATCAAGCGCACGCCCACACCCGGTACTGGTTCGAAACGCTGACCGTACCACACCGAGCGGAACAGCGGAATGGTTGCCAGAGCATCCTGCATGCTATAGAGCGGCGGCATGGGCGGCAAGCCCTGTTTGCGGCGCTTTTTATTCACGTATTGCACATCCCATTCGTGAATATGTGCCGAGTCTTTGAGCATAATATCTGCCAAATCCGCGCTGGCGTCAGTGGCATAGATTGGACCGTGGAAGCCCTGCTTGACGAGGTTGGGCAGGTTGCCGCTGTGGTCAATATGAGAATGGGAGAGCACCACCGCATCGATGCCGGCTGGGTCAAAGGGGAAGTGCTGGTTGACGGCGTAAGTCTCCTCGCGCTTACCCTGAAAGAGTCCACAATCCAACAACAGCTTATGCCCATCGACTTCCAGCAAGTGCATCGAACCAGTAACCGTGCGGGCAGCGCCCAAAATATGTAATTTCATTCATTTTCCTTTCTTAATATCTCCAGCAGTTCCTCTCCATAAACTTCGAAGCGGGTAGGGCTGGCTTGCATCGCTTGTTCAAGCTCTGCCTTGCTCTTGATGGGCTGGGCAGCAATACTTTCCAGCAAGTCTTTGGGCAGGATCACGCTGCTGGAGACCTTATCTTTCTGCGCCATCTGTTTGCGCCAATCCCCCAGCAGTTCGCGCCGGCGTTGGATACTTTCATCCAAGTACTGCGCGCGCGGCCGCGTGAGTTTGTCGGAGCTTTTACGCCAATCAGCCACGGTCTGCATGATCTGCTTGCCATAGCGGCGCACTTGGCTCTTGGAGAGCGAGGGCAGCAGGTCCAGCTCCTGGATGTGTTTGGGCTGGGTGGTGGCGATTTCCACTAAGGCTGCGTCGCTCATCACTTTAAAGAGTGGCACATCTTGTTTGCGTGCCAGCTCTTCGCGTAGGTGGTTCAGCTGTTGAAGCAGGCTGAGGGCTCGCGGCTTCATTCCATTGATGCCCTTTACGCGCCAGACGTCTTCGCTATGGTTTTTCATTGGCGGCGTTTGCTGAGCCAAAGCAGCACAATCCTCGAGCACCAGGTTCAGCCGTCCCGTAGCTTCCAAGCACGGCAGCAAGCGGTCACGTAAGGGTAAAAGGAAGTGCGAATCGGATTGGGCATAGCGCAGCATTTCCGGATCGAGCGGGCGTTTGCCCCAGTTGGCGCGCTGGTATCTTTTATCAACGCTGAAGCCAAAATATTTTGTCAATAGGGTTGATAAACCTAAATTTTCCTCGCCCACCGCAGCAGCTGCGATGCTCGTATCGAAATAATTAGTAAAAGTAAAGGCGTAATCGCGCTTGAGGCAAGTGAGATCGTAATCCCCAGCGTGAAAGACTTTTTGGATGGCTGGGTTGGCAAAGACTTCGCCTAGTAAGTCGAGTGAATCAAGCGCAAGTGTATCCACGAGGTAATCCTGCGCGCGTGTGGAGATTTGAATCAGGCAGACGCGTTCCTGATAAGCATGCAAGCTGTTAGATTCAGTATCGACTGCGATAGCTGGCTGAGCAGCTAAGTCAGCGCACATGTGCGCAAAGCTCTCCTCGTTCTCCACCACTAAGGGAGCTGGCATTTCAGGCATTATCATATCGTCATTATACTGCATCGGGTTACCCAGCCCTTGGACGAAGCGCCGAGCGGGTATAATCATCCTATTCAAAAGGAGTAAGAACATGCGTGCAGTCATTCAACGGGTAAGCCAAGCGCAAGTGCGGGTTGAAAATAAAGTCGTTGCTAAAATCGGCTTAGGCTTGGTGGTGCTGCTAGGCATTAGTCCAACTGATACCGAAGCCGACGTGCGCGAGATGGCTGAAAAAGTGGCTAATCTGCGCATTTTCGGAGATGCGCAGGGCAAAATGAACCTTTCTTGCTTGGATGTGAACGGGGAGATCATCGTGGTTTCTCAGTTTACGCTCTACGCGGATACGCGCCGTGGTCGCCGTCCCTCCTTCACGGGGGCTGCCAGCCCTGAGCTGGCTGAGCCGCTTTGTCAGCTTTTTGTGGAGACGCTGCGCATCATGGGCGTGCCCACCCAAAGCGGCGTCTTTGGCGCCCACATGGTGGTCGATATTCAAAATGACGGGCCGGTCACGATCCTGCTCGAGCAGCCCGGCGATTCACGTTCTTCCTGGAATTTCTAAGCAGGTGGCTGGTCAGCGTTTGGCTGCCCTTCATCCGGCAGGTTTTCGTACGCTTCCTCTGCTAGGTTGACATCAGCGGGCGGCACTTCCACCTTTTCTTCCATGCGCACCTGGCCGCGTAAGAATGCCCCCTCTTCACTGCTGAGCGCAGTCGTTACTACATCGCCCCACACACGCCCAGTAGCACGGATTTCGAGTTTACCACAGCGGATGTTACCCTTTACCGCGCCAGCTACGATCACCGTTTCAGCTTGCAGCATTTGGCAGGTCACTTTACCCGTCTCACCGATGACTACCAAACCTTGAATGGCAATCTCGCCTTCCATGGTGCCTTCGATGCGTACGCCGCCCTTGCCACGCAGGTCCCCCTTCCAGTTGATGCCTGGGCCAAGCACTGAGGTAACGCGTACAGCAGCGGGCTCTACATCAAAAGTTGGCGGCGATTTCTTTTTTCCTAACATAATTGATGCATTTTTCCTTTTGGAGTCAATTATAAATCACTCGGTATCCGTAAATCGCTGCTCAACTTCTGCAACGTTTGCGGGTCGATTTGCCAGCGCCATGGCACCGAGCGCCAAGGCTCTGGGACCGAATTTATCCCTACGCGGGTTTTAACCAGCAAGGACGTAGATGGAACCTCCACACCCACTTCAATAAAAAGGCTAGAATCCGGCGCACAAAGGTCAGCCCGGTTCAGCTGTCCATCCAGCGCTAAGGCTTGAGCCAGTTTGGCAGGTCCATTGAGCCATCCATTTTCGCGATCGAGCGTCGGACGCAGTTCTTCCATCTTTTCCAGCCCTTCAGTGGGCAGTAGCCCACGGATGAGCACTGCGGCTGGTACCCCCTCTTTATCAGTAACGGCATTGAGCAGCCAGTGCATGCCGTAAGTGAAGTAAATATAAGCGTGTCCAGGCGGTCCATACATTGGCGCGGTGCGTGCTGTGAAGCCAACGCGGGCATGGCATGCCAAATCTTCTTCCCCTTGGTAAGCTTCTGTCTCAGTGATCAGCCCAGCCAAGCGCTCGCCGTTGAAAATGCGCACCAGCCGGCAGCCAACCAGCTGCGGTGCCACCTGAGGCGCTGGGCGGTCATAAAAGCTGCGCGGGAGAATCGCTCTGGGTTTATTTTCTGAGTTGAGGGTCACGTTCTATCGTCAGGCGCAAGCCAGTTTCCAGCGGGATGAGCGGCAAATAGTTGAGCTTTGCATATGCCTTGGAGATATCCGCAGCCATGCGTGAGACGCCGCCGCTTTTATGCGGGTTGTAGATTTCCTCCGGTTTTGTTTCCGTCACCTGCACAATCAAGCGCACCAGTTCTCTGACGCTGGTTTCCACGCCGCTGCCAACATTGATAATCTCCTGGTCAATGCCTTTCGCGGTCGCGGATGTGACTAAGGCATTGACCACATCATCCACATAGACGTAATCGCGTGTTTGGCTGCCATCACCATGGATCACGATGGAGCCATTGGTGAGCGCATGCTTGAGGTAGTTGGCAATCACCGGCGGATGCGCATTGGGGACGCGCTGACCAGGTCCATAGGCATTAAAGATGCGCAAACACACCGCTTCCACACCACATTGTGCCGCAATGGTTCTTACATAATACTCCGCTGCTAATTTGGAGACGGCATAAACCGAAAGTGGGTGCACCTCTGCGCTCTCTTTGAAAGGGATCTCGTCTTGCTCGCCATAAATCGCACCCGAGGAGGCAAGCACCACCCGCCGCACTTTCATATCGCGGATCGCTTCCATTAATGTAACTGTGCCACCTACATTTACGGTATCATAATCCCGCGGGTAAAGCTGGGATTCTGGCACAGAAACCTTAGCAGCTAAGTGAAAGACACAATCGACACCGGGTAGTAGCGTCCAAAGCAGTGCTTTGTCGTTGATATCCCCGCGGACAAACTGTACTTCAGGCAGCAACTGGCTTGGGTCACCCGCGGAAGCATCGTCTATCACCAGCACTTCGTGCCCCTGACGTGCCAACCGGTTGCTCAGCGCGGTTCCGAGAAAGCCTGCCCCTCCAGTCACTAAGTAACGCATCGCTAACTTTCAATCTCTCTATGTCTCATGATGTGTGCGATATTTTAGCATAGATTAATTTTGTACTGATTTGGCTGCAATGATTGTGCCGAAATAGTGAATTTTCCACCACTTTAAAGGTTACAAAACTCTTCACGAGGAATTGCACGGGGAGAATGCCCAGAATAGACTCTGCAGGGCTTGAGTGCCTGCATGCGCGCAAGGCTCTCCTCGAGTGCTTGCCAATCTGTGGCAAGTAAGGTTTGCCTGCGCGCGCGTGAATCCTGCCCAATTAAATCTCCGATGATAAGGGTGCCATCCTCCAGCCACAGGCTGGAATGGCCGGGCGTGTGTCCAGGTGTGTGGAAAACCTGTCCAGCTAATCCGTAGTCCGTAAGGCTAGCCCCACCCTCAAGCAGCACCTCTGGGTTGACGGGCGGAAGCGGCACAAAGACCTTGGCAATGCCCAGCCCTAAAGGGAAAAGATGCCCCACTCCGCGAACAATTCCCAAGTCCGAGCGGCCTGCGCGCAATGCCTCGGAGTCTGCCGGATGCACGCCCACCGGCGCGCCTGTTTGAGCATGCAGAGCTGCGACACTGCCGTAATGGTCATAGTGTGCATGCGTGATCCAAATGAGCTTCAGGTCGTGCCGACCCAACGCGTCCATTGCCGCCAGCACCTTCTTTTCTTGGCCTGGCGAGCCGCAATCCACCAGTACCAGCCCGCCTGCGCTTTCGATGAGGAAGGCATAACCAAGACCACAGGAAATCGGATGAATTTGCATTGAAACCTCACTCATAAGCAACGCTTGGGCTTATGTAATCCGAGTATTAGCACGTTTACGGCATGAAGTTACAATGTGGCGTGGTTAAACTCATGACAAATGTAGAAACACATCCGGTTTTTGTTCTGCAATCCGTAACAAAGCTAAGGCAGGCCCGCTTGGTTTACGTCGCCCCTGTTCCCAATCTTGAACAGTACGCAAGCTCACGCCCATCATACCCGCAAAAGCTGCTTGGGACAGGTGTAATCTCTCCCTAATAACTCTGGGCGATTCTGGAACACTTAAAGTGCGAACCCGCAGATCACCTTTGCCTGCCTTATATGCCTTGATTTCACGAACGCCGTCAAGGATTTCTTGTCCTATATCACGTTTATCCATCTTCTATCTCCTTCGCAATTTTACGTAAAATGTGGGCAGGGATATTTTCGACTTCATTCTTACTGTAAATAGTTAACAGCCAAATTTCATTATCATTTGGTTTGAAGTAATAAATTATCCTCACGCCGCCACTTTTACCCTTGCCCGACATTGCCCAACGAATTTTTCGGACGCCGCCAGATCCAGGAACAACTTTTCCTGATTTTGGATATAAAACCAGTAAACTTTGAAGCCCAATGTATTCATCTTCAGAAAGATATTCATATACATACATTGAAAATATTGTAGTTTCAATAAACTCCATTGTGCCCTTATTATACGGCATTGCCGTATAGTTTGCAACCTTTGCTTATACAATCCACCAAAGTTTTGTTACGGACTTGTAAACATTTAAATTGGACTTTGTTTAGAGATAGGTTAGCCTTAAATTGAGTACACAACCCATACTGACCTAGAAACATACCTAACATTCGAAGAAACTTTTATTAAGTATTGGTTCTGTTAATCCAGGTAATCGTACCTCTGTTCTCCGCCGATCTCCGAGTGCGCAGCCTGTCCGCAGGGTACCATGAAAGAACACGAGTAAGAGAGTAATTTTGAGCGTTAAAACAATAAGCGCCCTTATTCACTGAGAGCGGAAAGATTAAGTCTCTCTCACCTCATCGCAGGGTGTATTTCTTTTATATCAGGTTTTGTCCGCGCCTAGTTGGTTAGTGTATAAACCTAATCACTCAGGCTACTCCCGGGAGAAGTGGTCTCAGCTTGGGAGCAGGATAATCGAAGCTAGGAAACGCCTGGAATTGCCGCTGTATTTCAATCATCGGACCCCAAACAAGATTCAATCAAGACTCAAGATCCCACTATTGATATAACCGATAATAAACACAATGACCAGCGGCTACCTGATATTGCATGTTATCAGGAACGCATTGTTCCGTCCGGGTCAATCTAGCATTTCAGTTAATTATCTTTTCAACCTAACACACCTACTTTATCTTCCAACAGAGGAACACTGTATAACCTAAAGAATAACCTGAGCATGCGGACAATAAAATGCGGCATGATCCCTCCTTCGAATGGAAGGTCATAATCAGCACGAAGCAGATTAGGAGCTGGCACAAAATACCGCAAAAACACATAGCTTGAGTTTAGTTGATTGGCAAACCTGAGCTTATCGATCTCTTTCGCGCTTTCTTTCAAACGCCAGACCGCAGTAAATCCAATAAACTTTCGATCCGAATCGACTGAGACAAAAATTTGCGCTCCTTCAGCAAAAACAGTCAAATAGCCATCAATGTCGTGCCCAGTATTATAATATTCGCTTTTGAAAATGCTTTCAAGTCGGTCGATGTTAACCTCATTGTCTTGAATTAGCTCACTCATTTGATATTCTCCTTAATAAATCTGTCGTTAATTTTTTTGGAATAGTCTAAGCTTGAAACCTTTTTTGACACCTCCTTAGAATTTGATTGCGATATTTTTTTGTAAAAGTTTGTTTCGAATTTCTTTCGTATTTTTACAAAAAAACTTCCTAAAGGAGTGGACCTTCCGACCTGTTATTCCTCGCTGCGTTGATAGATTATCGCCTGCAATTACAAATACCGATCCTCTTCCCCCTACATGGCTTTATCGATAAAAACGTAGTTATCCTCCAATCCCCCTATTTTATAAGAGGTCTTTTTAACGTTTCCGGTGAGTGAATTACTATTCAGGTTTAATCACAGTTATAGAAATTTTTGACTCACCTACTTTGTTAAGGTTCTAGATTATACGGGATGTGTTGGACATAAATGTAAATAATTGATTGTATGTACTTAAATCGTTTGAACTCATTGATACATGATCAACTTAAATTCCTACCGTGTATTACAAGTATTTAAGGTTATTACGAGAACAAGTTCTAATTTATCTAATTAGATTATACCATTAATATCTCCCAAAACCAAATATTAATTATCGAGTAAACACCTCTAAGACAGGAAATCTTCATCTAATTTCACTGTTGAACCAGAAATAAAAAAACCACCTTCAATTGCTGGAAGGTGGTCTTAGTTGAGACGTAATAGTTTTTATGCTTTCATCACCGGTCTGAACTTATAGCCATACACAATCATGCCGCGTTCATCACCATCATTGCGGATCTTGCGGGTAACCATCTCCACAGGCATGCCAATGTGCACGGGTTCTTCGCCCAGGTCAGTCAGCTGTGCGGTGACCATGGGTCCCTCCTGCAGCTTCACCAGCGCAATGGTATAGGGGGCTTGCTCTTCAAAGCCAGCCGGCGCACTCGCCATATGGGTAAAGGAATACACCTCGCCCTGACCGCTAAAGGTAAAGGGGGTCTTAGCCTCTCCGCCGCATTCCGGGCAGATATCCCGAGGCGGGAAAATTTTTGCTGAGCAATGCGGGCAGGTCTCGCCCACCAGCGCATAGCGTTGTTTTTTCAATCTCCAATAACGTGGAACTTCCATCGTAAAACTCCTTCAAGTTCGTAACTTGGTTGGAGTTTAGCGAGCAGAGACTCTCAAAAGCTATCAGATCTTAGGGGAAAGCTTTCAAAAACTGCCAATTTGCTTGTTATGCCGGCTTGCGCGCACCGATAATCAAAAAATACGCGATCACTTGGGCATCCTGAATGTTGGGCTGCGCAAGTACTGTCTGGTCATCTGGCATGGGCTCGGCGAAAGCTTCCAGTACAAAGCCGGTCTGAATCAGGGTGTTGAGCCAGTAGCTCAAGGGATGGTTGAAGTTAGGGGTCTGAAATTTACTCAAGCCTTCCACCGCTTCTGGTGGCGCAGCGCTGAAGAGCCACTCAGCCACTTTTCCATCACCGTGCTGAAAATACCCCCCTAATTCAAAAGCATAGGTGCGTCCTTCTGCATCGCGCAAGTTCTTGCGCCGTGGCAGGTCAAAGCAGGGATGCGAAATCGAAAACTGTAAAAATCCGCCCGGCTTTAATGCGCGCCAAACTTCTCTGAGCAGTGTTTCTGTATCTGGGATATCCATAAAGCTCATAAAGCCGG
The DNA here is from genome assembly GCA_040766895.1 of Anaerolineaceae bacterium. Classification (GTDB taxonomy): domain Bacteria; phylum Chloroflexota; class Anaerolineae; order Anaerolineales; family Anaerolineaceae; genus Mesolinea. The sequence continues at coordinate 9,633 of JAXGPR010000019.1, read as the reverse complement.
TCACAAAGTCAAAAGAAACGTCCGCAAAAGGCAGCTCTTGTGCATTCCCAATGAGATATTCCGGAATAAGGCTGCCCTCAGATTGGAAACTTTTTGCTTGCTGGACAAAAACGGTGGAAATATCCAGCCCAATGACCTTGGCGCCATGCTCCGCCAGCAAGCGTGTGTTGTAGCCCTCGCCGCAGCCAATGTCGAGACCCTTTTTGCCAGCAATTTCGGGAAGCAACGCAAAAAAAGCCGGCGTGTTCAGGTAGTTCCGATAAGTATCATAGCCAGCCCTTGAAAGCTGCGTCCAGGCTTTGGCGTTTCTATCCCAGTACTTTCTTACCTCTTCTGATTCCATCTCTATCCTTTACAACTTGCAAGATGACACGCTGACTAACGCAGCCTAAAAAATGATTCCTTTTCCAAATTGAAAATGGTTAATCAAGGTAAAAGCACCGTCTGTGGTCTGCGTCAGGAGGGAGTAATGATCAATCGTGATCCGCCAGCTGATTTTTTGCCCACCCACGTAAGCTAACACTGGCTCCAGCTGCTCTGCACTTAGATCCTGTAAGGCTAAAGTGACATGCGGGTGCCACATGCTTGGGCTGTAGAGCATGTTAGGTTCATGCGCATAAGGCAGCAGCTCCTGCCACAAGCGGGTATGCAGCTTTATCAACTGTGGGTTAGGCTTGATCTTGAGATAAACCACCGGCGACTGACTAATAAAGGTGCCCACGTCTTCCACAAGTATCTCAAAAGGTTCTACTTCCGCAGCGATCCTTTCGAGGAGCGGTGTGACAGCTTTCAGCTCATAGGTATCGCAAATATGCCAGGTGAAATGTGGAACGGTTATATTTTCAATATATTGCAAGCCAAATTTTTCCTTTAAATCCTGCCACAAAGCCAGAATTTGGTCTTCGTAAGGTTTCGGAAAGGTGGTTACCAAAGCTTGCATTAGCCCTGATTATATCAGGCTAAACTTTTAGAGGCACAAAGCTCCCTTCTACACATACCCGGTATTCAGGCTCACTTTATTGAGTCGTGATATCATAGCGGCAGCATGTCAATTTATCCAAATACACCACCTGAAAGCGATGATTTATATCTGAGCGAGGCGCAACCAGCATCCAAAGCAGGCAGCAGTTTCCTTGCCAAGCTTTGGCAGCGGTTGGTCAATCTGGGCTTAGATAAACGTGCTGCCCGCTTAGGCTCAGTGGTTTTCACGGCGCTGCTCTTGGTGGGCGTGGTGTTGATCATGGGGCGCTTCTACGCCAGCCCAAGCGGTGGCGCTGCCAACGCAGAGCTGCGCTCGGCACCGGTCACGGAAGATGCGAATGCAGCACTCGCCGTTCCTGCGTTTGTGATGGCAGAGAGCGACACTGCCATTGACCGGCAGATTTCGCTGCATACCATTTTGCCTGCACTGCCGCGCACCGAGATCATCACTTACACCATCCAGCCTGGCGATTCCCTCTTTTCGATTGCAGAAAAGTTCGAGCTCAAGCCCGAAACAATCTTGTGGGGTAACCGCTACACCTTAGGGGATGACCCGCACATGATTTATGCCGGTCAGGAGCTGCTTATCCTGCCGGTGGATGGCACGCTGCATCGCTGGAGCGCCGGCGAAGGCTTGAACGGCGTAGCGGAGTATTATGGCGTTACGCCAGAAGATATTATCAACTACCCTGCTAATCACCTCAGCGCAGCCACGATTGGCGACTATGCTAACCCCAATATTGCCCCAGGTACGCTGCTGGTAATCCCGGGCGGCAAGGGCGAGTTCCCCGATTGGCGCACCCCGCGCATCACGCGCGAAAACCCAGCCACAGCCGTGAACGTCGGTCCTGGCGCCTGCACCGGCTCCTACGATGGCGTGATGGGCACGCTCATCTTCACTTGGCCGGTTGCGAATCACTACCTCACCGGTTATGACTACGACCCCGATGCCAACCATTTTGGCATTGATATCTTCGGGGAGATGGGTGAACCGGTGCATGCCGCGGATAACGGCGTGGTGGTCTATGCCGGCTGGAATGACTGGGGCTACGGGGAGATGGTCGTGATTGATCACGGGCAGGGCTGGCAGTCGCTCTATGCCCATCTCAGCACCGTGGAAGTCAGCTGCGGTCAAGAAGTTTACCAGGGGGATGTGATTGGCACGGTTGGCAGCACGGGCAGTTCCAGTGGCCCGCACTTGCACTTTGAGCTGCGCAGCGATGAGTTTGGACGCGTCAACCCCTGGGATTTTCTGCAGTAATTTGAATCCTTTATGCGTACTAAATTACCAGAATAAACAATTTAGATTGGTAATTATTTTTCAATTCCTGAAACGTGTTTATAGGCTAAAATCAGTAAATCTTTCAGCTCATCAATATTTTCATAATTTCCTGAAAGGGTCCTAAAAATAGCATCATTGAAAGATTTATCATACCGCTGATATGCCCATTTTTGACCTTTATAATTTTTAGCAACTTCTTCTGGGATTTTTAATTTCAGACTCCACTTTTGAGTGCTATCCCATTGAACAGAATATACGATTTTATAACCCAATTTAAAACCTGTATAATATTTATTGAGGTTATAGGTTAAATTCCATTTCTGCTCTTTTACAAAAGCTGCCAATGCATCCACAGCTTTTTTGAATTCTGCTGTAGCCTCTTTACCATGATTTTCTTCATAATATTCCCAGGACCAATCCCCCATTGGCTTTGTAATGCCCACTTTCTTATGACTGGTATCTTCTAAGGTTTCTACCAAAATAAATTCATCCTGATCATCTGAAAACCGTTGAATTTGAATCAAATCGACAGCGTAGTTTATTTTGGAAGACATGCGAAGAACATTAGGATTAAATGACGGTGCAATGATGATAATCCTTATTTGAATAGAGTCCCAGTCGATGTTTATGTCTTCTGGTTTATTTTTTGCTTCTAACCAAATTGCTTTGATTGAATCAGGATTTGTCTCCGCCCATACTGCATAGCTTAATACCTGCGGAAGGACATCTTCGCTTACTTGAACATTTTTCATCTCAATAAGGCAAATGTTGCCATCCGGATCGACACCTAACATATCAGGAATGCCTTGCCTAGTGCCTGAGCGAATTTGACGATAGATGATGATAATATCGCCTAGTAAATCTTGATTTTTAAAAACATATTCTTCAAAATCACGTTCACTGGGAAAATCTTTAACCGGAATGTTTTTTGTAGAAGCTTCATGTTTCCAATAGAGATTTGGCATTTTTACCTCCGCTTGAACAGGTTCAATTCTATTTGAGAATCAACTCTTCAAATATTTTATCAAATTTCTGTATTTTCTTTGGCCAATCTTTTTGAATGTTTTAACATTTCTATGATGCTGCTGTGCTAAAATAAATCTATGGAAACCCAGCAATACCGTGATATCCGACCCTCACCCATCGCTGGAACCTGGTACCCAGGCGAGCCGACCGAACTGCGCGAGCTCATCGAAAGCTTCCTCCAAGCTGCCAAAACCCCGCAAGTGCAAGGCGAGATCCTCGGCGTAATCGTGCCGCATGCCGGCATCATCTACTCTGGCTTCACTGCCGCGCACGCCTTTAAAGCGCTCATCGGCAAAGACTATCACCGCGTGATAGCGCTTTCGCCCTCCCACCAATACTACCGTGAGCCCCTGCTCACTACGGGTCACGAGGCTTATGCCACCCCATTGGGCTTGGTGCCCGTGGACCGCAAAGCTCTCAGTGCAATCCAGCAGCTCCTGAGCACAAGCACCGGCATCGCCGTTACCCCTGTCCGCCGTGACCGCGAACACTCCTTGGAGATCGAGCTGCCCTTCTTGCAGGTGGTGCTGCCTAAGGGCTTCTCCCTCGTGCCCTTGATGCTTGTAGATCAATCCCCAGAGCTGGTGCGCGGGCTGGCAGATGCCATTGCAGCCTATATGCGCAGCTTACCAACGGAAGAGCATACCTTATTGGTTGCATCCAGTGATCTCTCACACTATCACACGGAGAGCCGAGCCAACCAGATGGATAGCCGCATTCTTAGGGCATTGGAGGCAATGGACGTCGCAGAGCTCTATCGTCTGAACGCGCGTGGCGAAGGCGAAGCTTGCGGTTTGGCGCCGATTGCAACGGCGCTGCTCGTTTGTCGCGAACTCGGCGCAGACCGCGTGATCGTTGCAGATCACCGAACTTCAGCCGCCGTGACGCATGATACCAGTTCGGTCGTCGGGTATGGGTCAGCACTTATCACCAAAACAGCTTGAGCGGTGGTAACTGTGCGCCGTTCTTGTTCCAAACTACACCGCATAAGCTTAGCTTTGCTGGTGTCGGTTTTATTGATTGCTGCTGGTTGCCAGCCGCGCTATGAAGGGCGCCCAACAGCACGCCCCACGCCACTACCAACTAATACCGCTACACCAACCTCAACCTATACACCCAGCCCTGTGCCCACCGTAACCTCTTCCCCCACGAACACGCCCACGCCTTCACCTACTCCCCTGCCTAGTGCCACCCCTACGTTCACCCCAACGCCTATTCCTCCGCGTGTTGCCACACTTTTCCCGCTCACTGCCGGCGGCGCAAGGACGGTTGATTGGAGCTATTATTACATCAGCCGCAAGGAAACTCGCAATGATGGCAGCCTGCTGAGCCTTTCTGCCACAGTCGCTTTTCAACTGCTTGACCGCGGCATCCACCATGAAACCTTGCGCATCCTCGATCAGGACGTGACCGTCTATTACTTGCGCGTCTCGCATACTTACAACCAAGTGCCAATTGAAACCCGCCTGGTACTGACAGGATACTTTGGCAAGGATGTACCCATCAGCGCATTGCCTGCGGACGGTTCGGCATATATCTCGGTGCGCAGTCAGAATTCCGATGCCGTCTTTGAGCCTTGGCGCATCCATCAGGATTGGCAGCTACCGTATGAGCAGCGCGTGGAGTTATTTGACGACTTATTGCTTAGTGAATTCGAGCGGCTGCTCGCAGACTTGCCCGATGAGGTCATTATCCTGGCACATCACCCCATAATCTTACCTCCAGATACATGGACTCAAGCCGTTTTAGATATGTCCCGGATTAGTGCGCAAGCGGCGCGTTTGCAACCATTTTTTGAATTTGACGCCTTTAATATCTTACTCGGGCAGAGCGACGTAGCAATTGCGTGGGCAAATTACCTTACAGCAAGCCAGCCCATTCCCGAGGAATTAAAAGAAGATGGCATGTCTTTTTCAGCGGAATACTTGATTATCATCGTTCCCTAATGGATACACCCATATCAAAGCAATCTCCTCGATTTGCGGATGTCAGCATCAACCTGGCGCGCATCGATCGCAGCTACCATTATGCCATCCCCGAGGAGCTGCAAGGTAAACTCCAGCCTGGCTGTTTAGTCATCGTGCCTTTTGGCAAGCAGGTGGTACAAGGCGTAGTGCTTGCCTTGATTGACCAGCCAGAAGTGCCTGATGTTTTAGAGATCCAAGAGCTCATTTCGGAAGATACAGTACTCACGCCAGCTCAATTAGCCCTCGCCAAGTGGTTAGCCGATGAGACCTTTGCGCCATTGGGCGCGTGCGTGAACCTCATGATCCCTAATGGCTTATCCCAACGCGCGGATCAGCTTGTTACGCTCGTGCGCGATTTTGATGAACCACCAGCAGATCTCCCTCCCTTGCAGAAGCGCATCCTCAAGCTGCTCAAAGCGCGGGGTCCTTTACGCGCTGGGCAGATCGAGCGCGCCTTGCCAAAGTTAGAATGGCGCCGCAGCTTGGATACCTTGCGAAAGAACGGTTGGGTAAGAACCGAAAATATACTGCTTCCAGCACGCATTAGCCCGAAAACCGTGCGCACAGCTCAGCTTTCCATTCCTCCTCAAGCTGTGGCTGCCTTAGATGCCCAAGCACTTAGCCAGCGCACCGAGAGCGGTGAGCGCCGGCTCAAAGTGTTACAGCTGCTGGCGCAGGAAGCCTTCCCGGTAGATTTCTCTTGGATTTATGCACAAACCGGCGCTTCTTACACGGACCTCAAAGCCTTGGCAGAGCAAGGATACCTGCACTTCAACGAAACTGAAGTTTGGCGCGACCCGCTGGAAAAAATCGAAGCCACCCTAACAGAACCGCCCACACTTACCAGCGATCAGCAGCAAGTTTGGCAGCAGATCGCGCCTTTACTGGGCAAGCCAGAAAGTAAACCCGTTTTGCTGCATGGCGTGACCGGTTCTGGCAAGACGGAAATATACCTGCGGGCGGTAGAGCAGGTGTTAGCCCAGGGCAAACAAGCCCTTATTCTCGTGCCAGAAATTTCGATGACCCCGCAAGCTGTGCGGCGTTATATGGCGCGCTTCCCCAACCAAGTGGGGCTGTATCACTCCAAACTCTCCGAAGGTGAGCTCTATGATACCTGGCGGCGCGCACGTCAAGGTGACCTTTCGGTCATCGTGGGGGCACGCAGCGGGCTTTTTGTGCCACTGCCTAAGTTGGGCTTAATTGTGCTGGACGAGTGCGACCATGAATCTTACGACCAGACCGACCGTGAGCCTTTTTATCATGCTGTTGAGACAGCCGAAGCCTATGCACAAATTTGCAATGCCAACTTGATTTTAGGCAGTGCCACCCCACGTATCACCCAGTATTACAAGGCACAGCGCGGGATATGGACTTTGCTCGAGATGCCGCGGCGCATCTTGGCACACCGCCAAGCCATAGAGCAGCAAGCCGCAAAGCTGCACATTCAATTGCCGGAGCTGCCAGAAGGTGAAGCTCTACTCTCCTTGGACCTGCCTCCCGTTGAGGTGGTGGACATGCGCGCGGAGCTGACCAGCGGCAACTCTCATGTGCTTTCGCGTGCACTGCAAAGCGCCCTCAGCCAGGTGTTGGCGGATAACCAGCAGGCGATTCTCTTCCTCAACCGCAAAGGCAGCGCCACTTATGTGTTTTGCCGCGAGTGCGGTGAGGCGATCACTTGCCCGCGGGATCTCACCCCCTTGGTTTACCATCGCGATCGCGGCGGTCTGCTCTGCCATATCTGTGGCTACTCCCGCAAAATGCCAACCAAATGCCCGCATTGCGGCAGCAAGCAAATCCGCCAGATGGGCATTGGCACCGAACGGTTGGAGGCATTGGTTGGCAAAGCCTTTCCAGAGGCGCGCATTTTACGCTGGGATGCTGAAACCACCACGACGAAAGATGCCCACGAGCTCATCCTCTCGCACTTCAGTGCACACCACGCCGACATCCTCATCGGCACGCAAATGCTGGCTAAAGGCTTAGACTTGCCGCTGGTCACGTTGGTTGGCATCATTTTGGCAGAAGTGGGCCTTAAGCTGCCTGACTATCGCGCTGCCGAGCGCACGTTCCAGGTACTCACCCAGGTGAGCGGACGTGCTGGGCGCAGTCCGCTGGGCGGTAAGGTAATCTTGCAGACTTATGAACCAGAGAATTACGTCATCCAAGCCGCCTCAAAGCACGACTTTGAAGGTTTCTACCGCCAGGAGCTTGCACAGCGTCGAGAGCTTTCCTACCCACCCTTTGCGCGCTTAGTACGGCTGGAATATCGGCATACCAACGAAGCCAAGTGCGAAGGCGTTGCCCGGGAGCTAGCCAACATCCTCAGCGAGGAAATCATAAGCCTGGGAATGAAAGAGACTGATTTCATCGGTCCGGTGCCGTGTTATACACGGAAGCTGTATGGTCGCTTCCGCTGGCAAATCATCTTGCGTGGTCCAAACCCAGTTCCGCTCTTGCAGGGGCTGCCGCTGCGTGGCTGGATTGTGGAAGTTGACCCCCCGAATCTGCTATAATGAAGGGACGAATTTTCCTCAAGCTGAAAAGCAGGGGAACGCAAACATCTGAATTATCTGAGGCTATCTTGCAATACAGGTATCAACATGGCACAACGGCGTGAATTAATTTCCTGGGATGAGGTCTCCAAGCTTATTGATCTCCTGTTACCCCAATTCGAGCAAACATATAATGTGATGATCATGATTACCCGCGGGGGAATTGTGCCCGGCGGTATGCTCGCCGAAGCGATGGATATTCAATATATTTTTACCGCTTCGGTCGACTTCCCAGCAGAGGAGCATTTTGCTACGCCCCAACAAACCAAGTTCCTCAGCTGGCCAAAGTTCCTCCAATTCCCAGATGATAAATACTTAACCCACCAGAATGTACTTATTGTGGATGATGTTTGGGGCTCGGGGCGCACCATCACCGCGGTGAAGAACCGCGTAGCAGCTGCCGGCGGGCATCCATCCACCTGCGTATTGCACTTCAACCCCTACCGCAACTTATTTGGCAATCAGCGCCCAAACTACTACGGCGCAATTACCGATGCGCATATCGTTTACCCTTGGGAAAGTGATCGTGGTTTTCAATCCCGCTTTATTACCAATATTCCCTAAGCCTTAAGCCCGATCTGTATTTCCAGGAGAAGATATGCAAAAACCCTTGCGTTGGTACGACAGCCTCACCATCAACATTTACTTCTTTGGTCTCACTCTGCGTGCCCAAACGCTCACGCCCCTCATTCTGCCGCTCTTGGTGCAGCAGTTTGTAGGGGACGCCAATAAAGGTGCCAGTTATGGTAACATCCGCCTCTATTCTTTAATGATCGCTGTGCTGGTGCAAGCCTTAGCCGGGATGTTTTCCGACCGAAGCACTTCTCGTTGGGGCAAACGCAGACCGTTTATGCTTGCCAGCTCGCTGCTCGAATCGATCACCTTTATTGCGATTGGCATCATTGCCGCACGAATGAAAGGGCAGGCTGGCTATAACGCCTTGTTTGCCGCCGTGATCGCCTCGATGGTGTTTTCGAACATTGGGCAAGGCGCTGCTCAGGGGCTCATCCCTGACTTGGTGCCGCCCGAAAAGCAAGGGCGTTTTGCGGGCATTAAAGCCCTGCTCGAGCTGCCCTTGCCTTTGATCTTTATGGCTTTTTTCGTCTCGCGGATGATTGCCGCCGGCAACCTGTGGGGCGCTATCACAACCGTGATCATCACCTTGCTGGTTTGCACTGCGATTGCTATGCTGGTGCGCGAAACTCCACAGGAAAAAGCCCCATACCCCCTGGACTGGAAAGCTATTGGTCGGCTGATTGCCATGACCGCAGCTTTTACTCTGGTTATCTTGTTTTCGGGTTGGGCTGTCCAGCAGTTAATACCATTGGTGAGCAACCTCCAACTTGGCTCATCTCCGGCTCTTACCATCTTGATTGGTCTCATCGGTATGCTTATTGCTGTAGTGGTGGGCGTCTTGGTTAGTTTACGCCTTAGCTTAGGCAAAGAGAGCCAAGAAAAACCCGCCTTCACGTGGTGGGTGATCAACCGCTTAGCTTTTTTGGTGGCTGCCAGCAACTTAGCCAGTTTCTTGCTTTACTTTTTACAAGAGCGCTTCCCTGGTTTACAAGGAAATGCTGCTGCCCAACCAGCAACCTTACTCGTGATGGCAACAGGCATTGCCATTTTACTCGCAGCATTACCAGCCGGCTGGTTAGCCGATAAAATCGGCACCAAACCAGTGCTGGCTGTTAGCGGCATCATCGCTGCCGCCGGCACGCTCGTGGTCATCGCCGCGCAGGATATGTCCACGATGACCGTAGGGGCAGTTCTGGTGGGGGTAGCCAGCGGTGCTTTTTACTCCGCCAACTGGGCGCTCGGTACGCAG
>JAXGPR010000018.1:0-26516 GCA_040766895.1 Anaerolineaceae bacterium | reverse complement strand
AAAGCCACCGACGTGCTGGATAGTGATATCGACTCGCTCTCGGTGCGTACTTTAGACTCGGACTACGAAGCTGCCGAAGGGCTTACCCCGATTGGTCAAGCAGCCTTACTCATGCAGCGCTATATCTATGAAAACCAAGTGGAGCGAGAAGCTTTAGCTGCTTTCCCCATGCTCGCGCACGCCAATGCTCTCAACAACCCGCATGCCATGTATCGCAAGCCGTTAGCACTGGAGACCTACCTGAAGGCTGGCATGCTTGCGGAGCCGTTTAACCTTTATGACATCGCACCACTAGCCGATGGCGCCGCGGCTGTACTCCTGGCGCGCCGCGAGGTGGTTCCTCAGGACCTTAATCATCCACTCGTGCGTATTGCCGGTTCAAGCTTAGTGACAGATCGCTTTGCCCTGCATGACCGCAGCGACCCACTGTTTTTTGAAGCTGCAGCTGTCTCGGTGCAGCGTGCCTGCCAGCAAGCCGGAATCACCCCAGCGCAAGCAGATTTCTTTGAATATGCAGACATCACCACGCTGCATGCTGTGCTCTCGCTCGAGGCAGCGGGACTTACTCCACGCGGGCAAGGATGGCGCTTAGCCTTTGACCATGCCCGCTGGCAGAAGCAGCCCTTACCGGTGGCTACACTGGGTGGGCATAAAGCCCGCGGCAATCCTCTGGGTGCAGCTGGGATTTATCAGGCGGTTGAAGCTTGCCTGCAACTGCGCGGTGAGGCTGGCGCTTCGCAGGTGCCTCAGGCACGTATCGGTATGATCCAAGCCTTAGCGGGAACTGGTTCTACTGCCGTGACGCACATTTTGGTCAGAGCGGAAGAATAGCCATCCTCCCATTATTGTTTGCCCTCGTTCTCGCCGGTCTCTGAGTGCGCAACCTGCCCGCAGGGTACAAAGCGAGTGGGTCTGACCGTAGGTCTCCATCTTTTTCAAGTTTCCCCGTCCTCCAGAACCAGCAAGAAACCTGAGACCTAAAGGTCAAATGCCTTGCAGGGTCGGGAGACCCTGCAAGAACATTATGTTGTTCTCGCCGGTCTCCGAGTGCGCAGCCTACCTGCAGGGTACCAAGCAAGAACAAAGCCCATTAATCTCTTGTGGTGATATACCTTCTAAGGTTTTTCTTACGGCTACATGGTAAACTTAGCATTGAGGAAAAGAAATAGATGAATCAACGCATTGTTTATCCGTTTACGGCTATCGTTGGGCAGGAACGCATGTGTCGTGCCTTAGTGCTCAATGCAGTCGACCCGCGCATAGGCGGCGTGCTCATCCGGGGTGAACGCGGCACAGCTAAATCCACTGCCGCGCGTGCCTTGGCTGCCCTCCTGCCGGAGGAAGAAGCCATTGAAGGCTGCCGTTTTGGCTGCGACCCGCACGACCCAACCCATTGGTGCACCGAGTGCATCGAGCGCGCCGCGGCTTCCAAGGAGCCTTTACCTGTCATCCGCCGCCCAACACCCTTCATCAACTTGCCCGTTTCTGCCACAGAGGACCGTGTGGTCGGGACGCTGGATATCGAGCGTGCCATTCAAAAAGGCGAACGCCACTTTGAGCCCGGCGTCTTAGCTGCTGCAAACCGTGGGCTGCTTTATATCGACGAGGTTAACCTGCTGGATGACCATGTCGTGGATATTTTGCTGGATTCTGCTGCAATGGGGATGAACATCGTTGAACGCGAAGGCATCTCATTTAGCCATCCCGCCCGCTTTATCTTAGTGGGTACCATGAACCCAGAGGAAGGTGATCTGCGACCACAGCTGCTGGACCGCTTTGCCCTCTCGGTGGATATCCGCGGCATCCTGGATGCCCGCGCGCGCGTGGAGATTATGGAGCGCAACATCGCTTTCGAGCAAGATCCGGTCAAATTCCGCGAGACTTGGTTGCCCCGAGAACAAGCGCTTTCCAACCGCATCCAAAAAGCCCGCGCGTTGGTCGATGAAGTTACTTACACCACCCGAGACTTACTAATTATCGCCGACTTGACTGCCTCGCTGGAGGTGGATGGCCACCGTTCAGACCTGGTGATCCTCAAGGCTGCCCGCGCACAAGCTGCCTTTGACGGCCGCACGCGCATTGTGCCCAACGATATCGCTCTGGCTGCTGAGCTCGCTTTGCCGCATCGCGTCAAAGCCGGACCTTTCCGTAAATCTGATGTCGGGATTGAGGCGTTAGAAGAGCGCATCGAGCAGCTCAAAGAACAGGCTGCGGTAGAAGCCGAGCAAACGCCCTCTGATGAGGACGATACAGGTAAAAAAAAACGGGCAGTGAGCAGGAGCGCATCAGCTTAGAGCCAGATGACCTGCAAGTGCCAGTAGGGGAAGCGCAGCAACAAGTTTTTACCGAGCTGGATGCTCATTGGTGGGATGGTGGCAAGGTAGTTAAACCCGGCGAGCCTTTTGATACCCGCCAATTGGACACTCCGCTGGATGACATGGTGCGCAAGCATGGCGGCAGGCGCTCTGAGACGTATACCGACCGCAAACGCGGGCGCTACATCAAAGCCCGCCCCTCTCCGCATAAAGCCGACGATCTCGCCTTTGATGCGACCATTCGTGCGGCAGCGCCTTTCCAGAGGCAGCGAAAAGCCATCCGCGAGAAGGAAAACGTGGCGTTTGCCGTGCGCCCGGAAGACTTCCAGAAAAAGGTGCGCGTCAAAAAAACGGGCAACCTGATCCTCTTTCTGGTAGATGGGTCTTGGTCTATGGCAGTTGCCGAACGCATGCAAGCCACCAAAAGCGCCATCTTTTCCCTGCTCAAGGACGCATACCAACGCCGTGATCGTGTGGGCTTGATTGTTTTCCAGAAAGACCGGGCGACGCTCGTGCTTGCTCCTACCAACTCCGTGCTCTTAGCCCAGCGCGCTTTAGCGGATATCCCCGTGGGCGGTAAAACACCTTTAGCCGCGGGCTTGAAAATGGCTTATGAGGTCATCACGCGCGAGAAAATTCTTCACCCGGATGTACAGCCGCTGCTCATCGTTCTCACCGATGGTGCTGGGAACGTGCCAATGGGGAATAAACCGGTGAAAGAAGAAATCAAGGAAATGGCGAGCTTATTTGCTAAAGAAGACATTCACAGCGTGGTTATTAATATGGAAGCTAAAGCTTTCGATACAGGTTTGGCGCAGGAATTAGCCGATATGATGGGCGGGACGTGCTACACCCTGGATGAAATCAAAGGGGAGACGCTCTATAACACCGTGCAGAAGGAAATGCAAGCTACAGCAGCTTAGTGTTTCCTCCAAATTAATCCACTGACGTAACGGTTACTTCAGGGAAGAATTGACGCAATGTGCCAGCTACCCAACCCTGTAAAGTTGCAGGCAGCAGGGGACAGCCTTCACAAGCCCCGCCCAAGTGCACCTTAACCTCATCCCCCTCAATTGCAACGAGCTCGACTGTGCCGCCGTGATATTGTTCGATGTAAGCGCTGAGCTGCTCAATAAGCGCTGAGATCTTTTCTTCTTTGCTGAAATGCGGAAACTGAATATCACTCATGGCTGCCTTCTTTCTGGGTATGATCACTTCTATTATACCCATAAAGGATCAGCTTTTTTGGGTATTAGGATCGTTGGATTTCTTGCGGAGTATGGTTTTTTGCACCAAGTTTTCTACGCCCTCTCCTAATGAAGAACGTAATATTTTCTGGCTTTCGGTAAAGAAGCTTTCCACCACTTTTTTTAGGATAGTCTGGGTTTCCTCTTCCAATTGGGTAAAGGTAGTGATCATCGCGCGAGCCGCAGCCAGTTTATCCTCCGAGAGTTCGCTCAAAGTTTTGGCACCGGTTGCTTCGATCACCTGGAACAACGCTTCTACAAAATGCGCTCTTTGCTCTAAGGGGATTTCATCCAACCAAGCCCGGATAGCCTGACTGAGCACCAAGCTGCTTTTAGAAAGCTCTTGTTCATAAACGAAATGCTTGCCCAACACTTCCCAGGAGAAGGCGTTATGCTGCAGTAAGCCTGTTTCGCTGCTTCTGACGATCCGATATTCCTCCCCATGCTCCAGCAATATGCCTGCCACAGAAGATTGGGGGATAAAAGTGGTCACTTTGTGAATAATGCGCTGGTAGCCTTCCTTTTCAATAATGTTGGCGAGAAAACCCGGTCCATCATTGTTGTAAACTGCAATAATACGTTGCTGTTCTTCCGGCGTTAGATGCGCGGCTGCGTAAACCGCCAGATTACCACCTTTGGAATGCCCACCAAGATAAAATTCGCCGCTCAGGTTTGCCATTACGGCTTGAGCATAGCGCGTCGCATCCCTCTGAGCCGGAACCGCGTCTCGGAAGCTCATTTCGAGGTCTTCCTTCCAACCTGCCAAGGTATCATCTGTGCCGCTAAAGGCGATGAAATGCAAGTTTTCTTCTAAGGAGAAGACGATGGCAGAGAACTGCTCAGCTTTAGCAAATTCGATACGATCGATATAATGCGAGAGCTGCAGATTGGCAAAACGTTCGGTTTGAGCGCATTTCTCCAAGAGCAAAGGCAGCGCAGCGAAAAACGAGCGCGTCAGGTTGGTGGTGACTTCGTGAGGGGCGGGTCCGATACGGTCTGCAGCCTCCTGCAAGGTGACTGAGCCGGGTTTATCTAATCCTGGGACCACGCCGCTAAAGTCACTATAGGATAAAACCGAGAAAATCAGGTTATCCACTTCGTTGAGCGGATCGAGTGCGAAGGATATATCCCCACGCCAGTCGAGATAGTCAAAAATCGAATGCAAATTCACACCTCTACTGGACTATTTTAATCGAATGTGGGAGACTCCAAAAAAGCGGCACAGCCTAAGCAGACTTTCCTCCACTTGACCAATTAGATAATGAGCTAATATAATAGATTATTATTTACTTAGCGTGAGGATTTATGTTGCCTGAATCAGATTACACCCGCCTTAGATGGGAAATGGGCAGCGGCTATGACCTTTTCATCAGCTTGCTTGTGCTCCACCGCCCTGAACAACATGGCTTGCGTGCCTCTTGGGCAGCTGGCGTGCGCTCACGCCTTCCCGCCGAAGAACGTGAGACCCTGGAGACAGCCATCACTCTAATGTACGAACCGCTGCCCTTTGTTCATAACGTTCCAATGCCCAGAGACGCCCAAGCCGTTATCGATGCGCTTGAACATTTACCAGCCGAAAAAAGGCTCGAAGTTCTGAGTTTATCCTATAGCACCCCCACGGTAGTACGCGACGTGTTGCTCAATACCACCTCACAGCGTAAATGGACCACTACCGAAAAAAGCATCATTAGCAATAACTTCCAGAACCATGACCGATTGGTCACCCCCACTTATCTAAATTTGCTCTATGAAACCTGGGCACATCGAGAGGAGTTTGGCGAAAAGTACCTGAAGGCGCTAAAAGCCTATATGGAAGCATTCTTTCTTGAAGAAGAGCAGCGCATCTTGCCAGTGCTGCGCCAAGGACTTTCGCATGCACAAATGCGTGCTGGCTCTTTGCAGCTCCCCACCATGCTCGAGGAGCTTTCTTCCGGTGTACGCTTATCTGAGCTAGACAAAGCACGCCGAATCTATTTAGCTCCCTCTTTTTGGGGATCACCCTTTTTATATTACAACCGCTTAGATGTGGATACTTTGCTTGTGATTTTTGGCGCTCGACCCGATAGCATGGCTTTAATCCCGGGTGAGGTTATCCCGGATAGTTTACTGCTCAGCCTTAAGGCACTTGCGGACCCCACCCGTCTACGTATCCTGCGTACACTTGTGCAAACACCACAGACGGCAGCACAGCTTTCGCGCCTGCTGCGGCTTCGCCCGCCTACCGTTACCCATCACCTCCGCGAGCTGCGCTTAGCCGGCTTGGTGCGCGTTACCGTTTCCCCAGAAGGAGATCGTTATTACACCACACGCTATGAAGGCTTAGAAGCAACGCAAGACCTGCTCAAAAGGTTTATTCAGGGGGATTAAGGTGGAGAAAATACCATCAACTGTTGAAGCGAAAAAGACTTCTTTTGTAAAAACCTATTTAGAGCGCATCGCTGCCTTCAGCCCTAATGCCAGGAAATACCTCATTGGTACCATCATTTATGGCTCAGCCATAGGGGTATATCAGCTGCTCTTCAACTTCTACGTACTGAGTTTGGGCTACAACGAAGCCGTTTTGGGCAATTTAGTCACTGCCCGCAGCGCGACTTCACTCATCGTAGCGCTGCCCATGGGATACTTAGCCAACCGCATTGGCCACAAGCGTGCTTTCATCTTGGGGCACAGCGGGATGGGCGTTGCTATCCTCATGATGGTACTCTACCCATCAGTGCCCATCTTTGTGGTGATGAACATCGTGATTGGCTTAGCCCAATCGCTCACCGCTATAACCATGGGACCTTTCTTGATGGAAAATAGTGGTGAAACCGAGCGCACCTATCTCTTCAGCTTCAGCTCTGGCTTAAGCATGACCGCCTCATCCATTGGGCAGTGGGTAGGCGGGTATTTGCCGACCTGGGCAGGCACGAGATTGGCAGTGAGCGCAACCAGTGCCACTGCCTATGCTTGGGCTTTGGGGATCATCGTGATCGGCGTGGCAGTTTCCCTCATCCCAATTTTTATGATCAGCCAAAACCGTGCCAAAGATAGCAATTTAGCTTCTTTTGCGCCAATTAATTACATGCGCAAGAACCCAGGCAAATTGAGCAAACTGATCCTCCCGATTTTATTTACCTCGATTGGTGCCGGCATGATTATGCCTTTCATGAATGTGTTCTTCCGCAACGTGCATAACCTCTCTGACGCGTCCATTGGTGTGCTGTTCGCTTGGGGATCGCTTGCAATGGGCATCGGACTGCTTTTGGCGCCAGCATTAGCGGAAAAATTTGGCAAGATCCAGGTTGTGGTCGCAACGCAAGGTCTCTCCATTCCCTTCTTAGCCTTGTTGGGTTTTGCACCTTGGTTTGGCGTGGCAGCCACGGCTTATTATTTTCGCTTGGTGCTGATGAACATGAGCTCGCCCGTTTATACGACTTTTACGATGGAACAAGTCGAACCAGAATCGCGCGCTATGGTGGCGAGCCTATCCAGCATGGCAAGTAATTTTGGTTGGGCATTCAGTCCGACGTTTAGCGGGTACTTCCAAGTAAACTACGGTTTTGCGCCGCCCTTCCTTATCACGATCTTTTTCTATATTGCTTCTGTGGCGATGTACTATTTCTGGTTTTGGAAAGGGAGAAGCTTGCCAAGTGCTAATCCGCTTGATTTAGAAGTGAGCCCCCAACCTGCCGATTGCCCTGATAAAGTGCTTGACGCATAGGGTCAAGCTACAGGTTTAATCCGAAAGTCGTAGATACCTTCAGAATACTCCCATAAGTTGCCACAACCTGGGCAGGTCTGAGAGGAAGCGCTTTCTGCTAAGGCAGCTCCACACACAGGGCAGGCAAAAAATCCCTGGGGATGCTCGGCAGGCGCAGTGCCAATTGCCTTTGCACGGGTGAAAACGCTTGGTGAATACTGAGCGAATGCTCCCGTCCACTGCAAGGCTGAATCAAGACCCACCAGGAACCCGAGCGGCAGGTGCTGCTTGAGCCAACCCACACGGAAATAAGAGACAGCTAATTGCCGTTCGACCTTGAAATCATTCTGTGCCAATAATCGGCGAATGGTTTTAGGGTGAAAGTCAAAATTGAGCGCGGCAAATTCCACTTGCTCAGGTGAAAAGGGATTCCAAGCTTGCTTGCCGCTGAGGTAACGAAATACCGCTTTCAGATTGCGCTTATTGGCGAATTCTAAGATAAAAACAGCGTCCTGAGCCAGCACGCGACGGACGCTCTGCAAGGCTAAGCCGGGTTCAGCCATATGATGCAGCGTACGGATCATTGTGGCACCGTCAAACAGACTGGTTACAAATGGGAGTTTGTATACATCCGCTGCAACGTATGTGTAGCGCGGGTTATCACCTAAGCGCTCGCGCGCTTGCAGCAGCTGCGTACGGGAGTAATCCAGAAGAACCACGCGCTTATAGCCGCCATAGCGCGGTGTATTGCGGCCAGCACCAGCGCCCAGCTCGAGCAACAGCTCGCCTTTCGGCGGGAGCAGTCGCTGGAGGGCAATGGCTTCGACGGCATCTTCATATTGGCGCTGGCCTGCTTCCCAAAAGGATTGCTGATAATCGGATCCCTCGTAAGAGCAGACCGGAGGAGTGGAGGTGGATGGCTCAGTCATGGTACATAAAAATGTTCGGGCAGGTTTGTCGGCAACACCCGAAGCGACCTCCTTACCGCTGCTTCCTCTCGGACCTGACGGGGTTCGCAGGGCTCCGCCGTGCCGGTCCCGCCCGAACTTAAAATAAGCATAATCTATCCCGGCAGGGCTGTCAACTTTTTGAGATTATCCGGTTACAGATAATGATGACATTTTTACTTCTAAATGAGCCTTTCCTTGTATAATTCGCTCTTGAAATTTTCACTTTTTCACAAAGGAGTTTGCCGTGCTCAAATCTCACCGATTCTGGATTGCTGGGTTTCTTGTTTGTTTCGTCTTTACACTTTGCTTCCCTCTTTTCACTCAGCGGGGACCCCTGGCGCAAGAAGCAGTTGCCACGCTCCCAGATTTCCCTTGTTACCGCACGCTGGATGCAGTTCTTGCTGATGCCGCAAGCCTTGCCAATGCACACTCCAACCTTGCTCAATGGCTTGATATCGGCGATTCTTGGTTAAAACAATATGGCAGCGACGATGAGGGCTTCGACCTCAACGTTCTCAAGCTCACTAACCAGGACACGGATGGTGATAAGCCGGTGCTCTTCGTGATGAGCGCCTTACACGCGCGGGATTTAGCCCCCGTTGAGCTCAACTTGCGTTTTGCTGAGCGGCTCCTCAGCGGCTATGGTAGCGACCCTGAGATTACCTGGCTGCTCGACGAGACCGAAATCCACCTTCTTTTGGTCGCCAACCCGGATGGGCGCGCGGTAGTGGAACAACAAATTGCAGATAGCACTGCTGGGGATGGCGGCGTAAACGCCCGCCTGAAAAACCTGAATGCTAACACTTGCCCCACCGAACCGAGCAGCACTGGCACCGACCTGCGGCGCAATTTTTTCTTCGAGTGGGAGGGAGGTTACTCTGGCTGCATTAATGCCTATAGCGGCGCTTCTGCCCTTTCTGAGCCAGAATCATCCGATATTCAAGTGTATCTTGCCAATGTTTTCCCTGACTACTGCGATGAGAACCCTTTTGATATTGCAGAGGTAAGCGGTCTCCTTCTTAATATAGAGAGCTATGGGAACATTTTCAGGTACCCTTATTTTTACACAGGTGATGATGCTCCCGAAGAAGCTGAGCTTTACACCTTAGCCAATAAACTTGCCTATGGTTTAGACGCTTTTCCGACTGAGCCAACAACACAATTCCATGGCACGCCCGAGGATTACGTCTACGGTGAGCTGGGTGTACCTGCTTTAGCTTATGCGATCGGGAGCAGTTCAGAAGGTCAATACTTTATGAACTGTGAGGACTTTGAACAGGAACTCAATGCCAATCTCAACATGTTGATACGAGCAGCAAAAGCCTCTTTTGCTCCATACAGCTTGCCAGCCGGACCAGAAATTACTAACTTGAACATTCAACCTCATATAGAAAATGGGCAGATTCTTTGGCAGCTTTCAGCTGTTGCCAAGACTAACCTTTACAGATTTACTACGGATCCCACGCCGATAGGTGCTTCCGCTGTGTATAGCTTTGATTTGGCTCCGTGGCAAGAGGGCGCCGTGCTCTACGACATCCAGCCGGAAGATGGGTCTTGGGATAAAGCTGAGGAGGCACTATTTGCCGAGTTGGAAGTCTCTACTCTCCAGCCTGGGCAACACCGAGTGTACGTGCAAGCGGCTTTGGAGGACGGAACAGCTGGCTTAGCTTCCGCAGGCACAATTACCATCCACCCTGAACCCTTGCCCACACCTACGCCCATTGTGGCTGAGCATTACAATTACTTGCCTTTAATCAATAAGTAATAGCTCGCCTTGGGTTTTTATGGCAACGAAGGAGGCGCGGTTACGATTTTTTTGTTTTGATAACTTTCTGCAGGTCTAGAATTGCCGAATGTTTCAGCTTAATCCACAATTAGTCTTATAATAAGGGTGTGTTAACTCTACACGAGAAAGGAGATGGTCGCTAACAGAAAATAGGTCTTAGTCTTTTCCAAACAGCAAGTCCCAATTCTAATTTTGAAAGAAGGAGTTAAGAATGAAAAGTAAGAAGTTTGTTTGGATGCTTTTAAGCATATTGATTGTCAGTAGCTTTGCCCTCGCAGCGTGTGGTGGCGAAGCTACCCCCACTGAGACCACCGGCGAAGAAACGCTGGCAGTTGGGATTGTTTTACCCACCAAGGATGAACCCCGCTGGATCCAGGATGAAAACCGCTTCAAAGATGCCCTGGAAAAAGAGAACTACAGCGTGGAAATTCTCTTCAGCCAGGGTGATTCCGCCAAAGAAAAGCAGAACGTTGAAACCCTGATTTCCAAGGGCATCAAAGTTCTCATCATCTGCCCGCACGATAGCACCGCTGCAGCTGCTTCAGCTGAGGCTGCCCGTGCAGCCGGCGTCAAGGTCATTTCCTATGACCGCCTGATCACCGATACCGAAGCTGTTGATTATTATGTAACCTTCGATAGCGTCTCCGTGGGTAAAGCCCAAGGGCAATATCTGGTTGATCATGCCACCGGCACAGGCAACCCGCTGTACTTGTATGCTGGCGCTGCTTCCGATAACAATGCTTTCTTGTTCTTTGAAGGCGCTTGGAGCGTGCTGCAACCCAAGATTGTGGATGGCACTTTCGTAATCAAGAACTCCTCCGAAGCTGTGGCACTGCAAGATAAGCCCACACTCACCCGTGAGGAAATGGGCCGGATCATTGGTCAGGTTACCACCAATTGGGACTTCAACGTCGCCAAGAACTTAGCTGAATCCAACCTGACTGCTGCTACAGCTGCTGATAAGGGTGATGTCTTCATCTTGGCACCCAATGACGGCACAGCCCGCGCGATTGCGGATGCCTTCGCTGCCGATACTGACGTCACTTCCTACGTGATCACTGGTCAGGATGCTGAAATTGCATCAGTGCAATATATCATTGATGGCAAGCAGTCCATGACCGTGCTGAAGGACGTGCGCGTACTGGTTGCTGATGCGATTAAGGCTGCCATTATCTTCTTGGAGGGCGGTACACCTGAAGCAACCACCACCTACAACAATGGTGTGATTGATGTTCCCGCCAAACCATCAGAGGTTATCAGCGTGGACCGAACCAACCTGATTGAAGCCATCATTGACTCTGGCTATTACTCAGCAGATCAGTTCACTGGGCTAGAAAATCTTAAGTAAAATCGTTTGATTTGGGGTAGAATAGTGACTGGGAAACCAGTCACTATTCTCTAAATATTACATTTCGCAATAAGGAGGCGTTAATGGAACAGCCTATCCTAGAAATGAAATCTATCACCAAAGAATTCCCCGGGGTTAAGGCGCTTGACGAGGTCACTTTTAGCGTCGCAAAAGGTGAAATTCACTGTTTAGTCGGTGAAAACGGTGCGGGAAAATCTACTTTGATGAAAGTTCTCAGTGGGGTTCATCCTTACGGCACATACAGTGGTGAGATCTTTATTAATGGTGAACCACAAAAGTTTTCAGGCATACGCGATAGCGAAAGTGCTGGTATTGCCATTATCTATCAGGAACTTGCCCTTGTGCCTGAATTATCTGTGTACGATAACATCTTTTTAGGCAACGAAATTACCAATGGTCTTACCATTGATTCCTATGAAACCATTAAGCAAGCAGCTGAAATTCTCAAAAAAGTAGGCTTAGACGTCAACCCGGAAACCAAAGTCAAGACGCTTGGCGTCGGTAAGCAGCAGCTGATCGAAATCGCAAAAGCGCTTAAAAAGGATGTAAAAATTCTCATCTTGGATGAGCCTACAGCTGCACTTAATGAAACTGATAGTGACAACTTGCTCGAATTAATCAAAGGCCTTAAAAAGCAGGGGGTAACTTGCATCTTGATTTCGCACAAATTACGTGAGGTTTTAGCTGTAGCGGATACCATCACCGTGTTGCGGGACGGAAAAACAATTTGCACCTTGGATAATAGAGAGCATCAGGTGAGGGAAAGCACCTTGATCAGGCATATGGTGGGCCGTTCGATTGATAACGTTTTTCCTAAGCGAAAAAAAATCGAAATTGGAGAAGAGGTTTTACGTCTCGAAAACTGGTCGGCTTATTCCCCTGCTTTAGGTCGGCAAATCCTCAAAGATATCAACATTAACGTGCACGCAGGCGAAATTGTCGGCATCGCAGGCTTAATGGGCTCTGGGCGCACTGAGCTTGCGAAGAGCATTTTTGGTAATCCGGATCGTTACCATGTGAGTGGGAAGATTTTTATTAAGGGAAAAGAGCAAAAATTCCGCAATCCGCATGATGCCATCATTTCCCAATTAGCATACGTCACCGAGGATCGCAAAGGGAACGGTCTGATTCTAATTCAGGATGTTAAGACGAATATCACTTTATCAAACCTACGCGAAATTACCGAGCGGGGCATCATCAATGAAAATGAGGAAATTGTCGTTGCCAATGATTACAAAGAGAACCTCAACATCAAGACCCCCTCAATTGAACAAAAGGTGCTTAACCTCAGTGGTGGTAATCAGCAAAAAGTCTCACTCGGCAAGTGGTTGTTCGTCAAACCGGGTGTGATGATCTTGGATGAACCAACACGCGGAATTGACGTAGGCGCAAAGTACGAAATTTACACGATTATGAATTCTCTGGTCGAAAGAGGGATGAGCATTATTATGATTTCTTCGGAGCTGCCTGAAATCTTGGGGATGAGTGATCGTGTTTATGTGATGTCTGGTGGTCAAATCAAAGGTGAGCTCGCCGGTGAAGAAGCCACACAGGAAAAAATCATGGAAATTGCAGTGGAATATTAAGGAGAGACGCCATGTTTGACGAAAAATCTGATCCCGCAAAGCCAAGTATTTTCTCTGAAATCTTATCCCTTTTATCGGCAAATTTCAGCCAATATTTTATGTTTATTGCGCTGATCGTAATCATGCTCATTTTCACAATCACCACGGATGGCGTCTTCATCTCCTCGCGTAATATCAGCAACCTGCTCAACCAAATGGGTTACATCGCCGTGCTAGCCGTCGGTATGACGTTGGTGATTGTCATCCGGCACATCGACCTTTCTGTGGGGTATTTGGCTGGTTTCTTGGGTGCCTTTGCCGCTATTGCGATGACCGCTTGGGGCTGGCCTGTCTATGCGGTCATTCCAGTGGTGCTCATCTTGGGCGCACTTTCTGGTCTACTCACCTCCCTGCCAATTGCTAAATTAGGCGTGCCGGCTTTCGTCTCGACGATGGCAGCCGGCTTGATTTTCCGCGGGGCACTGCTGCTTGTGACCATGGGGACAGGTACCATCATCATCCGAGATCCCGTGTTCAATGCGATCGGCAACGGTTTTATCCCCGACATCCCTGACATTGGTTTTTTGGATGACCGCCACAAAGTCACGCTGATCATTGGCGTGATTGCAATTATCTTTTCCATTATTTCAGCCATCCGCAGCCGCCAGAAGAAAATTTCTTATAACTTTGAGGTTTCATCCCCTTCGATGTTCATCTTACAGATGATCCTGACTTCTGCCATCATCGGATACGTCGTATGGGTGCTCTCGGGTTATAACGGACTTTCTTGGAGCTTGGTCGTCGTGCTGATTGTGGTTGCTTTGTTTACCTTTATCACCACTAAGACGCCTTTAGGACGGCACATCTACGCGGTGGGTGGCAACCCAGAAGCTGCTGAGCTCAGCGGCATCAGCGTCTCGCGCATCACCATGTTAGTATTTGCCTTCATGGGTGTCCTCTCAGCCCTCTCTGGCATTCTCTATGCCTCCCGTTTGCAATCAGCCACTACCACCGCTGGGCTTGGCTTCGAGACCGATGCCATCGCGGCTGCTTTCGTGGGTGGTGTTTCAGCTGCTGGCGGCGTAGGCACGATCACTGGTTCGATTATCGGTGCCCTGGTGATGATGTCCCTCACCTCCGGGATGAACCTGATGGGCATTGATATATCCATCCAATACATCGTGCGCGGTGCTGTGTTGGTCGGTGCTGTCATCGTTGACCGCGCCACCCGCAAAGGCAGATAAGACTAGGTTTTCAAATTAATCCTAAATAGCAGCCAGATGACCTGGCTGCTATTTTTTTACGCAACCCCAAAGTGCCTGGCTTCCAGAGCTTCAGGTATAATAGATTTTCTGAAGATACACTTAGGAATCACTACGCAAAAGGTGAAAGTTGCCACAACCAGCTTGCTCAGTCATCATCCGCTCCTATAATGAAGAAAAACACCTTGGCCGCCTGCTCGAAGGCATCGCCCAGCAGACGGTCAAAGACGTTGAGATCATCCTCGTCGATTCGGGCTCGACGGATGGCTCGTTGAAGGTGGCAGCACGCTACCCAGTGCAGGTGGTGCACATCGCACCCGAGGAGTTTACCTTTGGTCGCTCGCTTAACCTGGGCATTCAAGTTGCCAGTGCCGAGCTGCTCGTCTTTGCCAGTGCGCATGTCTACCCGGTTTACCCGGATTGGCTTGAGAAGCTGCTGGCTCCCTTTGCTGACCCGCAAATTGCCTTGGTTTACGGCAAACAGCGCGGCGGGCAGAGCTCAAAGTACTCGGAGCGGCAGATTTTCACCAGCTGGTATCCTGATGATGCCCAGCAATACCAGGAGAGCCCGTTTTGCAATAACGCCAATGCCGCGGTGCGGCGCAGTTTGGCGCTTGAGCACCCCTATAATGAGACCTTGCCCGGCTTGGAGGATTTGGAGTGGGCTACGCGCATGATGAATGCAGGTTACAAGATCCACTATGCGCCTGAAGCCGAGATCATCCATGTGCATAACGAAACGCCGCGAGCGGTCTTCAACCGCTACAAGCGCGAAGCTATCGCCTTCAAGCACATTTACATTCATGAGCGTTTTGGTTTTCTGGATTTCGTGCGGCTTTCGGCGCGCAACATCGTGCGCGATATGCAAAACGCTGCACATGATGGCGAACTCCTCCGCAGCTTCGGGAGCATTATCTGGTTCCGCCTGTGCCAGTTTTGGGGCACCTATCAGGGCTACCGCTATAGTGGACCCCTCACCTGGCAGCTGCGCCAACGTTTCTACTACCCCAATGGTGTCTCCCAGGGCAATCAATCTGTTGAACGTCCGGTAAAACCAATCGACTACCACGCAATCGAATAAGCTGCTTTTCGCATCACCTTCCTATAAAGCGTAAAACCTGTCTAGACTAAATAGAAATATCCTAATGCTGACAACTTAGAAAGGTAATATTGTCATTTGCCCCTTTTGTCATTGCTAGCCTCTTAGGCGAGCCCCGGAAGGGCGAAGCAATCTTCGGCCACGTTAGAAATGATTGCTTCGTCGGGCAAAGTGCGCCCTCTTCGAAATGACGGTGTGGCTAGTGCCCATGTTTTGATACCCTTATAAACTAAGCGATTTAACAGAGGTTAATCTGGGTATTCTAAACGTCATCTTTCGGACTCATTCCTTACCTTCACTTGGATTACGCAGTACACTTCGTGTGTCCATTTCATCGTTCCTAATCTCAACAGGACATTTCAATTTTGCTACTTTATGACAATACCACTTTGCCTTTCCTATAAAGCGTAAATCCATTTCCCCGATCTTACCTGTGATACAATCACGGTAATAACAACCTAACCTGAGGAGGTATTGTTCAATGCCGAAAGAATCTTCTTTCAAACTCACCTATGCCACCATGTTCAATCCCCCTGAAGAACTGCACATCAATTTTGAAGCTGCACTCCAAAAGATTAAAAGCAATTTGGGTCAGGAATACCCATTGCTCATCAATGGCGAGGAACGCTTTACCGCCGAAAAGAATTACGAGCACTCCCCCATCAACACCGACTGGCACTTAGCCACCTTCCAAAAAGGCACAGCCCAGGATGCCGCCGATGCGATTGCTGCTGCCAAAGCTGCCTTCCCCGCCTGGAGCCATACTCCCTGGGAAGAACGCGTTGCTCTGCTGCGTAAAGCAGCTGATATCCTCGACGAGCGCGTCTACGAGGTCGCAGCAGCCATGGTTTTAGAGGTCGGCAAAAACCGCAGCGAAGCCTTAGGCGAAGTCGCAGAGGCTATCGCGCTCATCCGTTATGCCTGCAGCCAGATGGAAGCCAACGGCGGCTATGTGCGCGATATGGGCTCGGACCCATTGCCGGGCTTCATCTCCACTAACCAATCCGTGCTGCGCCCCTATGGCGTTTGGCTGGTCATCAGCCCATTCAACTTCCCGGCTGCGCTCACCGCTGGGCCAACGGGTTCTGCGCTCGTAACAGGCAACACCGTCGTGATCAAACCCTCCAGCGATACCTGCTGGACGGTTTCGCTGCTGGTGGATTGCCTACGCCAAGCTGGTTTACCAGATGGCGTTGTCAATTTAGCCACTGGTCCTGGTTCCACATTGGGCAATGCATTAGTTGAGAGCCCGGATGTGAGCGGCATCACTTTCACAGGTTCTTATGATGTGGGCATGAACCTTTACTATAATCACACCAACCTCAAGTATGTGCGCCCTACCATTCTGGAATTGGGCGGAAAGAACCCCACGATTATCTCGCGCCATGCGGACGTGGAAGATGCTGCCTTAGGCACTGTGCGCTCGGCTTTTGGTCTGCAAGGGCAAAAATGCTCCGCTGCCTCACGGGTTTACATCGAGGAACCGCTTTATGATAAGGTCGTACAGCGGATGGTTGAGCTCACGGAAAAGTTAGCGGTGGGTGACCCCACCGAACGGCAGGTCTACTTAGGACCTGTCATCAACAAGAAAGCTTATGCGGACTATCAAAGCTATGTAACTGACCTGGCTGCGGCTGGCACCATCCTCACCGGAGGCAAGCAGCTCAAGGGCGGCATCTATGATAAAGGCTATTTCTGCGCGCCCACCATCGTAGCTGACGTCCCCCGCGATCATCCTCTTTGGAAGAAAGAAATGTTCCTGCCTATTACCATGGTCGAGCGGGTCAAGGATCTGGATGAAGCTATGCAACTGGCTAATGACACAATTTATGGCTTAACCGCCGGCTTCTATGGCGACCCATCTGAGATCGATTGGTTCTACGACCACATCCAAGCAGGTGTGGTGTATGCCAACCGTCCGCAGGGATCCACCACAGGCGCCTGGCCCGGTTTCCAACCCTTTGGAGGATGGAAAGGTTCTGGCTCCAGCGGCAAGAATGCTGGCGGGTTGTATTATCTGCCGCTTTACCTGCACGAGCAGATCCGCAATACGGTGCGCCGTGCCTAATTTTTACCTAAAATGGATGCGTTCCTAAAGAAAGTCGGCAGAGTACTCACCATTTTGGGCTTGGCAAACCTCATTTGGTTGGCTTGGTCCTGGGTGCGCCAATTGCCAATTGCATCCTACCAAATATTAGGATTGTTAGTCTTAATTTTTGGGTTGGCTTTACTCAGCCGCCCAAGCAAAACAACGGGTGAGGGCGAAGCAATTTCGCCCTCCCGCCGTGAAGAGCAGAAACACCAACACAAATCCTGGATCGAAAGCGGAAAGAAATAACATGTCTAAACTGGTCAGTCTCAATGAGGCGATACAAAGTTATGTGCATGATGGTGATACTATCTATGCCGCCGGCTTTACCCATCTCATCCCCTTCGCCGCTGGGCATGAGATCATCCGCCAAGGGCGCAAGGACCTCACGTTAGCACGCGCTACCCCCGATCTGATTTATGACCTGATGGTCGCCGCCGGCTGTGCGCGTAAGGTGATCTTCTCTTACTCCGGCAACCCCGGGGTCGGCTCGCTCAAGTGGCTGCGCGAAGGCATCCAAAACGGTACCTTAGAGTGGGAGGAATACTCCCACTTTGGCATGATCAGCCGGCTGCAAGCTGGTGCCAGCGGTTTGCCCTTTATGCCCATGCGCCAAACTGGCGCCGTGGATTTGGAGCGAGTGAACCCGCAATACCGGCGCGTGAAAGACCCTTATGGTGGGGACGATGTAATTGTGGTGCCGGCGCTTAACCCTGATGTGGCAATTGTGCATGTTCAGCGCGCTGATTCCGAGGGTAATGCGCATATTTGGGGCATCTTAGGCGAGCAGCGTGAAGCTGCTTTTGCTGCCAAGCATGTCATCCTCACCGCCGAGGAGATTGTGGACGAGAGCGTGATCCGTTCCGACCCAAACCGTACGCTGATCCCCGCCATGATTGTAGATGCCATCTGCCACGTGCCTTATTGCGCTCACCCTTCCTACACTCAAGGTTACTATGACCGCGATAATGAGTTCTATCTCAAGTGGGAAGAAATCAGCAAAGATGAGGCGAGCATCAAAGCATACTTGGATGAATGGGTATTTGGCGTGCGCGACCGTGCGGAGTATTGGCAGAAATTGGGCGCAGAGACGCACAGCCGCTTGCACGTTGGGCAGCGCTTGAGTGCCCCGGTTAACTATGGGAGCTTTGCCAATGAGTGAAGCAGCTTATAACGCCACAGAATTGATGATTATCAACGCTGCCCGCCTCCTCCAGGATGGTGACCAGGTATTTGTGGGCGTGGGCATTCCTAACCTGGCTTGCAATCTTGCCCGGCGCACACACGCTCCACATCTGCAGATGATCTACGAAGCCGGCGTGATTGGCGCCCAGCCCGAACGCCTGCCGCTTTCCATCGGTGACCCCACCCTCGTGAGTGGCGCGTTAGCTGTCTGCTCGATGTTTGATATCTTTTCGTTTTATCTGCAGCGCGGCAATATTGACGTCGGCTTCTTAGGCGGCGCGCAGATCGATCAGTTTGGCAATATCAATGCTACTGTCATTGGTGATTACTTCCACCCCAAGGTTCGCCTGCCAGGCTCCGGTGGGTCAATGGAGATCGCAGCCTGGGCAAACCGCTGTTACATCATCACCCCGCACCAAAAGCGGCGCTTCCCAGCTCGGGTTGACTTTCATACTTCGATTGGATTTTTGGAAGGCGGCGATGCCCGCGCTAAAACAGGCGTGCGCGGTGCAGGACCGCAAGCCGTTGTCACCAATTTATGCATTCTCAAGCCGAATGAGCAAGGAGAGTTGATCTTAGCTGCGCTGCACCCAGGCTGTACCTTTGAAGAGGTACAAGCCAACACTGGCTGGCAGCTCAAACAAGCCCCCCAGGTGGAAGTAACCCCGGCGCCAACGCCTGAGGAATTACGCATATTGAGGGAGGAATTAGATCCACAGAGGATTTATATATAGATGAGTGAGAAAAAACCTTTGGAAGTGCTGAGCACGATTGACCTTAGCGAAGCTCAGCAGGAATATATCAAAAATAAAGTTAAAAATATCCATTTGACCGTGGTGAACGCTAAAGATGCCGCAAACATGCCTAAAGAAAACTGGGAAAAGGCTGAGGTACTGCTCACCAGCGGGCGCAACCTGCCTACACGCGAGCAAGTTCCAGCGCTCAAATGGATTCAGGTTTCCTTCGCTGGTGTGGAGCATGCATTAGAGTATCCCATTAGCTCTGCGGCCGGCGTAATGCTTACCTCGGCTAGCGGAGTGAGAGTGAGCCAGTTAGGCGAATATGCTCTTATGGCGCTATTAGCGCTTTCGCATAAACTGCCAAAAGCCATCCAAGCCCAGCGCGAGAAAAAGTGGCTGCCCAATTATGGCGACGCGCTGATGCCTCAGGAACTGCGCGAGAGCACTGTAGGCATCGTTGGCTATGGCTCTATCGGCCGCGAAGTGGCCCGCCTGCTTTATCCCTTTGGCGCTACTGTGCTGGCAGCCAAGCGCAATGTGATGCAGCCGGAAGATAACGGCTATAACGCCCAAGGCTTAGGCGACCCTAAAGGCAATTACTTCCGACGGCTCTACCCCATCGAGGGGCTGCCGGGCATGCTGAAAGAGTGCGATTTCGTGGTGCTCACCTTGCCGCTCACCAAAGAGTCTTATCACCTCTTTGATGCTAAGATGTTCGAAGCGATGAAGCCGGGCGCTGGCTTTGTGAACCTAGCCCGCGGCGGGTTGGTGGATGAGGTTGCGCTGGAAGCAGCGCTCAAATCCGGCCGGATTGGCGGGGCAGTATTGGACGTCTTCGAGAAGGAGCCGCTGCCGCCAGAAAGCCCCTTGTGGAGCCTGCCCAATGTTTTCATCACGCCGCATGTTTCTGGCATCAGCCCCAAACTGATGGATGCGGTTGTAGATTTATTCGTTGAAAACTTGCAGCGTTACCAAGCCGGCGAGCCGCTCTATAACCTGGTGGATACGAGCAAAGGCTATTGAAGCCTCACTTATCGTCAACTGTCACCAAAGCCGCTCGAAGTGAGCGGCTTTTGAGTAGAAAGAGGTTATTTTATTTGAGAGCCTGCATGATAAAATCAATCTATGGACCTGTTTGACCATTCCCTGCAGGAACAATTGAGCGCAGAGGCACCCTTAGCAGCACGCATGCGCCCCAGAACGCTGGATGAAATCGTCGGGCAGGAGCACATCTTAGGCCCAGGCACCTTGCTGCGCCGCGCTATCGAAGCGGACCGCCTGTTCTCCTCCATTATCTTCTATGGTCCGCCCGGAACGGGCAAAACCACCATTGCGCGTGTTATCGCAAACCAGACCCAAGCAGAGTTTGTCAGCCTGAGCGCCGTGCTGGCTGGTATCCCAGACCTACGCGAGGTCATCAAAGATGCCATCGAACGGCGCCGCCTCTACCGCCGCCGTACGATCCTTTTCATCGACGAGGTGCATCGTTGGAACAAGGCTCAACAAGATGCCCTCCTGCCACACGTGGAAACTGGCTTGCTCACCCTCATTGGCGCGACTACCCAAAACCCCTATTTCGACGTTATTCAAGCCCTGGTCAGCCGCTCGCGCATCTTCGAACTCAAGCCTCTCAGCGGGGAGGACATCCTCACATTGCTCCGGCGCGCCCTGGCGGACCCAGAGCGCGGATATGGCAAGCGCAACGTGCTCGCGGATGCCGACGCTCTGCAGCATTTAGCTTCCATGGCGGGCGGTGATGCACGCAGCGCCCTCAATGCCCTCGAGCTGGCTGTGGAAACCACACCGCCCACCAATGGCCAAATCCATATTACCTTGGAGATTGCCGCCGAGTCGATTCAGAAGCGCGCTCTGCGGTACGATAAAAACGAGGATGCCCATTACGACACCATATCCGCCTTTATCAAGTCGGTGCGCGGCTCCGACCCGGATGCTGCCCTTTATTGGTTGGCGAAAATGCTTTTGGCTGGTGAGGACCCACGCTTCATCTTACGCCGGTTAATTATTCTTGCGGGCGAGGATATTGGCTTAGCCGACCCGCAAGGCTTGGTGGTTGCCAATGCCGCTGCCCAGGCGTTTGAATACATTGGCATGCCCGAAGGTATCTATCCCATCGTTGAAGCCACGCTTTACCTCGCCACAGCGCCCAAGTCTAACTCCGCAAGTGCCTATTTTGCAGCGCAAGATAAAATTGAAGCGGAAGGCGCTGGCTCAGTGCCCCTGCACCTCATGGACCCCAGCCGGGATGCAAAGGGCTTTGGGCATGGTGCTGGATATGATTACCCTCACAGTCACCCGGAGCACTGGACACCGCAGCAATACCTGCCGGACGGCGTGGTCGGCACCCAGTTTTATCATCCTGGCGAGCAGGGCTATGAAGCCCAGGTGGCAGAGCGCGTCCGGCGTTGGCGCGAGGCGCAAGCCAAAGCGCTGGAGGAGAAAATGAATTCCACAGATGAAAAAGGCAAAGCAAAGTAACGCTTTACGAATCAAAAAGCGCGGAGTTCCGCGCTTTTTTTACTCATCGAGCTAACCTTCTAACATTCCTCGTGATAGCCTTCCAAGGCGGCTTCGATGCGTGCCATCACTTCAGCATCCAGTTTATGCACCACGTCGATCGCTTTCATGTTTTCGCGCACCTGCTCCACACGGCTGGCGCCGGTAATCACCGTGGAGACATTGGGATTCTTGAGAATCCAAGCAAGCGACATTTGCGCCATGCTGACGCCTAAGTCTTCGGCAATGATAGCTAACTTACGGGTTACCTTCAGCTTTTCCGGGTTCAGAATTTCAGTTTTTACCCACTCGAAGCCAGGTAAGGTTGCGCGGCTGCCTTCCGGAACTTTGCCGTCGTTATATTTACCGGTGAGCAGACCGCCTGCCAGCGGGCTCCAAACGGTGGTGCCATAGCCTAATTCCTTATATAGGATGGCGTACTCTTCTTCAAAGCGCCGACGGTGCAGCAAGTTGTATTGGGGCTGCTCCATAGAAGGCGGACGCAAATGATTTTCCCGAGCCACCTGATAAGCTAACATAATTTCTGCGGCAGACCATTCGGAAGTGCCCCAATAAAAGGCTTTGCCCTCCTGTATGATCTGATTGAAGCCCCATACCACCTCTTCCATAGGGGTTTCTGGGTCCGGGCGGTGGGCAAATACAAAGTCAACGTACTCCAGACCGAAGCGTTTCAGGGAGTTATTCACCCCTTCGATGAGGTGTTTGTAATTCAAGCCTGTATCATTAGGCCCCGAGCCGCCCCAGAAGATTTTAGTGGAGACCAAATATTGCTCCCGCGGCAAGCCCAGTTCCTTGAGCGCCTTGCCCATGATGATTTCTGATTCACCGCGGGCATAAGCCTCAGCGTTATCGAAGAAATTTACGCCGGCTTCCCAGGCAGCCGTTAGGATTTCCTTTGCAGAGGCGACATCAACCTGTTTGCCGTAAGTAACCCAGGAGCCAATCGAAAGCGCAGAAACTTTAATCCCAGCTTTTCCTAAATGTCTATATTCCATAATTCAACTCCTTTTTTAGGATGATTATAGTAGAGGATCAATTAACTTTCAGGTGTAAACTATTGACAAAGAATTGGATAGTCTAACAATTCCTAAAAATAAAATGGCTGCTTCAATTGAAATCTTTTCAGGTAATCGCCTAATGGGTATGCATTTAGCTGAGATTCTATCCTCTGCATTTGTGGACGATCCTTTCTACACCTTTGTATTTCCGGATGCAGAGCAGCGGACTCGTCTGCTGCCCTGGTTATTTAACAAACTTCTTAATTATGCTAACCATTATGGTTTGGTTCTTGTAGATTCAGAATATCATGGCATATCAATTTGGTTAGGGCCAAAGCACACCAGGCTCCTACCGCTCGG
Source organism: Anaerolineaceae bacterium (assembly GCA_040766895.1). GTDB lineage: Bacteria > Chloroflexota > Anaerolineae > Anaerolineales > Anaerolineaceae > Mesolinea. The sequence continues at coordinate 3,334 of JAXGPR010000018.1, read as the reverse complement.
GGTTTTACGGGCCGGTTTATTTCTTTTCCCCTTTAAAGTATCCCATTTGGAGCTCAAGCGCAGCATCATGTTGGCACAAGTTTCCAATCAGTTGCATCGTCAAGCAGTTTCCACTCCTCACTTTTACCTAGAAGCTGTTGGGGTAGAACCGCTACATCAAGGCAAAGGTCTTGGTCGGGCGCTTGTTCAAGCCGGCCTCTCCCGTGCTGATGAGTTAAACGTGCCATGTTACTTGGAAACCCATAACCCTACTAATCTTGGCTTTTACGTTTCGTTAGGTTTCAACATCGTCGGAAGTAAACAGGCATTTCCATCCGCTCCTCAAGTGTGGGGACTACTTCGTACGCCATAGAGAGACAAAAATTCTTTATACGAGTAGTTCATTCATCTCTATTGCCAGTTTGGATTGACGAGGCGGCAGCCGTATGATATTATTTTTTTACTAAGGCGTTAAATAGGAAATACTTGCCCCCATCGTCTCGAGCAAAGAGCGACTACAAGCCGCCCGGCGAGTGCAGCATTCAAGGGAATGCTGCAAGGCCTAGGACGTGGCCCTAGCCCAGTGGGCGTATGCCGAAACAGGTTTTACCTGTAAAGCAGTTTTAACAGTTTTATAGCTTCATCATGCCCCCATCGTCTAGTGGCCTAGGACGTGGCCCTCTCAAGGCCAAAACAAGGATTCGAATTCCTTTGGGGGCACTTCTTTTATCCCCAACTCCCCAGCTAAATCCCTTCCGAAGGCTTGATATCCTTGATATTCAGCTGTAAGCTTTCCCGTCCTTGATATTTATTGATCTCAAAAGTATAGGCGATATCAACCATCCCCGGTAACTGCCCGTTCCAGTGCCCCTGGCCGAATGCAATGGCTTCATAGCGCACGCGACCCGCATTCAGCACAAGCCGAAGATGTTGACCATTGCCTACGGGGTAAACACGATTCACTTGCAAATTACGGCTGCAAAAAAGCACCTCGGGGTTTCCGCGCCCGGTTGGTTCTAGCAAGCTGACCATCTCAAAGATCCGTGGGATTTCTGCTGCAGGTAAGCTATCTAATGCAATCTCTTTGTCAATCTCTAGCACCGGTGCTAGCTCCTGCCCTTGCAGGCTCTGCTCGGCTAAACTATTAAGCCGGCTCAGCAGTTCCGCCAGGTTTTCGTTGGTAACTGTCAGACCAGCTGCCATTGAGTGCCCGCCATAGCGCACGAGTAAATCGGCACAAGCATCCAGCGCCTGAGTAATGTTGAACCCAGCGATCGAGCGGCAAGAAGCGACCACCACCTCTTCGCCGCGGTGCCCGATGATGCTGGGGCGGTAGAGCGCCTCGGTGATGCGTGAAGCCGCCAGCCCAACCACGCCTTCGTTATATTCCGGTGAGGCGTCAAATACAATCAGGGGCTGCACCTCGGCTTGGAGGACATTTTGCAGCACGCTTTCCTGGATGCGAGCCATGATCTCCTGCCGTTCTCTGTTTTGCGAGTCGAGTTGCAGAGCGAGCTCTCCGGCAGTAAGCGCATCCTGCGCGGAGAGCAGGTGGAAAGCCGACATGGCAGAATCCAACCTACCAGCCGCGTTGAGGCGTGGCGCTAAGCGAAAGCCAATATGGCTCGCATTCAGTTGCTCCAGGTTAACGCCCGAAACCTGCGCGAGAGAATATAACCCCTGCCGCCCTAATTTGCTCATCGTTTGGATACCTGCGCGCACCAGCGCACGGTTCTCGCCGGCGAGCGGTGCCATATCTGCCACCGTACCCAATGCCACCAAGTCGAGCCAATCCTCAGCGTTCACGCCTAGCTGGGGGTAAGCTGTCAAGTAGGCGGCAGCAAGCTTATAAGCTAATCCCACGCCCACCAAGTCTTTGAAAGGATAACTATCACCGGGCTGGTGCACATTGAGGATTGCATCTGCCGGCGGGAGTATCTCGCCTGGCTGGTGGTGGTCGGTGAGGATCACCCGCATGCCCAACCGCCGCGCTAAGGCTATTTCCTCCACCGAGCGGATGCCACAGTCGACTGTGATGATCAATCCGATGCCCTCATTAGCAAGCTGCTCGACCGCGTCCAGGTTGAGCCCATAGCCCTCATCGAAGCGGTTGGGGATGTAAATGCGCGGGCTTGCTCCTAACTTCTGCAGCAGCTCGAAAAGCAGCGCCGATGAGGTAACCCCATCCACGTCGTAATCGCCATAAATGGCGATGGGCAAGCTATTTGCAATTGCTGTATGTAGCAATTCCACAGCCTGGGTCATATCGCGGATGAGGAACGGGTCTGTTGCCTCTAGCGCGCTGGCGGAGAGGAACGCTAGCGCAGTCTCAGAATCCCTCACGCCGCGGTTATAGAGCAGCTGCCGCAGCAGCGGCGGGAAGTCCGCCAACTCCTGATTGATTTCAGAGGGAATAGGCGCTGCAATGTTCCAACGCTTGTTAACGGGTGTATGGTGGTTATATTCCATGAAAAAATTCCTCTTGAGTGTGCTTGTGTGGCTCTATTGTAACCGGTAAGAAGGGGAAGAAAGTGCGCAAAGCAAAAAATCTCCTATTCTCGCCGGTTTACCAAGTACATAGCCTGCCCGTGTGTACAGAGCTTAGTTCTCGCTAATGTCCTCAGTGTAGAGCCTCCTGTAAGGACCAGCGAGTAATTTGAGCGTAGGTCTCCACCTTGATTGTCATCTTTTTGAGACCTAAAGGTCAACTGCCTTTCGTGGTCAGGAGACCACGAAAGAACTAAGATCAGCGATTAATAAAAACAAGGAAAAACACCTCTATCTTCTTGGTTTCAGGTAAAATAAACCTTATGGAAAATAAACGTGGACTTTTCAACTTTGGTAAAAAACCGGCACCGGATTTCCGCATATCGGATGACGTGGAGCGCGCCAAACGTAACGGCAAGCCGCTGGTCGCCCTTGAATCAGCGCTGATCACGCACGGCGTCCCTTGGCCGGAAAACCTCACCATCGCCCGCGCCATGGAAGACGCAGTCAAACATAATGGCGCCTTCCCTGCCACGGTCGCCGTGCAGGAAGGACAATTGCGCGTGGGCTTGAGCAGCAGCCAGTTGGAAAGCTTAGCAGAATCGCGTGACCCGCACAAGCTTAGCCTGCGCGACTTGGGCGCTGCTGTGGCGCGCAAATGGAACGGTGGAACGACCGTCTCTGCCACGCTCTATGCCGCAGAGCGGGCAGGCATCAAAGTGCTGGCTACCGGCGGGATTGGCGGTGTGCACCGTGCGCCGGCTTACGATATTTCCGCAGACCTGCTGCAATTACGTAAAAGTCCGCTCGTGGTGGTGTGCTCTGGCGCCAAAGCCATTTTGGACCTGCCCGCCACGCTTGAGGTGCT
>JAXGPR010000017.1:0-32252 GCA_040766895.1 Anaerolineaceae bacterium | reverse complement strand
GAAATAAAGCCTTTCCCCTCTTACTCCCCTTCCCTGTTACTGTACAATCTGGCATAAGGCACGGAAATGGGGTAGAAATGAAGTTGAATGTCCCTTTCTACCCCATCCGGACCCCGTCTGGGAAATAGGACCCACCCCTTCCTGCGCTGAGAGCGCCACGCTGGGACAGTCCCCCAGACTTGCCAGAACCCATCGTCACAAACGTGTTGCACCAAGAGTGCCATAACAGGAAAACGCGGGCTGGTGGGGTCTGATGCGCCTCTGTAGAGCCAAGGAGGTTCTTATGTTAGTATACCTTGGAATTGACTGGAGTGAACAAAAACATGACCTTTCGTTTCAAAATGAGCTGGGTGCAGAAATCCTACACTTGCGGATACCCCACAGCGAAAATGGATTTCTGACACTCAACCAGAGTGTAGCCAATCTGGGCGCTTCACCGGCTGAGTGCATGGTGGGGTTGGAAACCGCGCACAACCTGCTGATCGACTTTCTGTGGGCGCACGGTTATACCCAGATTTATGTTCTGCCGCCCAACTTGGTCAAAAGCAATCAGGGGCGTCACCGTCAGAGTGGCGCCAAAGATGACCGTTGCGATGCCGCATTGATTGCCGAGCTCGTTCGCACTGACCGTTCGCATCTGTATCCCTGGCGGCCGGGCAGCCTCCTGTTGCAGCAGATGCGCGCCAAAGTCAGCTACCTCTACTTCCTGACCCGCGATATCGTGCAGCACACCAATCGTTTGCGCTCCATATTGCTGCGTTATTACCCGGCAGCCACGCAAGTGTTTAGCGCGCTGGACACCAAAATTTGTCTGGATTTCATCCAGGCCTTTCCGACCCCTCAGCAGGCTGCTCAGCTTGACTTCGAAACTTTCTCCGCCTTTGCCCGCTCCCATCACTATCCTCAACCCAAGCGGCTGCTGCTCAATTACGCGCGCTTACAACAACCTCAGCCCATTCCCGCCGCTGAGACGGTACAGGCCTTTCAAGACGAGGCTGTCCAGCTGTGTCAACTGGTCAAGATGCTCGTCCAGCGCAAGGAAGAAACCCTTCAGGAGTTGGACAGGCTCTACCAGCAGCACCCGGATCACGTTATTTTCGCATCCCTGCCGGGGTTGGGAGCGCGTCTGGCTCCAGCCATGCTGGTCAAATTTGGCGAAGACCGGCAGCGTTTTCCACAACCCGAACTGGTGCAAGCGCTGGCGGGAACCTGCCCCATCACGGTTCAGAGCGGTAAAAGCAAGTATGTGCGCTTCCGCCAATCCTGTGATCACGAATTTCGCCACTACGTGCAGCAATGGGCTTGGCACAGTCTGCAGCACTCCTCCTGGGCAGAGGCCTACTATCTCCGTGTTCGTCCGAATTGCCGTTCTGACAGCCACGTCCTGCGCTGTCTGGGCAACCGCTGGCTCGCGATTGCTTGGAAATTGTGGGTTAGTGAGACCCCTTACGACGAAACCTACCACCTGCGGCAACACGCCTTACGGCTGCGCCTGCGTGCCTAAACACCGATCTTAATCGAACTTTCAATCTGAATATAGGCTCTGCATGAAGGGTTAAGGTAAGAAAGGAACATTCACCTTCAAACAGCTTGCTCGCCCAGTCCGAATAACCACTTTCGGAACTGTTCTGCCCATACGCCTATTTTCTAAATTACCCCCTTGACAAAACGTGTCCCAGCGGCAAGCTGTTTTTTGTGCCTTGGATGAGCCGCTGGGGAAGGGGAGTAAGAGGGGAAAGGCTCTATTTCGCTATTCGTCATGATTTTATCATTCCTTTGAAAAAACTCGGAATAATGAGCTAGTTATGAGAAAAAACCATACTGAGGACTTTATCCACTCATTAGGACATTTCTATTTAGCCTTGACATATAGGTTGGGAACCACTGGCAAAGGATCTACAGCACCACTACGGCACCCACACATTTGCACCGTGCGAGCGTGAAGTTTTTTATCTCACACAAAAAAACGGTCGGGTGTATTCCTAGAACGTCTTCAAGATAGCGCCTGATACCATTGCATGATTGTCTTGCGGTTACGCTTCTCAAGCGTAAGGCTGAGCGCCTGGATTTTCTGCGGATATCTTCTCGCTCCCAGCCGCGCTCGCGGAGGATACTCTGCCTTCAGTCTCTGGCGTTAGAGCTGTTTCGGAGAGATATCCACCAGGTGCCAGGGGGAGTGTGCCGGCGCAAGCAATCCATGGTGATGAGCTAGCCGGCGCAGAGCCTCTGCCATCATCGCGCTTGGCCTAGCTCGCGTTTACTCGATTCGACTATAAATGCGGTTGATCGGCTCGGTGCCAGAAGCACGAATGCGCAAGTAATGGTGGTCGTCGCGCGCTATCGTCCATCAGTTGCATTTCCACAAGCTCATAGCGGATTCCGCCAAGATAAGTGATTTTTAGACCAGCTACGCGCAACTCATCTTCAGGCACGTTGAGTGCGAGGTCCAAATAATAATTGATAAAGCCTTCCTTGGCTTCCAACGGCAGGTCACATCCGCGCGCCCAGCGTTGGAGGTCGGGTCCGTAGAGGTGCCAAAGTTTCCCATAGCCCGGTAGGTGTACCGTTTCCCCCATCTCTGCTAACGTGGAAAGGGGCTTTTCAGCACGTGTGCCATAATAAGCTAACATATCCATAACGAGAAGGTTCGCCCAGGGGCCGTCTTTATCGGTCACATGCCCGCGGGAGTGTAAGCCTCGGATGATTCTTCTCCGCCAATCAGAATACGGTCGCGCCAATCAGGTGGCAGCTCTTTGAGAATATTGTAGCGGTCATCGGTGCGGCGAATTTCTTCGATGTATTTGATGCCTACCGGCACCATAAAAGCATACTTGAGCGCACGGGTCTCGATCTTCCCCACGCGGCACTTATAGGTGCGCTGGCTGACGTAACCAGGCAGTGCGCCTGGGGCTGGGTGATTTGCTTCGTTATTGGGATCATCCCAGCCAGCGGTTCAATGAGTGGTGAGCCGGTTTGGGTTGCAATCACACGCCCCGTAAAGCCGCGGTCCACGCCTAAATAACGTACCAGCATCGTCAAAATCTGATTAGGGCGGAAGTAAACCCCGCCTTTATCCACAATACCATAGCGGTCAGCATCTGTATCCATGCCCATGCCTAACCAAGCACCTGTTTGCTACCGTATCCTTGAGCAGCTGGTTGAAGGGCTCTTCAGGGTTGGCATAATCTTGCCTCGCCCAGGTCTGGGTCAACTTCGGCATGTATAACCGTGTAAGGCACGCCGGCTTCACCCAGCAAGCGGGTGAGGTAGCCGCGCCCAGAGCCGTGCATCTCATCCACCACCACATGCTTATCAGCAAAAAAAGCGGCGGATGCGGTCGAAGTCAATCGGGATGCGCTGGTTGCCGTTGCCATTATTTTTGATCCGAATAGACATACTTATCCAGCGGGTCAAAGCCGAAAAACACGCCCGCGCTCCCGCTCTGCTTCCAAGTCCGCGCTGCCACCGCCTGATCATCTTCGAGCTGCAGTTCGTTGATGCGAAAAGCCAAAGTCGGTCACGTTCGTGGGAGCTGGATAGCCTAAGCGGGGATTAAACTTGATGCCCTGCCATTCCGGCGGGTTATGGCTGGCAGTGGCGATAATCAGTCCTGCCACCTCGTCTGACGGCAGCACGTCGGTCTCATAAAACGATAGTGCCGGGGTGGGCATCGCGATTGCCCAGTTCCACACTAAAGCCATTGGCTAGGCAGGTCTCGGCAATCCATTGCGTGACCTGGTCTGAATGCCGGCGGGTATCATGCCCAATCACCACGCGCCGGCCGGAAAGATCTTCGGCACCGACGAAAGCTGGCACATTGTGCGCGTTCATAAAGTCGCAGATGGCTTGCACCACCTGGCGGGCACGCTTCTCAGTGAAATCGTTTTGCCAACGCCCGCGCACACCCGAAGTGCCAAAGCGCAAGTACTTTCGATCGTAAATTTCGCGGAGCAAACCGGTGCTGGTTCTCGTCCCGACGAGCAGCGGGTCGCTGGTGCGTACACGCAGGGCATAGAGGCGCTCGTAAATATTACCCACCTGAATCACACGGTAAGCCATAAAGCGGTCGGGGTCTTGCGCCTGATCGAGGCTCTCCAGTAAAGGGCAGCACTTCGTGATGGATATCTTCTGCCAAGCTGCTAAAAGCCGGCATCGGAGATAATTGCGCGCCTGGTCGAGTGCTTTGCGGCGCATAGCAGCTGTGGCTGGCATATAGTCTTCATCTAACTCCCGGCGGTAAGCTTGCGAGGCAGCATCCTCCTTGGGTTGGTAAAGCTCCAGCCGGCCTTGCGTGCCTGTGGCAGCTAAGGTGAGCAGCAAGCTGAAAAACACGCGAGGAGGTGACCAAGTCTTCCGCAATTTGTTCAGGATTTGCCCGCAGCCAGGCCTTCAGCTCCGATAAAAAAGCATTCATTGCGGCAATGGCTGGTTGCCACTGCTCAGGCTGCTCAGCAACCAAGATAGCACGGTTAAGTGTATTAAAGCGGGTGGCTAAACTGGCTGTAAAGTTTTTATCCGTGTTTTGTGCCATGAACCAATCTCCTTATGCTTCCGTGTTGCGCGGTATCAGCCCGCCCTCAGCCACGTTGAGCACTTCGATGGGTGCACCAAGGGGTGTGCCCGTCTCACGTTGCACGAGTTCGCACACTTTCCAGGCATAACGGGCAACTTCCTCGGCTGTGTGGCGGGTATCTGCTTCCAACATTATGCGGAACTTAGGCTCTGTGCCCGAGTAGCGCAGGTTGCTGCGCACCAAACCAGGCAATGCTTGCCGCAGCTCAGCCAGCAGTGCTTCCAGCGGCTGAATTGTTTTGAGATCTGGTTTGGCAGCGACCGCGCAGGAAGCCACAATTTGAGGATACTTCTGGATGTTGCCGGTGAGAGCCGAGAGTGGCTCGTCGGGGTGCGCGCTCAGCACCTGCAGCATAAATAGCGCTGAGCGTAAGCCATCCCCAGTGTGATGCTCCGCATCGAAGATGATCACATGCCCAGATTGTTCTCCGCCTAAGCCGAGCTTGCCTTGTCTGCCATCTTCTTGGCTTAGGCTGAAGAGCTTTTCAGTGATGTATTTATCTCCAACGGGGGTTTCAATGAGGGTGAGTTCGTGCTGCTGGCAAAAACCAGCTAAAGCTCCGTTCGCCATCGTTGTTGTGACCACAGCATTGCCTAACAGCTTGCCTTGAGCTCTCAGGTAGTCTGCCAGGATCGCAAGCATATAGTCGCCATCCACCAGCCTGCCGCGCTCATCCATCAGGATCACGCGATCGGCGTCGCCATCAAAAGCTAAGCCTAGGTCGGCGTTATGCTCTCGCACCAATGCAGCAAAGGCTTGTGGATGCGAGCGCACATACTCCGAGCCCGCTTGAGCATTAATGTTCAGACCATCTGGAGAAACGTTCAACGCAATCACTTCCGCCCCCAGCCGTCGGAATATTTCCGGTCCCACCTGATAAGCTGCGCCGTTGGCGCAATCCAAAACCAATTTGAAGCCGTGCAGATCCAAGCCCGGCTGGCTGGTGGTTAAATCTTGTAGGTAAACTTCGTGGAGGTAAGCACCATCAGTGATCTGACCAAACCCATGACCATTTGTCGGGAGTTGCTCCTCTTGCAGCAGGTCTTCGATCGCAAGCTCAGTCTCTTCGGGTAGCTTTGTGCCTTGGCTGCTGAGAAACTTAATGCCATTTTCAGCAGCAGGGTTATGCGATGCGGAGATGACCACGCCTGCTTGAGCGCCGGTTTTCTGCGTTAGGAATGCAATCGCTGGGGTGGGCAAAATGCCCAGATCCACCACATCCGCACCGCTAGCCAGCAGCCCAGCCACCAACGCGCTTTGCAGCATCAAGCCAGAGCTGCGCGTATCCCGACCAACGATAAAAGTAGGCCGGCTTCCACTTCCCGCACCCAAAACTAAGCCTGCAGCCCTTCCTAACTTTAATACGAACTCCGTAGACATAGGTGCCGTTCCCGCTGTGCCGCGGATGCCATCTGTTCCAAAGTATTGAGGTTTTGCCATAGATTTTTCCATAATTAGGATTGCTATTCTATCACCACGTCTGCAAGCACAGGCAAGTGGTCGGAGATGCGATGTGCCAAATCGCTGGCAACCACTTGGCACGAATAACTCTGCAATCGGCTGCCCGGAAAGAAGTAAATATGATCCACCGCACCAGCTTCTGGGTGGGTAGGAATGTCGTTTGAAGGAGCGAGACGCACAAAACCGTGTTCTGCCTCAAGCCCAAGCTGCAAAGCAGGTTCATCGGGGTTGGCATTAAAGTCCCCGGCTAATAGCAACGGTAACCCCTTCTGCAAAATATTCTCCGAAAGCAGGGAGATCACCTGGCTAATCTGTTCAGCGCGCAGTTGTTGAGCTCGCGCGACAATAGCATCCTCCTTAGCCTCTCCACGTTCGCCTATCAAGGTAGTGAGGTGCAGATTCACCAGATAAGGGAATGGGCTGCGTTTGAGGCGGGTGAGGATGACGTAGCGCGGGTCGGTATCGCGGGTGCCTTCATATCTAAGAGGTTGGTAGATAGGCACATTGCGGGGAACGCCCTCGCGGGTTGGATCACCCAGGCGCGCAAAGGGTAGTCGTGAAAAAACCGCGTTTCCCTTAGACCAATCCCACCAGTCTTTGAATAAGCCGTTGACCATCAGGTCCTTTTTGACCTGCATATGGTGCTTCATGGAAAGTGTTTCGCCATAGCAATGAAAGGAATATTCACCGCCATTGCAGATTAGATCCACCATGCTATGCTTGAGACCCTCGGCATCGGTGTACTGAGCTATCTCCTGCACGCAAAGCACATCTGGCTGAAGCTGAAAGAGTAGGTCAAGCAAAGCCTCGTTTTTTGAGGTGGTTTCATCTGGTTCACCGCTAAAGTTTTTTACGCCTCCGCCCAAGTTTAGGGTCATTATGCGCAAGGTCAACATTTCTGTTGCTGTTCCTTTCTGTTTTGGCATGCTTACGCCGCAATTATACCAACGCCTTTAGTGCGATGCAGAACCTCTATATATGTTAGATACGTTTTTTGGTTATACTTTTAGCATCATTCTAAAAAAAGAGCCACCATGAATACTGAGAATCCTCCCCAACCCATCAAGCAAGAGCCAATTACCCCTAAGCAGCTTTACCTGACACGGCGCAAGTTCCTAGAGTCTGTCGGCATCTTTTCAGCAGGTGCTTTTCTGGCAGCTTGCATGGGTAACCCACCAAGTTCACCGTCCACACCGCTTGCACCCGCTGGTGACATGGAGACGCGCAAGGATTTGGCTTTGAGCTACAACAATTATTACGAATTTGGCACTTCCAAGTCATCAGTGGCTGAACGGGCTGAAAATTTCCAGATGCAGCCTTGGCAAGTGGAAGTGGGCGGGTTGGTCAAGAACCCGCAGACTTTTAGCATGGAAGAGCTGCTAGCCAATTTCGTCCAAGAGGAACGCGTTTACCGCATGCGCTGCGTGGAGGCTTGGTCAATGGTGCTGCCCTGGACGGGTTTCCCCCTCGCCAAGTTGCTGGAGATGGCGCAGCCGCTGCCTGAGGCGAAATTTGTCGCCTTTCAGTCGGTTTACCGACCCGAGGAAATGCCAGGTCAGCTCGAGTTGGATTTCCCCTGGCCTTACCTGGAAGGCTTGCGCTTAGATGAAGCTCAGCATCCCCTGACGCTACTGGCAACCGGTCTTTATAAAGAGCCGCTCACCCCGCAAAACGGCGGACCGATTCGCTTGGTCGTGCCGTGGAAGTACGGCTTCAAGAGCGCCAAGGCTCTGGTGAAGATTGCCTTGCAAGCTGACCAACCGGTTACTTTTTGGAATGCCATCGCTCCGCAAGAATACGGCTTCTATGCCAACGTCAACCCGGCAGTTGATCACCCGCGCTGGTCACAAAGTGAAGAGCGGCGCATCGGGGAGATTGGCTCCCGTGCGACGCTGCTCTTCAACGGTTACGATGAAGTAACGCCTCTTTATGAAGGCATGGATCTAAAAGTTAATTTTTAACCAGCAGAAAGGTCCATAGCATTTACTGGGGAGGGAGCGCATCCGCCTCAAAAAGATCGCAGAATTCAATAATCTTTTCTTTGGAGATATCCCAGATAAAGGACCTGCCAACCCGGGCAATATCTGCCCATCCCTGGACTAACCATTCATCCGGGAAGCGCACAAATTGGATTTGGTCATCTTCCAGTTGAGGCAACAAGCAAGTTAGCTGTTGGATTTGAGCCATGCTCAGGTCGGTCTGTACATCATCCAGCATAGTACTGACTAGCTCAGGGAGACTGGTAACTACGCTCGGGCTTGTAAGCTTGTCTTTAATTGCCATTAACACCATAGATTGATGCTCTGAGCGCACAATGTCGCCATAACGAGCGCGGCAGCGCACAAAGGTAAGCGCCTTCTGACCATCCATGTGGTTCACGCCCACGCCAAAGTAATCAGGTAGTTGGTTATTGGGGTCAATGGCTTCTGCTCCCTCAGGCCGGCAGTCAACGGGTTCGCCTAACGTGATATCCACGCCGCCAATCGCGTTGACAATTTTTTCAAAGGCGACCATATTGATAGCAACGTAATGGTCCACATATAGGTCATAGTTATAGGCAATCGTGCGCGCCAGCAACCCTGGCCCGCCACCTGGGCCTTCGTAAAAGCCCATGCCTGGTCCGCCATAAAAGTAAGCTTGGTTAAGCTTAGCGTTGTATATCTCATCCTGCACGGATGGGATCAGGTCAGGGATTTGCACTTCCAGATCGCGCGGCAGGGTCAGGACAGTTACCTTGGGTGTGACAAAATCAATACGTATCACACGGATGACGTCCGATAAGCCGTAAAGATATTCCGGGTCGGTGGAGTCTACCCCGGCAGCTAAAAGGTACATTATTTTGGTGTCGCCGCAAACAGGATCCCCGACAGGTTCCGTAGGTATGGGTATAACACCTGTTTGCTCACCTTCTCCAGCAGCACCAGGATTTGAGCCGCTTCCCTCAGATCCGCCACTGGTGCTCGAAGTTCTGGTGGGTAAGCCCAACGGTTCTCCTAAAGAGCGGTTCCAGTTAGCAAGCACAAAAACTCCTCCTGCAACCAAAATCAGAAGAAATATTCCAAGGATGATAGCTAAAATAGGTTTCTTTTTATTTTCTTTCATATTTACCTCTACAAGGTATAAGCACAGTCGTGCTACCTAGTAGGTTTATTTTAGCCTCAATTTCCAAACCTATTTTGAGGGTGTTGAAAAACATTGGTTAATCGATTACATCCAATTTTTTCAAAGTTACGAATTTCAATCTGGGCTCACCCTGCCCTCTCCCAGCTCCGAATCCCGTTCTTTTTTTAGCGTCAATCTGCTGGGAGAGGGTGGTTCTTTTTCAGGCGCGGGCGGCCGCCACCGCCCGCGATACTCTCCCCTGCCATTACTGCCTGTGCGGCTTGGATCTGTTCTTCCATTCTGTAATTAGTCATAATAACTGCACCCTTTCTGTTGGTTTTATTGTCCAACTTTTGGGGTGCACTGCAAAACTTCCCTCCTTTGATTATAGCGGTAATCTTAAGGTGAACACAGCACCACCCAGTGGGTGATTTGAAACAGTGAGGGTGCCGCCATGCGCTTCGGCTATTTTACGCGCGATGGCTAAACCAAGGCCGGTACTCCCGCTTTCACGCTCGCGGCTGCTTTCCGCGCGATAAAAGCGCTCAAAAATCAGATCTAATGCCTCCGGGGGAATGCCATCGCCATGGTCCCGCACATCTAAGCGTATTTCTTTGCCTTCCGATTGCAGCTCGATCTCGATGCTTTTACCGGCTGGGGTATACCGCAAAGCGTTCTGCAGCAGATTATGCAAAATCTGCTGGATGCGGTCAGGGTCAGCGTTTATCTTTGGCAACTCATCGATGCTCCTCACTTGTAAGGTGATGGCGTTTTTTGCCAATGCCGGCTCAAAGCTTTTAGCCGTTAAATGAGTCAGCTCCAGCAAATCAACCGAGCGTTTGTGCAGCTCCAATTCACCGGCATCCGCCAGTGAAAGTGTGCGCAAATCCTCTACCAAGCGGATAAGGAGCTCATTTTGTTCCCGAAGCGGCTTCAAAGACTCTTGACTAAGGGGGTAAACGCCATCTTCCAGTGCTTCCAAGTTAGCCTGCTGCACCGCCAACGGTGTGCGCAGCTCGTGGGCGATATCGGCAGTCAACGCACGCCGATTTTTCTCAGAGCGCTGGAGAGACTCCGCCATGCTGTTCAAGGTTCGCCCTAAGGTTACCACTTCGGGCGGACCTTTGACATCAATTTGCTGGCTCAGATCTCCCTGCGCGATGCGCTCAGCGGATTGGGTGAGCACTTTTACTGGCTTGGTCACCTGATTCGCCAATACCAGGGCTAGGATTAACGCTACGACGCCAGAAATGAGAGCTGCCAATAGGGTAGCGTTGCGTACCCTAGCCAGCAGCTGGCTTGTAAAATTAGCTGGTAGACCGCCAGCGCTGCCCGGCGTCAGCAGATAGCCCACCACTTGACCGTCCACATCTACTGCCTGAGCAGATTGCAGCTCGCTCTGGCTCAAGGTCTGGCCAATCCGCGCTGGGTCAGGAGCATAGACAATCACCCCATCAGAATCAGCAACGACGTTTTGGCTGAGCATCCCGCCAGCTTGGCTGCTGCCCTGTCCGGCTCCTGAGCCGCGTCCCTGTCCCTGCCCTTGTCCTCCAGCCTGCTCGTTTTCATGGCTCAGCACTGCTTCCACGCCGGCCCAGCTTTTATGCTGGCGGTAATAATCGGCAAGGGATTGCATCAGGTCAGTTTCTCCGCCCATGCCAAAGCGGCGCAAATAGCCTTGAACCTGCGTCTCAGCGGAAAGATTAGCCACAATCAGCACAGTGCCCAGGGCAAGCACAATCACCAGGATAAACGCGAGGATCAGGCGGGTACGCATATTACTCCTCCATGGGCGTGGCGCGGTAGCCCACCCCAAACACGGTCTCGATGTAGGTTGAATCCGGGTCAACCTCTTTCAGCTTATGCCTCAGGTTTTTGATATGCACATCCACACTGCGCTCATAACCCTCATAGCTCACCCCTTGGGCAGCCTCCAGCAACTGCAGCCGCGTAAATACCCGCCCGGGCTGTGAGAGTAGCAGCTTGAGCATGTCAAACTCGGTGGGCGTAAGCTCAACCGCTTGGTCGCGGAGCGTAACCGCGTGCCTGTCTTGGTCCAGGCGCAGGTCCCCTAACTGCAAGATGCCGCCGGCTTCCGGAGAGCGGTTGCTGCGGCGCAAGACGGCTTTGACCCGGGCGACAACTTCGCGCGGGGAAAATGGCTTGGTGATGTAATCATCTGCCCCCAGCTCCAGTCCAATCAGGCGGTCAACTTCATCTACCCGAGCGGTTACCATAATAATGGGAGTATCTTTAACCTTACGGATCCTTTTGGCAACCTCCAACCCATCCATGCCTGGTAGGTTTAGGTCCAGCAAGACCAGGTCCGGCGATTCTCGTTCCCATAGGTGTAAAGCCTCATCTCCGCGATAAGCTCCTAGGGTTTGATAGCCAGCTTTGGAGAGATAAGCTTGCAAAACCTTATTGAGCTCTTTTTCATCTTCAACAATCAAAATCGTAGGCATAGCATTTACCTTAGGAAATATAAAGGTTTTCTGCCTTTAGTTTACACAATAATTAATGGATTTAACAAGATTTCCAGGCGAAAACCTTTCCAAATGGCAATCTTCATCACTTCTTCATAACCTGTTCACAGCCTCTGCATACCTGCTTGCTATAGTAAGCACATCAAAACAACGACTGCACAGTCAGTCAATATTTGAAGGAGTAAAAAAATGAACAAGAAAATTTTTAGTATCATGTTGATTGCCTTGTTTTTAGGCGCAGCAGCTTTTGGTGCGGTAAAAATCGTTTCTGCCCAACAAGCAACCGACACACCCCAAGCAACGGAAGAAGTGTTACAGCAACCGGTTCTAACGCGTAACCGGTTAAATGCCGGCTACGGTCCCGGCGGTGAAGGCTCTTGCAACGGAGATTGCACCATGACGCAGGATCAAATCCGCTTGCGCCTGCAGGATGGCAGCGGCGAGAATTGCCTAAACCCTGAAGGCTGCACTGGCGAAGGTCCAATCGGTGCAGGGGCAGGCATGCAATTTGGCCAAACAAACCAGCCAGCAGGCGATGGTGCTGGCCAGGGAGCTGGCGCTTGCGCAAACGGTGACTGCGACATGGAACAGGCTCGCCTACGTGATGGCAGCTGTGGCGATGGCGGTACTGCCCCCCGCGACGGCACCGGCAGCCAATTCGGAAACGGGAAAAAATAATTACATTTTCTTCCAACATCAGGCATGCCCTATCCAATAGGGCATGCCTTAATATTTAAATCTTCTTGGCAAACTCACAGGTTCTATCTCGAAGCTTGGGGCTATAATCCAACAAAACAAAATAATAAATTAAGAGGTGTTTATGGGAACCAAAATTGTTAGTGTTGAATTTTCAAGCAAAGAAAAATTTACAGTAGAATCTAAGGCTCGAAAGCATACCGTCATTATTGATCAACCAGTGGAAGGCGGCGGGAATGATGCGGGCATGACGCCTCTGGAGTACTTGTTTGTATCATTAGGTGGCTGTATGGTTACGGTCGGTTTGATCATTGCTCGGCAAAAACATTTGCCTGTTAACAAAATAGAAGCTCACATTGAAGGCGAGATTGATACAGATGTCCTGATGGGAAAGCGGAACGACATTCGCCCAGGTTTTACCAATATCACCGTGAAAATGATGATCGATGGTAACTTAACCCATGAAGAAAAAGAAAAGTTTGTGAAAGAAATCGAAGCTCGCTGCCCAATTTCAGATAACCTTAGCAATACCACACCGGTAAAATTTGAGGTTGCCTGATTGAATCTGACAGCTTTGCGGCTTCAGACCATTTTTATAAGGATGATTAGAGTGGATAGCTATTATTTGCCTAGCTGAGATGCGCTGCTTAAGTTCGAGGTATATCAATAGAAAATGGATACGTTTGCAACTTAGCAAAAGGATAGCTGACCATCAAATAAGTGATTAATACCCACAGGCGAAGATTCATTCCTTCGCCTGTTTTCTATCGAATAGAAAAATCTGTTATGATAACAAAAATAATTAAACTAAGGACTATGGTTTATGAAAATCGCAATTGTTACGGATAATGAAAAATCAATCAGCCAGCATTTTGGTCGTGCGCCCTATTTTCTGGTGGTCACATTTGAAGACGGTAAGGAAGTGAGTCGGGAATTGAGGCATAAGCTCGGGCACAACGAATTTGCTACTGGACATACCCATGTCGAACAAGAGCACGCTGCGCATGGGTTTGATGAAGCATCCCACCAGAAGCACGCCAGTATGGCAGATGCCATTAGCGACTGCTCAGTTGTAATCTGTGGCGGGATGGGCATGGGCGCTTATGAAAGCATGCAACGCTTAAACATTCAACCCATTGTTACAGATTTACGCGATGTTGATGCAGCGATCCAAGCTTATCTCAGTGGCACACTAACAGATCACACAGAGAGATTACATTGATCGTAACACTTTGTGTTTTGCAGCTAAAACGAGTTAATTCCGATTTTGAAAGGTCAAATCCTAGCTGCTAATTAAGTAGCCGCGTTATTTTCGAGCAGATTTACTGTGAGTGGGCGCAAGCTTGACACTGCTCGGGCAAATATATATAATCATTATTGCCTTCCCTGGTAGCTCAATCGGCAGAGCGGGCGGCTGTTAACCGCTAGGTTAGAGGTTCGAGTCCTCTCCGGGGAGCTAGAAACCCGAAAGTCTCTGGATAAACCAGAGACTTTTTTCAAGCCGGGATATGCTATAATTTAGCTGCACATGGCCCTGTAGCTCAATTGGCAGAGCAAGCGCCTCTTAAGCGTTAGGTTCTGGGTTCGAGTCCCAGCAGGGTCATTTTGTATTTATTTTTTATGAGAGAGGTTCTGGGGGCTGTGCACCCCTTTACAGGGAGCTACGCACTCCCAGCAGGGTCATTTTTCTTTTATTTAAACTTGCTCTCGCCGGTCTCAAGAGTGCGAAGCCTGCCCGTAGGGTACCATGAAAGAACGGATGATCGTTCTCGCCGGTCTCTGAGTGTGCAGCCTCCTGTAAGGATCAGCGAGAAACCTGAGACCTAAAGGTCAACTGCCTGATTTATTTGTTCTCGCCGGTCTCTGAGTGCAGAGCTTACCCACAGGGTACCATGAGAAAAAACAAGGCTTGTCCATTGCGCTGTTCATTATCAGCTAAAATTATGCTCATAGGAGATCCTATTGATGCAGCTTACCCATATTGCTCTCTACGTGCAGGACCTGGAAGGGATGAAGGATTTTTACGTGCAGCACTTCGATGCCAGCGCCAGCGCAAAATATCACAACCCTAAAACCGGCTTGCAAACCTATTTCCTCAGTTTCTCTGGCGGGGCACAGCTGGAGTTGATGACTCGACCAGGCTTATTGCCATGTCAACAAGATACGCTGTCCGCCGGCTATAACCACATCGCCTTTGCGTTAGGCAGCCGCGAGCGCGTGGACACTCTCGCGCAGGAACTAGCTCAAGCCGGCTGCTCCATCCTCAGCGGACCGCGCATCACCGGTGACGGCTACTACGAGGTCAGCCTGCAAGACCCGGAAGGGAATTTGCTGGAGTTGGTTGCCTAAGCAACCTGATTAAAACAATCCTAGAGATTAAATCAAGTGAGCTCGTAACAATAAAGGTAACCTTGAGCTTTTCTTATTCGCCTCTCAAGCTGGCAAGCAGCTCTCCCTGATGTATAATCAGCTTAATTCTTAGTTTCAGGAGGACTCACCATATGTCTGGACCAAGAGTTGTCCGTGCACCGCGCGGCACCCAACTAACCTGCAAGAATTGGCAGATCGAAGCGGCTTACCGCATGATCCAAAACAACCTCGACCCGGAAGTAGCCGAGAAGCCTGAAGACCTGGTGGTCTATGGCGGCAGGGGGCAAGCTGCCCGCTCCTGGGAAGCGTTCGATGCTATCTTAGCCTCCCTACGCAGCCTCAACGAGGACGAAACGCTGCTGGTGCAATCAGGCAAACCGGTGGCAATCTTCAAAACCCATCCCGACGCGCCGCGTGTGCTCATCGCCAACTCCAACTTAGTTCCCCATTGGGCTACGCAGGAACATTTCGACGAACTGGCTGCTAAAGGGCTGATCATGTACGGGCAAATGACTGCCGGCTCTTGGATTTACATCGGCACGCAAGGCATCCTGCAGGGCACCTACGAAACTTTAGGTTCACTCGCCCAAAAGCGCGGCTGGTCCTCACTCAAAGGTAAATTTGTGCTCACCGCCGGCTTGGGCGGCATGGGCGGCGCCCAGCCGCTCGCTATCACCATGAACGAAGGTGTTGGCTTGATCGTGGAGGTCGACCGCGAGCGCGCCCAACGCCGTTTGGAGATCGGCTATGTGGACGCGGTCTCCGATAACTTGGAAGAAGCCATGACCATGGTGGAGGAAGCGCAGCAGCAAGGCGTACCCAAATCCATCGGGTTGATTGGCAACGCGGCTGATATTTACACCGAACTGGAGCTGCGCGGCGTCATCCCCGATGTGGTCACCGATCAGACGCCGGCGCATGATTTGCTCAGCTACGTGCCCAGCGGGCTTTCTGTGGAGGAAGCCGCCCAGCTGCGTAAGGCTGACCCACAGCGCTACGCCGGCTTAGCCGCACAATCCATTGCCAAGCACGTGCAAGCCATGCTTGCCTTCCAAAAGAAAGGCGCCGAGGTGTTCGACTATGGCAACAACATCCGCCAGCGCGCCTTTGACGCCGGCGTGAAGAACGCTTTTGACTTCCCCGGCTTTGTGCCAGCCTACATCCGCCCGCTTTTCTGCGAAGGCAAAGGTCCTTTCCGCTGGGTGGCGCTTTCCGGTGACCCAGAAGATATCTACCGCACGGACGAAGCTATTGCGGAGCTTTTCCCCGAAAATGAGCATTTGCTGCGCTGGCTGCGCATGGCGCGCGAGAAAGTGCCCTTCCAAGGCTTACCTGCACGCATTTGCTGGCTGGGATATGGTGAGCGCGCCCAAGCTGGCTTGGCTTTCAACCGCCTGGTAGCTGAGGGTAAAATCAGCGCACCCATCGTCATCGGCAGAGACCATCTGGATGCCGGCTCAGTAGCATCCCCCAACCGCGAGACAGAAGCCATGCGCGATGGCAGCGATGCTATCAGCGACTGGCCGATCTTAAATGCACTCATCAACGCGGTCTGCGGTGCCACCTGGGTGTCTTTTCATCATGGCGGTGGCGTGGGCATCGGCTTTAGCCAGCATGCCGGCCAGGTGATCGTGGCAGATGGCACACCCGAAGCGGCTGTGCGCCTGCAGCGCGTGCTCACCGTAGACCCTGGAATGGGGGTGGTGCGGCATGCCGATGCCGGCTATCCCGAAGCTATCCGCTTTGCCCGCGAGCATGGCATCCAAATGCCGATGCTGCCAGAGTAGGTTTTATGCATAAAAAAGGCACGCGGGTTCTGCTTTTTATCGTGATGATTGCCGTCGGCGCGGGCGCGGGCTTGGCTTATGGCTGGCTGCTCAAGCCAGCTGCTGCCCCGCAAGAGGCTGACCTATCGCGCCTTCGGGCGGATTTCAAGACCGACCTGGTGCTCATGGCAGCCGAGCAATTTGCCGAAACGCAAGATCCATTGCTGGCGCTCGATGAACTGGCGAAGGTGGAGCCCAAAAACCCTTATTCTCTGCTGGTAAATGCAATTAACTACGCCCAAGGGGTTGGTTACCAGCCAGAAGATTTGGCTAAAATGCAAGCCCTGATCGAAGCTATTGACCCGGCTATTTACCGGCAGTGGGAAGCAAGCCACAACGATGGAAACGAAGAATAACAGCCCTTGGTTCTTGCTGACCGGTTTGATAATCGGCTTAGCAATTGGATTGATTATCGCGCTGCTGATTTTGCCGGTTGAACAGCAAATTGCCTTGCCCGCCGAGCTAAGCCCAGCCGCTAAAGCAGAATACCGCTTGATGATTGCCCGTGCCTATCAAGCCAATGCAGATTTGTTGCGTGCACAAAGCCGCTTAGCGTTACTTGCCGACCCTGACCCGGTGGGTGCTCTTACTATCCAAGCCCAAGCGCTGTTAGCTGAGGGCGGCGCAGAGGCTGACGCCCGCGCGTTAGCTGACCTCGCTGAGCAGTTGCAAAAAGCCACCCCTTAAGAATTAATGTGGCATCATAAACAAACAGGCGGATCGACGATCCGCCTGATGCTTAATTTAATGAAAAGTTACGGCAACGTGTTGCTGGCTGCCCAATCATCGCCTAGCTCTACCACAATATCCACCGTCGCAGCGGGGTCATAGGCATAGACGATGTTGGACGAAGAGGTAATCTTGAGCAAATCCACGAGGTAACGCAGCGTGTAGGGCTTGCTGCCATAAAGCGTCACGCGGGAGTAGACCTGGTAGCCTGCATCGGTCACTTCAACAACGTTGATCCCCTGCCCCTTAAGATACTCAGCGGTTTTCTCTGCCAAGCCGGCAACGGACGAAGCATTGCGCACCGAAACGTTAGCATGCTCATCTTGCAAGATAGCTTGAATATCCTGAGTGGTAGAGCTTGCGTTGGTAGTTTGCCCATAAAAAATCTCATCGCGCAGCTCGCGGATTTTATCCGGAATTGGGCGCAATATATCTAAGCCTGTTGGGGATTTGCCGAAGTTGACATATTGTCCGTCGATCACAGCTTGCTTGATTTGATCCCGGGGTACTTTCATAATGGTCTGCGCTAAGCTGAGAGCTTGACTTAGGGTGAGATTGGTCCTGATCCCAGCGGAAAGATCGGCATAAATCGCGTTGGCATTAGCAAGCAGCGTTGGCATCATGTTAAAGTCAAGGATACGGTCGCGAATAGCTATGATTACCTGCTGTTGACGCTGTGCTCGGTCAAAATCGCCGCCTTCCGTATTCCGCATGCGCACATAAGCTAATGCTAATTCGCCTGGCAAGGTATAAGTGCCTGGTTCTAACGGTACGGTCGTCTGAGTACCTAATATATCCAAGCGGATTGGAGAATCAACGGTGATCTTAACGCCTTTGATATGGTCAACAAACTTAATAAAGGCTTCGAAGTCAATTTGAGCATAGTATTGAATCGGTACACCTAGTAAGTCTTCCACCGTCTTCACAGCTAAGGCTGGCCCACCGCCGGGCAGCTTATAGGATTCGCCGATGCTATAAGCTGTGTTGATTTTGTTGTAATCAGAGCCAGGAATCTTTACCCACAGGTCCCGCGGGATAGATATCATCCCTGCGGTGAGGTTCACTGGGTCTAAGGTGAACAGGATCATGGTATCGGTGCGTGGAGCAGTATCCTCTAAGTCGCGCGCATCCAAGCCCATAATAAGAATGTTTACGCGGCTTTTCCCATCCCAAGGTTCTGGTGTTTCTAATAGTGGCTGCAGTGTTGCCGTTGGGAGGGTGTTTTCAGATCCTGGTGTGGCATTGGGGTCTAAGGTACCCTCTGGCAGAACTGGAACCCCGGGCAGGTTGACGATAGTCATGCCGGCAACGAAGTTGCTGCTGAAATTCCCTAAGGCAATCCCACCTACCAAGCCTAATACAACCAAAACGCTCACAATAATTTGCGTTTTGCGGTCTTTAGGCAAGGCATTTTTAATCTTTTCAAAGAAGTTTTTCATCATATCTCTATTATGCGTCCCGGGTGCTAACTCCGGGCGCTGATTTTTCTAACCTTCTTGCGGAGGAGGAACAGGCAAATCCTCTTTCTTGGTTTGCTGCCACTTGGAGCCCTCATCAATGAGCATCACCGGGATATCATCCCAGATCGGGTACTTGCGATCGCAATCTTGGCAGATGAGCCAAGCTTCTTGGTAAAGTTCTAAGGTGCCCTTGTGTTCTTTAACGCAGACGGGGCAGCGTAGAAGTTCGAGTAATTCTTGATTAATCACGAATCCTCCAGTTTCTTTCTAGCAGGTAATTACCATTTGCAGTGTTAGTCTGCAGGTGCGTCTATTTTACCATAGGCAGATATAAGCAAGTTTTGAAGCACATTCACCAGACTACTGCGGGATTTCTGTCCCAGGGCCATATTCATAGATAGCCCCCCAAGGCACGTAGTCGGTGCGGAAGGAGTCTGTAAAATAGACCTCTCCGTTTTTATACACAGTGCGGTTGATAATCACTGTGGCGCCTTCCACAGGCCAATCCACTTGCTCTATGGTGCCGGTGGGTAAATCGGGGTTCTCGCGATAAATCGGCTCGGGGGGTTCCACGATGTCAGTGATACCCGTAGTATTCCATTCCACCGTACGGCCGTCGCTCGTTGAGTAAAACTTCCAGGTGAGCGAATAACCGTAGACATACGTCTCCATCAACAACCAGTAAGGCGTGTCATTGACAAATTTAAGATCTACCAGCGGGAAGTAAACCGTGGCGTCTAAGCCGGCAAGGTTTGGGTTACGGCTGCCATCCGCTGATTGTTCATAATAACCCACGCGGTAAGCATGCGCGTGCCGCTCCACAATGGGGAAGCCGCCATAAAAAGCCGTGCGGAAAAGCGTAGTGCTCACCTGACACACCCCGCCGCCCACGCCTTGAATAGTCTCGTTGCCGTAGATGATGGGGGCTTCGGCATAGCCATTCTCTAGGCTGATATCGGTGAGGTAGCTCGCCATCGAGAAAGTTTCTCCAGGCGCGACCAGCAGCCCGTGGTAAGCCTGAGAGGCTAAAGTGATATTTTGCACTCTGCCTGGATCGGAGCCATAAAAATAGGAGGTTTCCGTGCTTACCAGTTCAGTAATGCCTAAGCTCTCAGCGGTAGCGTCATCCTTTACCGGCGGATCAATTGCATCCAGTACTAAGGTAACCGTATGTTCGCCTGCTCCCAGTGCTGTGTTGATAGCTTCCAAACTCGCTGGGATATTGAGGTCTTGTCCCACGACCATAGGCTGGAGCAGATCTAACTGGCGGGTGTCATCATTGAAGATGAAACGCGCATTCACTGGCTCTGTATGCACCACGGGGGCTAAGCTGCTCAGGTAATTGCTCATGGCTTGCTGGTTCACCGAAACCTGGTATTCAGCCGAAGCGCCATTGTCTTGGCGCTCGATAACAATCAGCTTAGCCAGGTCTTCAGGCTCAATACGCCAAGGACCAGCCGATTGATTACCCTCTGGCAAGCTGAGCACCAATGCCTCACTGAGGATCTGCTGGGCAAACTCGCCGGCTGCCGTTGCATCCATAATCTGCGGCTGCTGCTCCACCACAACCAAGGGTACAGCTCCTTCTCGCTGCTCATAGAGCAAGCCGTCAAGTGCCTTTAGGGTGGCGTCCAAGTCAACTTGGCGGCCAACCTGACCCGGCGTGATAACCACATCCGTGCCGTTAAGGCTAAGAGCCGCTTCCACCACAGGCGTATCGACCTGGCTGGCAAGTGTTTGCAGGACGGCATAAGCTTGCCGTTGGTCATATTGCACCACAGGCGCTAAGTTTACGCCTTGCTGTGCGGCAGTCATCTGCACCGAAAGGTTTTCGCTGAGGCTGTTTTGCCTGCCTACAGCAAAAGCTTGCCGTGCGCTTTGGGCTGTATCCAAGCTAAAACCTAATTGTTGTGGGGTATAGAGCCAGCGATTATCACCATAGATAAACAGGATTTTGCCCTGCTCTGGGTAGGTAAGCGCGTTTTCCAACTTTTCACGCGCTTCTTCCTCGGTCAGCCCGGAAAGGTCCACTCCTGCCACGCTTACGCCAGGATAAATCGTCTCAGCATGCCGTGATTCAAAAGCATAGACGTAACCTACGCCGCCGATGGCTGCCAAGAGCAGCCCAGTTACCACGATAAAAATAATTTGCGTGCCAAGATGAATTTTTGATGATCCGTTTTCTGTTTGCATTTCCTTCTTTTCTTACCCTGTGGGTTTAATCCCTTTTGGGTATCTTTACCATTTAGCTATTATAGCGAGAACCGTTTCAGACGAAGTGTGTTCACGCTGAAGGTATAAGGTTACTTCATTTATAAATAGACGCAAGCATCCACCAAATGTTCCTGCAAGCTCTAAAGTTACGCAGCTGTGCTATACTGCTTGAGCATAAAGTAAAGGCTTTCCAAATGAAAAATCCTCAAGCCAAGTTTGCGCTCCCTTTGTTGGCAGTGCTTATAGCGGTCATTTTATCTAGCAATTTCTACTTACTGCCTGCATGGGCACGGGCTGCTGAGCAGGAGCAACAGCCTAGCCCAACAACGGGCAGCAACCCTTTTGGACTAACGCTTTCTACCCCAGCCCCAGATGGCAGCATTTCTCACACCGTCCAAGAAGGGGAGTTTCTGATCACCATTGCGGAGGCGTACGGCATCACCTTGGATGAGCTGCTAGCGCTCAATGGGCTCACCGCCGAGAGTGTCATTCAGCCCGGTCAGGTGCTGGTTATTCGGCAAGCCACCTCCCCGCAACCCGCACTGACCAGCGGTACAGTACAGGTTCCAACAGCGACGCTGCGCCCTTCGCTTACGCCTTTGCCCACCCTGACGCCCTTCATCACAGCTACGCCAACCGTCACGCCTACGCCAGGACCAGGCATTTTCGAGCGCATTTTTACAGGTCCAACGCGTTATGTCGGCTTCGGTTTGGTGGCATTAGTGTTGGCAGGGGTGATTTTGTTGGTTATCAGCGCCCGCCGCATGCATTAGGTCTCTGCAACGTTGATGGAAAACTGATCAACTAAGTTTTGTTCTGCTAGGGCGATTAGGTTGGTTTTGCCCGTGTGCTTCATCTTCTTGATTTCCGCCTCACGCTTGAGCGCTGCTTTACGGTCTGGCACAGCTTCCACATAAACCAAACGCACCGGTCCATATAAACGCGTGTAACGTGCTCCCTTGCCGGCGTTATGCTGCTTTAAGCGCCTGGCAGGGTCGACTGTCCAGCCGGTGTAGTAGGCACCATTAGCGCATTCCACTAAGTAACAATAATAGTTCATTGCTCGCCGTCAAATGCCTATCAGAAAGCGGGTGATGTTCAACACCGGGATACCAATCAAGTTCGTGAACAGATCAAAGCCTAATAAAGGCGTGATGTAAATCAGCGCTAAGAGGATAAAGATGCCATACGGTCGAATGCTAGCCAGGGCTGGCTGCGCACTCTCTGGCAACAAATACTCGAGCACTTTTTCGCCGTCTAAGGGGGCAAAAGGAAGCAAATTAAAGAGCCATAGCGTGAGGTTGAGGAAAATAAATTCTACTAAAAACTGCCCGAGCGTGGGGAAAATATTCGTGGTGCTGCTGAGGAAAGGAGAAACCCCAAAAAAGCGTAAAGGAATGGCACCAACCAAAGCCAGAAAGAAGTTAGAAAATGGCCCTGCTAAGGAAACAACCATTACGCCAGCCTTGCTTTTACGGCGGATGACTTCGGGGTTTATCGGAACAGGCTTAGCCCAACCGAAGCCGAACAGAATAAGCATCAGCGTGCCAATTGGATCAAGGTGGCTAAGCGGGTTGAGGGTGAGCCTGCCTGCCAAACGCGGAGTGTCATCCCCATAAAGCTCTGCGATGCGGCCGTGTGCATATTCGTGGGCTGTAAAAGCAATCAGCAGGGTTAGGATGCGGGAAATAAGGACTGATGAACTAAGGTCGAGCATGCTCTCACCTGGTAGGGATTATAACATGGGCGAAAACCGCACTTTGACTTCAGCGCAGAAGGTATAATGGCTTTATGCTGCCAGAAATAAACCTTGGGGATCATGTCCGCCTGCGTAAAGCTCACCCTTGCGGCGGATATGAGTGGGAAATCGTGCGCTTAGGTGCGGATATTGGCTTGGTGTGCCTCACTTGCGGGCATCGCGTCTTGCTCACCCGCCGGGAGTTAGCCCGCCGCATGAAGACTTACCTTCCAAAAGTTCAACCACCAGAAAACTCCGTCACTAAGAACAGCTGAAACGCGATTAGCAGTTAACTTCAACCTACCAGTTCGCAAACCTTTTACTTGCTGATGTATAATCAGATCACATTAATCTAAGCGAAGAATATGCCAATTTTGAGCCCAAACACCTTTGAATTTTTCTCGCATAGCCCCGAACAGACCCGTCGCGTGGGCATCCGTTTAGGCAGCTTGCTCAAACCTGGGCATATCATCTGCTTAGAAGGCGACTTAGGCTCGGGCAAAACCACATTGGTGCAAGGCATTGCGCAAGGGTGGGGTTCAGCTGACCGTGTCTCCAGTCCGACTTTTGTTATCATGAATGATTACCGCCACCCTAACGGGCAGCATCTATACCACGCCGATGCCTACCGGCTTTCCGATTCCCCTGAGGATGTGGCGATATTGGATTTGCCCAACCTGCTCGCCAATGGCATCTTGGTTTTGGAATGGGCAGAGCGCATCAAATCCAACCTGCCAGAAGAGAATTTATGGATCCAAATGCGTTGGATTGCCGAAGAACGCCGGAATCTCACCATCATTCCACAAGGCGAGCCTTACCAAGAATTAGCTAAAAACCTAAAAATATTAGTCTTTGGAGCCTTTTGATGCTTTTGGCAATTGACACTTCCACCAATTGGATTGGGTTAGCCCTTTTTGACGGGGCACAAATCCTGAGTGAACAAACTTGGCGCAGCCAAAGCTACCACACCACCGAGCTTGTCCCGGCAATTGAAGAAATGCTCACCCGAACACAAGTCCGCCGGAAAGATTTGAGCGGTTTAGGTATTGCCCTGGGACCAGGCTCTTTTACCGGATTGCGCATTGGCATGAGTGTGTGCAAAGGCTTAGCCTTAGCCTTAGATATCCCCGTGGCTGGTTTTCCTTCGCTGGATATCTTAGCTGCGGGGCAGCCACTTCTACGCCGCCCGATGATTGCTCTCCTCCAAGTTGGGCGCGGGCGTTTTGCTTGGGCGCGTTATATCAACCAAGATAAACAATGGGTGCAGGAAGGCTCCGTGCAGGTCTCCAGCCCAAGCGAGATCGCTGCGACGATTAAGTCTCCAGTTTACATTTGTGGTGAAATGGGCGTAGAAGAACGCCGCATTCTTGGGCGCAAATGGATAACCGCACGGCTGTGCAGCCCAGCGCAGGGCTTGCGCCGGCCGGCAGTGCTCGCCGAGATGGCTTGGCAGCGCCTGCAATCTGGCAAGGCAGATGATGTAGTGACTCTTTCACCCATTTACGTGCACACCCTTAGCAACGTCCCCGATTTATGAGCCCAAAAGCTCTCCAGGTACATTTGCGCCGCATGACCTTAGCTGATTTGCCCCAGGTGGAGGCGCTTGATCGCGCATGCTTCCGCACCCCTTGGCCGGAAGACTCGTTTCGCTATGAGCTGCGCCCCGATTCAACGAGCATCTGCTTGGTGGCAGAATTGGATGAAGCAGGATCTGAGCCGCAAATCGTTGGTATGGTGGTGGTCTGGCTAATTGCCGATATGGCTGAGGTAGCTACATTAGCTGTCGCACCCCAAGAGCGTGGCAGAGGCGTTGGGCGGCGTTTGTTAGCTTCAGCTCTACGGCTGGCATGGGAAGCAGGTGCGTGCAAATCAATCCTGGAGGTGCGCGTCAGCAATACGGCAGCACTGCATCTATATTATGGATTAGGCTATCAACCTGTCGGCTTGCGCCCTGGCTATTACGAGGATACACATGAAGACGCCCTGCTGCTTACCCTCGACCCGCTTGATCCGCATGTGCTCAAAGCCTTAGAAAAGACTTAAATCGCGCCAAAAAGCCCTGTTTTAGGTGTAAAATTGCACTTCGGAGAGTTTTATGGATGCTGCAGACACCTTACTGGCGATTCGCCACCAGATTGAGCAATGCCAAGCCTGCCCACTTGCCGCAGGCAGGCTGAACGTTGTGCCTGGTGAAGGACCCGCCAACAGTGAAATCATGTTTATCGGCGAGGGACCCGGCTTTCATGAAGACCGGCAAGGGAAGCCTTTCGTTGGTCCCGCAGGTAACTTCCTGGATGAGTTGCTTGGCTATGCTGGGCTCAAGCGCTCCGAGGTATTCATCACTAATGTGGTTAAGTGCCGCCCGCCAGAAAACCGTGACCCTCAACCCGAAGAGCTTGCAGCTTGCCAGAGATACTTAGATGCTCAAATTGCAGCCATTAATCCACGCATCATCGTAACCCTCGGGCGTTTCTCGATGGCACGCTTTATCAAAGATGGCAAGATCAGCCGCATTCACGGTTACCCCCATAAAGTTGAGAGCCGCATTGTGGTCACCATGTATCATCCTGCAGCAGCGCTGCACCAACCCGCATTAAAAGATGCCCTCATTCAAGATTTTTCCCGGCTGCGGGATCTCATGAACCAACCAACGCCCAGCCTTATGGAGCAAAACTATACCGAGAGCGCAGAATCTCCCACCAAAGAAAACCCTCCGGAACAATTGAGCCTTTTTTAAAGTCAATATAAAAAGGAATATCAGGTGAAACATGGTAAAAGACGAATTATTGGACCTGATCCAAAAGAAGAGAGCCAATATTGGCGTTCTCGGATTAGGTTATGTTGGCTTGCCCTTGGCAGTAACCTTCGCCAACGCCGGCTTTAACGTCACCGGCATTGACCCCAACCGTGAAAAGGTTGAGATGGTCAACCGGGGCGAGAGCTACATTCAGGATGTGCCCAACGCGCAGCTACGCAAGCACCTCGAACGCGGTTTGCTGCGTGCGACTAACGATTACGACGTCCTCAAGGAAATCGACGCGGTTTCGATCTGCGTGCCCACACCCTTGCGTAAAACGCGCGATCCAGATATGTCCTTCATAGTGGACGCGAGCAACACTTTAGCTCCTTATTTGCACCGCGGTATGATTATCGTGCTCGAATCGAGCACGTACCCAGGCACCACCCGCGAACTGGTGCTGCCTACCCTGACTCAGAACTCCGATCTTAAGGTCGGCGAGGATTTCTTCTTAGCGTTCTCGCCGGAGCGCGTGGACCCTGGCCGCACGGATTGGACCACCTACAACACCCCAAAAGTGCTAGGCGGCATCACGCCCAACTGTACCGAGGTTGGCACCGCTTGGTATAGCATGGCGCTGGAAACCGTGGTTCCCGTCTCCACCAGCGAGGTGGCGGAGATGACCAAGCTGCTGGAAAACACTTTCCGCATGGTCAACATCTCCATGGTCAATGAGCTCGCTCAAATGTGCGACAGACTTGGCATTGACGTCTGGGAAGTGATTGACGCCGCTGCAACCAAGCCCTTTGGCTTTATGAAGTTTACCCCCGGACCCGGCATGGGCGGGCACTGCATCCCCGTGGATCCGCTGTACCTCTCCTGGAAAATGAAGACCATCAACTACACCGCGCGCTTCATCGAGTTAGCCTCGGAAATTGACTCTAACATGCCCCGCTACGTAGTGGGTAAGATTCAGGATGCGCTCAACCGGTTTAAAAAGCCCCTCAATGGCAGCAAGGTGCTAATCTTGGGCGTGGCTTATAAACCCAACATCAACGATCTGCGTGAATCCCCGGCTTTCGATATTATCCACCTGCTGCAAGAGAAAGGCGCTGAGGTTTCGTACTACGATCCTTACGTGCCAGAAGTGAATCACGAATTCTTCCACCTCTTTTCAGAGAAAGACCTCGCTAGTGCGGTGGAAAAAGCGGATTGTGTGGCAATCATTACCAACCACAGCAAGGTCGATTACGCTATGGTGCACGAGAAAGCTGCGTTGATTTTTGACGCCCGCAATGCCCTCAAAGACATTGCCAAAAAGAGCTCGAAGGTTGTAAAGCTCTGATGTCTGCATACTTGCTCACCGGCGCGGCTGGTTTTATTGGCGCACGCCTGGCAGAGTTCCTCTTACAGGACGGTCATGAGGTTTTCGGTGTAGATAACCTCAGCCAGGCATATGACGTGCGCATGAAGGAATACCGCCTGACGCGCCTGCAGCAGAACCCAGACTTTCACTTTTTGCGCAAGGATATTACTGATAAGGCGCTCATCGCACAACTGCAAGCAGAGCTACCGCCGGTGGAAGCGGTGATCAACTTAGCCGCGATTGCCGGCGTACGCGCCAGCACCAAAGATCCCTGGAGCTACCTTTACACGAACACGTTGGGTACGCTCAATATGCTCGAATTCTGTGCGCGCGCCGGAGTGAAGAAATTCATCTTAGCATCCACCTCCAGCCTGTATGGCAACGAAGGCAAGCCGCCGCACGCTGAAACAGCCCCCACTGATCACCCCTTGGCGCCCTATGCCGCCAGCAAAAAAGGCGCCGAAGCCTTTGGTTATGCTTACCATCACCTATATGGCATCGACGTCACCGTCTTGCGCTACTTCACCGTATATGGTCCGGCAGGCCGCCCAGATATGGTCATGTTCCGCTTTTGCCAGTGGATCGCGGAAGGACGGCCTGTGCTCGTGACCGGCGATGGCGAGCAGTCGCGCGGGTTTACCTATGTGGACGACATCGCCAGGGGAACCATCTTAGCCCTGCGCCCGGTGGGTTATGATGTTTTCAACTTAGGCGGGCACGAGGTCATCACCATCAACCAGCTCATCCACATGCTGGAGGAGCGCTTGGGCAAGAAGGCCCAGGTGGAGTACATCCCCATGCACCCGGCGGATGTTTTGGAGAATGTGGCTGATGTGAGCAAGGCGCGCCGCATTTTAGGCTGGCAGCCTCAGGTGAGCTTAGAGGAGGGCGTGGACCGCCTAGTGGCGTGGTACCTACAAGAGCGCGCCTGGGTCAAGGATGTGGAAACGCCGTAACAAACCGATCCCATTTGTTAATTCCGCTGTTGTTCGATAGACTAGTCTTTTAAATAAGGAAATCACGATTATCATAATCTGGATTTCCTTATTTATTATACCGTAGGGCTCAGCCTGTAATTGATACAATTTATTTCCCCTTGACGCCATCCGATTCCCGTCTATAATTCAGGCGTTGAATATATGAGCGACCAAGAAAACACACTCTCAACAACCCGTGAGCTTGACCTGCTGACGCGCATTGAGGAAAACCCGGATATCTCCCAGGCGAACCTCGCCAGCGAGCTGGGCGTAGCTGTCGGTACCGTCAACTGGTACCTCAAGCGCCTCGTCTCCAAGGGTTACGTCAAGGTGAAGCGCGCCCAGCGCAAAAAGCTGCGCTATATCATCACCCCCGAGGGTATCGCCTTGCGTACGCGCCTGACGGTGGATTACATCCAGTCCTCCTTCGAGCTCTACCGGCATACGCGCCAGAAGACGCTCACTGCCATTCGACAGCTGCGCGAAAGCGGCTTCGCGCAGGTTAGAATTGAAGGCGATGGCGAAATCGCAGAGGTGTGCCGCCTGACCTGCATGGAAAACAGCCTGCCGGTCACGGAGGACCCCTCCGCGCCCTGCATCGTCATTGATGGTATACATATATCCTTAGCACTCCCCGCGGAGTCGCTCCAACCGAAGGACTCCGCCACACTGGAACCTTGAGGTGAACATGGATCAACCGATTGATCTTTCTACCAAGCGCATTTGCGTCACGGGCGGCGCCGGCTTTTTGGGTCAGCACTTAGTGCGCAACCTGCAAAGCAAAGGCGCTCACGATATTTTTATCCCCCGCTACCCGGAATACGACCTGGTGAAGGGCGAGGATATCGCCCGCATGCTCGCCGACGCGCAACCCGATATCATCATCCACTTGGCAGCCCATGTGGGGGGGATTGGCGCCAATCTCGCCCGGCCAGCCGAGTTCTTCTACGATAACTTGATGATGGGGGTGCAGTTGATGCACCAAGCTTGGCAGCGTGGTGTGGAAAAGGTTGTAGCTCTCGGCACCATCTGCGCTTACCCCAAGTTCACCCCTATCCCCTTCAAAGAAGAGCACCTATGGGATGGATACCCGGAAGAGACCAACGCACCTTACGGATTGGCAAAAAAGATGCTGCTGGTGCAGTCGCAGGCTTACCGCCAGCAGTATGGCTTCAACTCGATCTTCCTGCTGCCAGTCAATCTTTATGGGCCTGGCGATAACTTTGACCTCGCCAGCTCGCACGTTATCCCCGCGCTCATCCGTAAGTGTGTGGAAGCTAAGGAGCAAGGCGCTGACGAAATCGTCGCCTGGGGCGACGGCTCCCCCACGCGGGAGTTTATCTATGTGGAAGATGCTGCCGAAGGCATTGCCTTAGCTACGCAATATTACAATCGCTCTGATCCCGTCAATATCGGCTCGAGCTTCGAGATTAGCATCAAAGAGCTGACGGAGCTGATTGCCCGCCTGACCGGCTTTGAAGGCCAGGTCCGCTGGGATACGAGCAAACCCAACGGTCAGCCGCGCCGCAAGTTGGATACTACCCGCGCCAAGGAATACTTTGGTTTTAGCGCCAAGACCAACTTCGAAGATGGTCTGCGCAAGACTATCAATTGGTACTTAGCCAATAGGAGCAAGATCGCGTGAGCCAAGCCACAAGCGCTGAACAAATCGTGGTGCTCAAGCCTTCCAAAGGCTGGTTAGGCATCGACTTTGCCGAGCTGTGGAAGTACCGCGAGCTGATTTACTTCCTCACCTGGCGGGATATCAAGGTGCGCTATAAGCAAGCTGTGCTGGGCTTAACTTGGGCTGTCTTGCAGCCGCTGCTGACGACGGCGATCACCTCAGTGGTGTTTGGCGTGCTGCTGCATGTGGACTCCGACGGGCTGCCTTACCCCGTGTTTGTGCTCTCAGCATTGCTGCCCTGGCATCTTTTCCAGCTTTCGCTGCAAAAATCGAGCATTAGCCTGGTGGGCAACGCCAACCTGATCACCAAAGTCTACTTCCCGCGTGTGATCATTCCGCTTTCCTCCGTGCTGGCGGTGCTGGTTGATTTCTTTATCTCGCTCATTTTGCTCTTTGTCGCCATGGGTGTCTACCACATGGCTTTCAGCTGGAAAATCTTGTGGCTCATCCCGCTTACGCTCCTGACGGTTCTGGCAGCTTTAGCGGTGGGCTTGTGGCTTTCAGCGCTCAACGTGCAATACCGCGATGTGCAGCAGATGGTGCCGTTCCTGGAGCAGATGTGGATGTACGCCACACCGATTGTCTACCCCATCAGCATCATCCCTGCCGGCACCTTGCGCAGCCTTTACAGCCTGAACCCGATGGTGGGCGTGGTGCAAGGCTTCCGCTGGGCGCTTTTTGGCGGCACGCCGCCGGATATCACCCTGCTTATTTCCAGCGCAATGGTGCTGGTGCTGTTAGCTTCTGGCTTGTTCTACTTCCGGCGCATGGAAAAAACTTTTGCGGATGTGGTCTAAGATGGATGCAGATACCTCAATTCAAGTGAGAGGCATTTCCAAGCGCTACAAAATCGGAGCAGCTCAGGAGCGTGCCGATACCTTGCGCGATGTGATCACGAGCCGCGTTCAGCGCATCGGCAAGAGGCGCGAGCGGCACACCACTGATGACATCATCTGGGCGCTCAAGGATGTGTCTTTCGACGTCAAAAAAGGGCAGGCTTTAGGCATCATCGGGCGCAATGGCGCCGGTAAAAGCACCCTGCTCAAGATCCTTTCGCGCGTCACGGACCCAACCGAAGGCTATGGCGAGCTGCGCGGACGCGTGGGGTCGCTTTTGGAAGTGGGCACGGGCTTTCACCCAGAGCTCACTGGCCGCGAGAATATCTTTCTCAATGGTGCTATTTTGGGCATGACGCGTAAGGAAATCGAGGCACGCTTCGACGAAATCGTGGATTTCTCCGAAGTCAGGCAGTTTATCGATACCCCCGTGAAGCGCTACTCGAGCGGGATGTATCTGCGCTTAGCTTTTGCCGTGGCGGCGCACTTGGAGCCGGAAATCTTAGTCGTCGATGAGGTGCTTGCCGTCGGGGATGCTGATTTTCAGCGCAAGTGCTTAGGCAAAATGGGTGACGTGGCTCAGCAAGGGCGCACGGTATTATTTGTGAGCCACAATATGTCTGCCATCTTGCGCCTGACGGAAGAGTCCCTTGTGCTGGATAAAGGCAAAATATTGCTGCGCGCACCTTCCGGCGAGGCTGTGGACTTCTACCTCAACCGTGGGATGGATAAAGTTGGGGAACGCTACTGGGAAGAGGACGAAGTGCCTGCATCAGCAGCACCTTTCCGCCCGTTAGCTATCCGCGTGCGTGATAAAAACGGCAATATCTCCGACAGCCTGCGCAGTGTGGAACCCATCACCATTGAAATTGAATATCAGCTTTCAGAAGAGGTTACCGGCTTGCGCGTCGGGTATTACCTTATGACTACGCGTGGCGAAGCGGTTTTCACCAGCTTCGATACAGATGACACTGACCTGTTCAATGCCTATCCCGCGCGCCCCAAGGGTACTTATACCAGCCGCTGTGTCATTCCGCCCAACTTGCTCAATGAAGGGCGCTTTGTGCTGGGCATCAACGCGAGTTCCTATCACATCCGGCGCTACTTCCAAGATGAGCAAGCCCTCACTTTCTCGGTGGATGCCAGTGGTGCTCCCGGCACACAATGGCCAGAGCCCCGCCCAGGCAGTTTGCGGCCGGCTTTAGCCTGGTCGATCGAGCGGGAGGAATGAGCATGAGCTCGAAAGCCACGCTCAAAAAGCTGCTCGAGGACCTGCCCTTCAGCGCTGAGGTCTATTGGCAGCTGCGCGGGCAATATAAACAGTGGTCTGCCCACTATCAACTGGAAGGATTAAAATCCGTTCTGCCGGAGGCGGTGCGCGAGGTGCAGGCATACGCCTTGCCTAACCCCGTCCCCAAGAAGATTGCTGTTTTTGCCGCGCTGCATTATTGGATCGAACAAGCCGGCCTGATCGCTCTCGCTTTGGCTGGCCAGGGGCACCAGGTCGAATTGGCATACCTGCCTTATGCCGAGTGGGATCAGCCCATTTCACGCTTTGACCTGCGCCGGCAGGACCTCTACACCCAGAAGGTTTTTGCGCCCGCCAGCCCGATCCTCAAGCTCACGCCACTCATGGAACGGCTGCAGCCGGATGCGAAGCTGCCGGCGGAGCTCGAGCAGATTGTGCGCCAGGTTTCGGATTATGACACGCAATACACCCTGCAGGTGGAAGAGACCGACCCCAGTTCTCCGCTTTTCCAGCTGCGCATGGAGCGCAACCGCATCGCGGCAGTATCCCTTTACGATTGGCTAAAAACCGAGCGCCCGGATGTGTTCATCGTGCCCAATGGCACCATCCTGGAGATGGGCGTGGCGTATCAGATTGCGCGCTTGCTCGGCATCCAAACTGTTACTTTTGAGTTTGCCGATCAGCGCGAACGCATTTGGGTTGCGCAGAATGGCGAGATCATGGCACACGATACCAGCGCGCTCTGGGC
>JAXGPR010000016.1:0-34419 GCA_040766895.1 Anaerolineaceae bacterium | reverse complement strand
CATGAATTCCAGCATATGATTCACTGGTATCAGGATCGAAACGAAGAGACTTGGGTTAATGAGGGTTTCAGTATGTTGGCGGAACATGTAAATGACCTAAATTCCGGCGGCTTTGATTTCGATTATGTGATTAACCCAGATTTACAACTTACTGATTGGGGAGCAGAAACTGGTGAGAATGGACCTCATTATGGCGCTTCATACCTGTTCATGGTGTATTTCCTGGATCGTTTTGGAGAAGAGGCTACCAAAGCTTTGGTTGCCAACCCGGAGAATGGTTTTATCGGCTTGGAAGACGTCATGCAAGCCTTGGGCATCCTCAATCCGACCACTGGTCAGGTTTATACTGCCAATGAAGTCTTCACAGATTGGGTCGTTACCAATTACTTGCAGGACCCTACGGTTGAACAGGGCCGCTATACTTACCGCTCCTACTCGCCCTATGATGTCTCGGTCAGCGATTCTATCTCTGCCTGCCCGGACCAAATTACCAGCGATGTAAGTCAATTTGGGGTTGATTACATTGAGATTGATTGCCCCGGAACCCACACGCTCAGCTTTAAAGGTGGGGCTGTCGCGAATATTTTACCTTTCGAAGCGCCACCCTCAGGAGATTATTTCTTCTGGTCTAATCTAGGGGATGAGTCCAATATGTTCCTTACGCAAACATTTGATCTCACACAAGTGGATGGTGAAGCAGTGCTTAGTTTCAAGACTTGGTATGACTTAGAAGAGGATTATGATTACGTGTATATATCAGCCAGCACAGATGGTAAGCACTGGCAAATTCTCGAATCGCTTACCTGCACGACAGAGAACCCCTCAGGAAATAGTTATGGTTGTGGATGGAACGGCTCTTCCGATGACTGGATCGAAGAGCGTGTGGATCTCTCTGCATTTGCCGGCACCGAGGTAACTTTGCGCTTCGATTATGTTACGGATGCAGCCGTCAATGGAATAGGTATGGCTATGGATGATTTTCGCTTAGATGCCATCGGCTATGCTTCTGATTTGGAGCAAGACGCGGGCGGCTGGGAAGGCACAGGTTTTGTCCGTTTGATGAATGCCCTTCCACAGACTTATTCTCTCACAATGATCTCAGTTGGAAAGCAAACTCGTGTGCAAAACATTTCACTCGAGGCAGATAACAGCACGACGTTTGAAGTTACCATCGATGAGGATGTAGAGAAAATTGTTTTGGTTGTCTCCGGAACAACGCCATTCACGCGAGAAAAAGCGGTGTATCAGGTGGAAGTCCGCTAAAAAGGCAAGGCGAATAAATCTGAAAGATGTTTGCATCGAGAGGTAATCGAGATTTAGGCGGAAAATTTTGCTGAGTGTAGAGGCAAAGAAGTCTAATACCCTATAAATAACCTGCGCGCTGATTGCCTGCTGGTAAAAAATTGTATAATAAGTTCCCTATGCGTTACCATATATGGACTGAAGGATGTCAGATGAATGCGGCGGATGCCCGCCGACTCGCACGTTCGTTGGAAGCACTGGGTTACACGCCCAGTAAAACAGCAGAAGCAGCGGATGTGATCGTACTAAACACCTGTGTGGTGCGTCAAAGCGCAGAGGATAAAGCCCTCGGCAGGCTTAGCTCGCTTAAAAAACTGAAGCAAGAAAACCCCGAGGTCGTCATCAACCTGATGGGCTGCTTGGTAGGCGTTTATGGCAACCCCGCTTTGCAAAAACGCTTCCCTTGGGTGGATGTGTTCTCTGGGCCTTCTGACCCTGAGCCACTCTTACGCTACCTGACGGACCGTCAGGAGAGTGCTCAGGCTCAGAGTTGGCGCCAGAAAATCGACACTGTACTGGATGCAGAGTTTGGCGTGCTTGTCCCAGGGGAGGACCGCTCTGTTTCGGAGAATCTCCCCGTGGTCTTAGGCTGTTCACATGCCTGCACATACTGCGTTATTCCACTCAAGCGTGGTAAAGAACGCAGCCGCGACCCCGAAAAGATTATCAATGAAGCTAAAACGATGGTCGCTCAGGGTGTGCGCGAAGTGGTTCTGCTAGGTCAAATCATCGACCGTTATGGGTTAGATCTGCCAACCGGAAGCCCGCGCCTCCCAGATTTGCTCGAGCAGCTTTCTGCTCTTCCGGATCTTGTGCGCATCCGCTTTCTCACTTCACATCCCAACTGGATGAATGACCGGCTAATCGATGCAGTTGCCCAGCTGCCCAAGGTGATGCCCCATATTGAGGTGCCCATTCAGGCAGGGGATGATGCTGTACTGGCAGCCATGCGCCGAGGTTATACAAACCAACAATACCGCGAGCTTGTCGCTAAACTGCGCGAGCGCATCCCCGGCGTTTCCATCGCTACAGACGTCATTGTTGGCTTTCCAGGCGAGAGCGAAGCTGCTTTCCAGAAAACTTACGATTTGCTGGCAGATTTGCGCCTCGATGTAGCTCACTTAGCACGTTATTCTCCCCGTCCGGGCACTTATTCCGCGCGCTACTTGGAGGATGACGTGCCAGCAGAAGAAAAGATGCGCCGCTTTCGGTTATTAGAAGACTTACAACAAGGGATCGTAGCTGAGCTTAATCAAGCAATGTTAGGGCAGTCAGTACCAGTGCTGTTTGAATACAAGGTAAAGCAGCGCTGGTATGGGCGCACGCCTACGAACCGAGTAGTGTTTGTCGAATCTGATGAGGACTTGTACGGGCAGGAACGCCCTGTCACGATCACTTGGACTGGTCCGTGGTCTCTGATTGGGGAGCTCAGCCCCACTGCATAGGCTTCATTCCAGATTTTTATGGGGGTATTGACACAAATCCACAATAGGGCAGCGAAAGCACTCCGGTTTGCGGGCATGACAAAATTCTCGGCCCAAGCGGATCAGGTTGAGGTGCAGGGCAGCGTAGTCTTGCGGGTCAGCCGCTGCCTCGAGGTAATCATGCACCTTCTCGATGGATAATCCTGCTGGGCGCAAGCCAATTCTGCCGGAAACGCGAAAAATATGTGTGTCGACCGGGAAAGCCGGCTTTCCTAATGAAAATAGCAGCACAATCGCAGCAGTTTTGCGCCCCACACCCTTGAGGCTAAGCAGCCATTGCCTGGCTTCTTCAAGGGGCTGCTCCTTAAGCCAATCTAAGCTGATCTGCCCAGTTTTCTCGCTGATTTTTCGGAGAGCTTGCTGGATATTAGGACCTTTTTGGTTCGCCAATCCGGCAATACGGATGACCTGCATGAATTCCTGCGGATCGGCATCGCGCACTTCTTCCCAGTTAGCATAACGAGTTTTGATCGCCTGAAAAGCTTTATCGCGATTAATGTCATTCGTATTTTGGGAAAGAAATGTGCATACCAGCTCGTCTACAGCTGGCAGCGGCTGGCGCCATTCGGGATAACCGAACACTACCAACAAGCGCTCATGTACTTGCTTAATCCGCTCGCGGTGCTCGGGTGCAATCTCCGGCAGGTTCGAGGTGTTGTTTTTCAGCTGCTTATCACTTTCAGGTTTTTCAATGCTTGTTGGGCTGCAGCGCTCAAGCGTTGTTCTCCAACGACCAGACCACGCCAATTGCGCAGAGTGGGGTCGGTAACCTCGCGCAGCGTCTCGGCTGATAATTCTTGCTGGAAACCCAAAGCAGCTAAGATGGCTGATATGAGCGTATTGGTTGCCCGCCGGCTGGGGTCCCCATCCGAAAATTTGATTGCGATGCCAATGCCTGGTGAACTGGGTTGGAGCGCCCCAGGCAGCAGCCCAATCATTTGGTAGCCCTCTGCGCCGCCTTTGGCAACCGCTTTGCCTGCCATGGCATGCATCAAGATGGTATCTAACCTGCCCGGACCTGCTACCATCTCTGGGAAGCTTATCATCGCATGAGTGATTTTCCGACAGGCTGCTTGCCGGCTTGGAGCTAATCCTGCTGGGTCGCATAAACGTGCGACCGCCAGAGCGAATGCACGCACAGGCAGGGCAAATACAGGTGCACTGCAGCCATCTATACCTATGGTTAGGTCCTCTGGGCTTAAGTCACTCATCTCTGCCATAGTTTGGCG
Source organism: Anaerolineaceae bacterium (assembly GCA_040766895.1). Classification (GTDB taxonomy): domain Bacteria; phylum Chloroflexota; class Anaerolineae; order Anaerolineales; family Anaerolineaceae; genus Mesolinea. Next base: position 30,404 of record JAXGPR010000016.1, on the reverse strand, counting down.
GATAGCTTGCTGGATGGGATGTTGCGGATCCAGATAAGTCTCTAAAGGCAAGCCGCGCAGTTTAGCCTGAGCAAGCATGCCCGAATGCTTCCCGGAGCAATTGTGGCGGTAAGGTGTCGGCTGCTCGCCACGCTGGCGCATTTCCTGTGCTGTGGTTTTATCTGAAGGCCAATGCACGCCGCATTGTAGGTCACTTTCTTGAAGCCCGACTTTTTGGTGGATTTGCTTGAGCACTGCCACGTGTTTATCTGTGCCAGTGTGTGAAGCACAAATGATGGCGAGTTCTTCGTCAGTGAGATCATAATGCTCCGGACCGCCAGATTCTACGAAGGGAATCGCCTGGAAAGGTTTCATTGAGCTGCGGGGAAAAGTCCGTAGCTCCGGGTCACCAGCGGAGGCTAGGAGGTTCCCATGCGCATCCACAATTGCAAAAGTGCCAAAATGGACACATTCCACCATTCCACCGCGTGTTAATTCAACCAAAGGACTGTATCCTGCAAGAGTTTCCACGATGCGCTCCTCCATTAACGATGATTTTCGTAATACGTTGTTAGCCCCCAACGCAGACGGTTATAGTACAAATCGTGAAGCAGGGGCGGGACGTTGTAATAATCTATAATCTGGGGAATCAGCTTGAGCATTTCATCTAAACTGGCTTTATTTTCGAGGAGCGGGTTAAGCGTATCACGAATATATGTCAGCCTTTGATGCATGACATCGATCTGCTCTTGGGTAACAATTCCACAACGCGAAGAGATGATTTGATAACCACGAAAGCGCTCTGAAGCAAGCAGTTCCAAATCGGTTAGCCAAGTATCGGCATCAAAGTAAGCTAAGAAAGGAGGTTCATCCCCCATAACCGCATCGCCAACAAAAAGCAGCTTTTGTTGTGGTAACTCCACCCAAACGCCGGCATTATTTACCCCTGCATGGTGCTCAAGCCGTATCTCCATAGTCCCTAAGAAGATACTCAGGTCTGTTTGGAAAACGATTTCGGGTGAAAATTGACGCATTGAGCCATTGGGTGAGTCGGAGGTATCTCCAAGCGAAGTTTGATCCTCTGAGGCTTTAGCTGCTCCTGATTTTGGTTTTGTGGGCGTAATGCTATTGACATGCGCAATGATAATGAAATCCATCCCTTTGGCAGAAAGCAGACGGTCATAATTGGTATCTAAGACCACTAAGAAACGGGGTGAAGGCTTAGCATTCCCCGTTAACTTGGCACCAATCGAGTCTAGTTCATCTAAGCGGGTAGGGGAATCAATAAATACTAATCCCTCTTCGGGGTGAATAATTCCAGTGATTAGACCGAGGGAGTTTGTTGTGATGAAAACGTTAGGTGCAATTTCCTGCATGATGTTCTAACTCCAAGATTATTACTTTAGCGTTGACAACTAAAAAGTCATCTAGCCTCGATTTATTATAGCCAATCTTGTGTCCATCTCCAAACCCATGCTTATCTGAGCAGCCATATTAATATTGTATCTATTCTGCGTTAGTAAAATTCTAACAATTGAGGATTATATTAATAATGTATATCAAACTAGATTCAAAGGAGATGAAACTATGACATTTTACTTTCACCCACGAAGTCGAAGATTTAGTTTACAAGCCTATGCAGATGCTATGCGCGAATTAGGCCAGGATTTAGACCTCGATGTATTTTTACCTGTTGATTTACGATCCACCGCGGATGCATACGAACTCAAAGCGTTCTTACCCGCTGTCAGCGCGGAGGATGTTGAGATTCAGGTAGTCAATGGTGTCCTTACACTAAGTGGCGAGCTCAAAGTAGAACGCGATGCTAAGAGTGAGTATATCCTCAGTGAATTGCCCTCGGGCAAATTCCAACGGGTAGTTTCGTTACCTACTCCGGTGGATACCGATAATGTTGTCGCTACGCTCGAAAACGGCGTGTTAACCGTTGTGATCCCTAAAGCCGAAGAAGCGCGTAGTAAGACGATAAAGATTCAAACTAAGTAAAGCTCTGAAAGTGCTTCAATTCCGACGATGCCAACCTAACGTATAGGTTGGCATCGTTGTTTTACGCCCATTTTCAGGTGAAAAAGGCGCTTAAATTTTGATAAAGCATGAAAAAAAGTATATAATACTCAAAGAAATATGCGCTAGAAAAATGGAACATTTTCCGAATTTTAACGTCAATAAATTACATAGATCATCGTAAACGAAGCTGTACAAATAGGAAAAGTCACAAAGGAGAATTTATGAAAAAGCAGAAAATCGTCGGTTTGATTGTAATTGTCGCTTTATTTGGTTCCATCTTTGCTGGGGTCAGCCAGGTTCAAGCCTCTACTTACCCCACTTTTTCCATCTCGGAAGTGAAGACGGATGAAAGTGTTACCATTCTCACCAATAATATGCCGGCAAACAAAAACTTCAACGTTTTGATGGGCGAAATTGGCACTAAAGGCATCGACGGAATTATTGTTGCGACGCTTAATTCGGATAAAGGCGGTTCATTCCTCGCTACCTTCCCAATCCCAGAGCAGTTGAAAGGTCGTGCGCAGATTGCAATCCGCCTTGAAGGTACCGATAATCCCTATTATGCCTATAACTGGTTTTGGAACGATGCGAAAAATGGTACCTGGCCAGAGGATTATCCCCCTGCTCAGCCTCCCACTTGCGCTTGCAACATTCCCACTTTTTCGATTAAATCTGTCGTAAAAGGTGAGGACGTTACCATCACCACTTACAACTTCCCCAAGAATGTGGAGTTTACCGTCCTTATGGGAAAGATGTGGACACGCGGCATCAACGGGATTGAAGTTGCGACGCTCAATTCTGGGGAAGGCGGCAGCTTTGAGGCGACTTTTGATATCCCCGCAGAGTTAGCCAATGAGGAACGTATCGCCATCCGCTTGGAAGGAACTGGCGGTTACTACGCTTATAATTGGTTTTGGAATAACACTGCCAGTACACCGCCGGCAGAACCAGTGGACGGCTATAGCGGCTATCCGTATTTCTTTATCACCGCAGTTGAAAAAGACACCACTGTCTCCATCAAGGCGTACAACTTACCTAAAGACACCGATTTCACAGTTCTGATGGGAAAGATGTGGACAATGGGTATTAATGGTATTGAAGTAACCACGCTTAATTCAGGCGAAGGTGGAACGCTGGAAGCCACGTTCGCTATCCCTGCGGAATTGGCTGGAGAGCAGCGCATTGCTATTCGATTGCAAGGCGAAGTGTATTACGCCTATAACTGGTTCTGGAACAATACAACGAACTAAAACTGCACTTCTAATCTCAGGGCTGACTGATTTTTAGCCAGCCCTGAGAGTGTTTGGCGTTTTGTAAGTTTCCTTTATTTTGTCTAAGCTCTAGACGAATCTTGCGTCGTCTCGTTTTTGATTTTATGGTATTATTCGCCCCGGTGAGAAAATGAATAATAAGATTACAGTCATTGAAGGCCCAACGCCTACATTCGAGCCTATCGAGGATGCGCAAGTGCGTGGCAGCACCACTACTTGGACTGCAGGAATTCTCGAGGGTCCTTATCTCTATACGATGGCGATGACCACCTTGCGTACTTTTGATAGCGAGTCATTGATTGATCGGTGCACAAGAGCTTGGCAGCAAAATTTGACCATGTTTTTGGAGTATCGCGACGAAATTGGATTAACCAAACAAGTCCCTATTATGGCTGCGAGAGCACTAAACTTTGAAGAGGGAGATGCCATCCAGCTGTTGGTGCGGCAGGAATTGCAAAGCGACCCAGATGATTTCTTCGATGACGAGGACGAAACAAACGCACAAGACCAAGAGAAAAATTTTTAAATCTCTTTCCCAGGCAGTTACTTCATCAAAAAAGCGCGCAAACTTGCGCGCTTTTGTAATTCTTGTGCCCCAGGAGGGAATCGAACCCCCAACCTAGGCGTTAGGAGTGCCTTGCTCTATCCAGTTGAGCTACTGGAGCCGAAGTTAATTATAAACCTCAAGGGAGTAAGGTCAATGGGTTGACAAAGCCGCCCATGTAGCGGATTTCGAAGTGCAGGTGCGGTCCGGTGGAGTTGCCAGTGCTGCCAGCGGCTCCAAGCACGGAGCCCTGGAAAATATTTTGCCCGCAGCTAACATTCACCGCACTAAGGTGAGCATATACCGTGACATAACCGTTATTGTGATCAATGATGACCACATTACCATAACCATTTTCCATCCAACCAGCCCAAACCACAACGCCGCTATCGGCAGCATAAATTGGAGAGCCTGTTCCTGCACCGATATCAATCGCTAAGTGCCCAGACCAATAATTATTGCCGGAAATGGTATGCACGCTTGTCGGCCAAGTGAAGTAGCCCGTCCCAGGGAAGTAATTCGCACTGGTATCGCATTGGAAATAAGGGCTGGTAGAAACACCCGCAGCACCTCGGGGAATATCTGGAATGAGCCATTGTTGATATTCGCGTTCACCGCCAGGAACCATGACATAAGCCCCGGGTTCAATGACCGGATTGCTGAGATCAAGGTCATTCCCAACATAGAGCAAGATATCCTCAGGTGTCACCGAGAACTTGGCTGCAACCGTGTCGAGTGTATCCCGAGAAGTCCATTTGTACCAGATTCCATCGGTTGGCGGGATCTTGAGCACTTGACCAATCGCAAGCTCATGCGGGTTGTCGCGCAAAACGTCATAGTTGGACCACAGAACCGTCTCGGGTGCGATATTAAACTTTTCCGCAATGCCAAACACCGAATCGCCTTCCTGCACGGTATATTCGATTGCTGTGGTGCGTAAGCTTGTGTCGATATCCGTATGCGGATTAGGTTGACGGATGAGCGCTGCCTGTGTTGTGCTCATCTGAAATGATGGAACGTTCTGGAGCGTGGTTTCTAATGGGGAAGTGCTACCGTCAATTGTCGCGTGCGGAAGAGCTTGAGCCTGATTATTCATAGAACGGGCAATCTCAGGCTGCCAAAATAGCACAGAGATCAAAGCAGCACAAATGATTGCTGTGAGCACCCAAGCCAGTACGCTTCGGCGCTTTGTACTTTCTTTGCCTCTGGAATGTTCCAATTCGTTATCAATCATAATTGGGATTATAGCTTACTTCAGGAGTTATCCGTCAACGTGTCCAAGAATTCTGCATTGGTTTTGGTTTTTTCCATGCGCTGTAGAATTGCTTCGGTTGCTACAGCGGTGTCCATGCCAGCGCCTTGGGGCGGGTTGGAAACCATTTGCAGGTACATGCGGCGCATTAACCAGATTTTCTGGAGGGTCTCCCTATCCAGCAGCAACTCCTCACGGCGGGTTGAAGAACGCTCGATATCAATAGCCGGGAAGATGCGGCGTTCCTGAAGTTTACGAGAGAGGACCAATTCCATATTACCGGTGCCCTTGAATTCTTCATAGACGACGTCGTCTAAGCGTGAACCAGTATCTACCAGCGCGGTTGCAATGATGGTCAGGCTGCCGCCGTCTTCCATGTTACGCGCTGCCCCGAAGAAATGTTTGGGAGGATAAAGCGCTGAAGGGTCCATACCACCGGAAAGTGTGCGTCCGGATGGGTTGACCACCATGTTGTAGGCACGTGCCAAGCGGGTTAATGAGTCCATTAAAATAACCACATCCAAACCGTTTTCGACCAGCCGCTTGGCGCGGTCTAACACAATCTCCGCCATACGGACATGGGCATTAACCGGCTCATCAAAAGTGCTGGCAACCACTTCAGCATCCACGGAGCGGTCCATATCGGTAACCTCTTCAGGGCGCTCGCCAATCAAGGACATGATCTGACGAACTTCTGGGTGGTTGACCGCAATAGCATTGGCAATATCTTTAAGAATAGTTGTTTTACCCGCTTTAGGCGGAGAAACGATCATGGCACGTTGGCCGTTGCCGATGGGAGCGATCATGTTAATCAAGCGGGTTGATAAGTTTTTAGAATCATGCTCTAAATTTAATTGTCTATCGGGAAAAATCGGGGTAAGGGATTCGAATTTAGGGCGGTCGCGGGCTTCGTCTGGGGTGAGCCCATTGATGGATTCTACTTTGAGTAGCCCGTAGTGTCTTTCGGACTCTCGAGGAGGGCGCACATGCCCAATGACGAGATCGCCAGAGCGCAGGTCATAGCGGCGTAATTGTGCCTGAGAGACATAGATATCATCAGGCCCAATGCGGTAATAAGGCCGCAGGAAGCCAATACCTTCGTTCATGATCTCTAGCACGCCGCCGCGTATTTCCAAGCCTTCCTGTTCGCCAAGGGCTTGGGCGATTTTAACAATCAACCCTTCCCTTTTAAGCCGAATGGGCTTGGGGAAATTTAAATCCTCTGCTATTTTACGAAGCTCGCTAATTGTTTTACTTTCTAATTCTAGAATATCCATATGACCCTTTTTGGCAGGCGCTTTTCATCTCATCAGAGACCAGTTCTCTCGAGTGACATATCATCATACATAAACCTGGTATTTATGAATTCACGCCTATTCTTATTATTAACTGGGAAGTTACTCAAAAATCTACGAATAGATTTATCGCTGTTGTAATTTAAAAATCCGTTTTCCTAAGAAATTGATGCAATTATTATAACAGTTCTTAGGATAGATGCAAGTTAAATGTCAAATTGGTGCTAAGGCTAATTAGAAATGTCCTAATGCTGGCAATTTAGAAATGTCCTATATGGTTGATAAAGTTGTCAATATTGGTTTTCTATTTAACTACATTGTTCTCGCCGGTCTCCGAGTGCGTAGCCTGCCCCTAGGGTACCGAGCGAGGAAATTGACCGTAGGTCTCCGCATTCTAGGTGTTTTGTTTATCAATTTTCAGCATAGGATCGTTAACTTCTCTGAAACCTCAAGTTACGTTCTTCGCATGGTCGGGAGAGTGCGCAGCCTACCCGTAGGGTACCATGCTAGAACACGGGATCTTAAATTTAATTAGGACATTTCTATTTTGCCAATTTAGGACATTATCACTTTGCTCGTACATCTACCTTGCTGCGCTTTGGCTTTTTTACAATCGTGCTATACTAAACCTAATCTCTAAAGATGGCGGTTGAAAACGCCTGAGAAAAGGATTTGGAATGAAAAAATATCTATGCTTGCTCATTCTCGTGTTGATGCTGGGTGCTTGCAACATGCCGATTAATCCTACCCCCACTGCCGATTTGGTTTCAACCGCAGTTTCTGGAACCTTAACCAGCGCCCCGACCAACACAATTGCTGTTCCGACCGAGACACAACCCCCTGTTCCCACCGAAGCTATAACCCCCACTCCGACGGAAACGCCTACGCCTACACCAACCTTCACAAATACCCCGAATGCTGAAGACCCAGCCATCCGCTTAGGTGAGCCCACCAAAGTAGAAGAGTTCGACACACCCTCAGGCACATGGACCTACGAGGATGATTGGTTCTACCTCAATGTAAATGATGGTCGCCTCAACATTTATTCCAAAGGAACCCCGTACTGGAATAGTTGGTACACCATTGGCCCGGCAATCCAAAACTTTTATCTCGAAGCTACCCTGACGATGCCTAATTGTAACGGCAAGGATCGCGCGGGCTTAGCATTCCGCCTCACGAACCAGAACCAGTTTTATTTTATGGGGCTTACCTGCGACGGTACCTGGGGATTTAACCGCTACACTTCATCCAACGGTACCGAAACTATTTTGGATTATACGGAATCCGATGTTATCAACCCAACAGACCAACCTAACCGCATTGGCGTCTTAGCCAATGGATCCCATTTTGAGTTCTATATCAACGGCGTCAAAGTCGGTGAAGCTGACGACTCAACTTATCTGGATGCAGGTACCTATGGCTTTGTTACGATGTCCGCTGGCACGGTTAATTTTAAAACCAGCGTGGATTCGCTTAAGTATTGGGTATTACCATAATGCATAAAAAAAGTAAGTTAGACTAAACGCATCACAGCCGCAAGATTACCTCTTTGCGGCTGTTTTTTTCTAACATATAGGTGAGGCAACAATGAACAATCCGGCACCATTGATGAAAAACGCCTATTTAGATGGCGATGCTTTCTTGATTGAAGGCAACGATATCGGAGTGGTTTTGTTGCATGGTTTTACGGCAACCACTGCTGAGGTGCGCCTTTTGGCTGATTACTTAAGAGGTTTTGGGTATACTCTTGCGGCACCTCTTTTACCGGGTCACGGCACCCAGCCGGCGGAGCTTAACAAAACAAGCTGGTTAGATTGGTATGCAGCCGCGGAGGCAGCCTACTTGGAGTTGAGGGGAAAATGCACAAAAGTGTTTGTGTGTGGAGAATCTATGGGTGCATTGCTTGCTCTGCTGGTTTCCAGCCGTTACCCTCAAGTGGATGGCGTTATCGCTGTTGCGCCAGCTTTACAAATCCGCGGCATAGGTCTTTCCCGCATAATGCAGTATTTCGTTAAATTACGCCCAAAAAACCAAGCTGAAGACGACTTACCTTGGAAAGGCTATATGGTTTATCCAGTCAGGGGGCTAGCGCAATTGGCAAAATTACAAATCGTCGTCCAAAAAGAACTGGATAACATCACCCAACCGCTATTGGTTTTTATGGGTGGGAAAGACGCGAGTATCCATCCAGAGAGCGGCAAAATCATTATCGATGCAGTGAGATCCTCTGAAAAAGAGCTTATTTATATGCCCGATTCCCCTCATGTGATGTTGTTAGCCGAAGATAAAGAAGTTATTTTCCAGAAGATTCATGAATTTATCGAAATGCACTGCTAATATCGCAGGGTGAGTAAGTGGCTTCCCCGTTTAGGCTGCTAAATTCAAGTTATAATCGAGCCTATACGGATAATTCCTGGAGGACGTACGATGGATGCGCAGTATTATGTCGGTTGTGATCTCGGCGGTACAAATATCAAAGCCGGGTTGGTGGATTTACTCTCCGGGCAGGTGATTGCCTCCAAAAATACGAAGACGCTTTCATACGAGGGGCACGAAGCAGTTATCAGACGCATGGCGGATCTGATCAAGTCACTGGTGGCTGAAGCGGGCTTTGAATGGGATCAGATTGGCGGCATCGGTGTCAGTGCGCCTGGTCGCTTGGACTTGGAAAAGGGCGAGACGATTTTTATCACCAACTTCCCTGGGCATTGGATCAACATTCCACTCAAAGCAACTTTAGAAGCGTACTTACATGTACCTGTCTATATCCTCAATGATGTCCGTGCTATTACCTATGGAGAGTGGGCTTTTGGAGCCGGCAAAGGCGTGGACTGCATGCTGTGCTTTGCGATAGGTACAGGCATCGGTGGGGGTGTGGTGATGAACAACCAATTAATCCTTACGCAAGGCGGTACGGCTGGGGAGTTAGGCCACATCACTATCGATATCCACGGACCAATTTGCGGCTGTGGAAATTATGGTTGTGTGGAAACCTTAGCTTCTGGTCCAGCGATCGCTGCCATGGGTTTGAAGGCTGTGGTGCAAGGGCAAAAAACTATCATCGGAGAGATGGTCAATTATGACCTGAATAAAATTACGGCGCATGTAATCGCGAAGGCTGCCGAAGCTGGTGATGAGGTTGCCCTTTCAATTTGGAACGAGGTGGGTTCCAATATCGGTGTGGCGGTTATAAATGCAGCGTTGGTGGTAGGACCCAAGCGCGTAGTTATTACGGGCGGCGTTGCGGCTGCAGGAGAATTATTGTTGCATCCCATTCGGGAAACGCTGCGCAAGCGTATGATCGTCATGCCTGCGGATAAAATCGAAATTGTACAGGGGTCCCTGGGAGATAATGCCGGCATCATTGGGTTAGCTGTTTGGGCTGCGCACGGCGGCGGTTTGAACTAAACTGGCACTGCATCTCCCAAAATCTAAAAACTACCTGGCTTAAAGGGTAGTTTTTATGTTAACAACTTTTTACTAGCCTTTAATTTTCGAACTGCCGGGTGATTACCGTGATATATTTTTTCATAATAAGGGCAAGCAACAATATTAAAATTGCCCTCTGAGATAAAAGTTAGTGAGATTATCCTGGGAAATATTTTATTGAGGAAGTCGTTCATGGAGAAAAAAGCATATTTAGCGGGGGGCTGTTTTTGGGGATTAGAAGCAAAGATGCAAAGTTTGCCTGGTGTCATCGAAACCGAGGTGGGCTATGCCGGTGGCAACACGAAAAAGCCGACCTATATAGACGTTTGCCGAGAAACCACAGGGCACGTTGAAACTGTACTCGTGGTTTATGAATCGGGTCAGCTTAGCTACCAGCAATTGCTCGAAGCCTTCTTTAGTTTCCATGATCCGACCACTTGTTGTGCGCAAGGGATTACCTTCGGCACACAATATCGCTCTTGCATCTTTTACCTTACCGAAGAGGAGAAGCAAATTGCCGAGCAGGTAATTGCTTTTTTGGAAGTCTCGGGTATTTACGATAAGCCCATCGTAACGCGCGTTGAACGACTTGAGGAGTTTTACCCAGCCGAAGATTACCACCAAGATTACTACCGCCGGCATGGGTTGATTGATAAACTTTAGTTGAGGAACGCAGATTATTTAAATCGAGAAGAACTTGTTCTCGCCGATCTCATGAGTGCGTAGCCTGCCCGTAGGGTACCATGCCTGAACAGCAGCCGGGAGACTATGCAAGGCAAGGGGGTCTATGATTTTAACTATGACGTTTCTATTCAGCTATTTTAGGACATTATCACTTTGCTCTAACAGCGGCTTATTCTCACTTCCCAGTTTAATAATAACGGTTATAATTTAAGCATGACATCTGAAAATAATCATAATGGAAACACTGAAAAACGTGTTGCAATTTTAATTGACGGTGATAACGCCCAGTCCACATTAATTGAGCAGATCGTGGTTGAGTCCGGCCGCTTCGGTAATGCGACCATCCGCCGAATTTATGGCGACTGGACTACCTCTAACATGAAATCCTGGAAAGACATTCTCAACTCCTATGCCTTTCAACCTATCCAGCAATTCCGCTACACCGTGGGCAAGAACGCTACCGATTCAGCCATGATCATCGACGCAATGGACATCCTGCACAACGGCCAGGTGGATGCGTTTTGCTTGGTCTCCAGCGATAGTGACTACACGCGCTTAGCTACGCGTATCCGCGAGAGTGGCAAGCTCGTCATCGGGATTGGGAAGCAGTCCACACCGCGAGCGTTTGTATCAGCGTGCGATGTGTTTATCTACACCGAAAACTTGGAAGAACGCGAAGCACAAATGCGCAAAGCTGCGCAGAAGCAGCAAAATTTAGAAAAGCTTACTCCTGCAGAGTTGGCGTTAATCAATAACATCAATCAAGCCATCGATATGGTTGGTACCGATGATGAGGGCTGGGCAAGCCTTTCGGAGGTGGGCACCGCTTTAAGGCGCATCGACCCAGGCTTTGATCCGCGCAGCTATGGCGCTAAGCAGTTAGCTCAGCTCGTGCGCACCAAAAAACCGTTCTTTGAGTTAAAGAAGCCAAGCGGCAAGTCAGTTATTCTCATTCGCTCGAAAGAAGAAGTATAACCAGGGCTCTGCTTTAATTCTTTTGCTCTATCGTAAATGACTAAATCACGCCTCCAGCCGAATGCTTGCACTTAAGCGGATATCACGGGATGAGCTCCCCACGTGGATTTCAAAATATCCCGGCTCAGCAATCCATTGGTGCAGATCCTGGTCATAGAAGCTAAAAGCACGCTCATCCAACTTCACCGTTAAGCGGACTTCTGCTCCCGGATCCAGAAAGACGCGCTTGAATCCTTTCAATTCACGCGGCGGACGTGGCACGCGCGATTGCACATCGTGCAGATAGACTTGGGCTACTTCGCTTCCGCTGCGATTACCATCGTTTCGGATTGTAAAACTGATTTCCACAGGTTCGCCTTGGCGGATGCTGGGCGGGCAATTGAGCTCGCTATAGGTAAACTGCGTATAGGAAAGGCCGTGCCCAAAAGGAAATAGCGGCTCAATCTTGCGGGCGTCGTAGTAGCGATAACCAATAAAGATGTCCTCACCATAGAGGATTGAACGGTCTCCAGGGTAGTTTATAAAGGTGGGGTTATCTTCTATTCTTGCTGGCAGAGTGAGAGGCAGCTTACCAGAAGGGTTTACCGCCCCAGTAAGGATATCAGCTAAAGCATGGCCGCCCTCCTGCCCAGGGAAGTATGCCCATAGAATTGCAGGCACTTGGTTCACCCAGGGCATCTCAACCGGCGTGCCTGCATTGACGACCACGACAGTGTTGGGGTTTGCTTGCGCCACTTCAGCTACAAGCTCATCTTGATTGCCGGTCAGGCGCATGGAAGGGCGATCTAGCCCTTCAGTTTCATAAGCATCGGGGCTGCCCACAAACACGATAGCTAAATCTGCGTGTGCAGCAGCAGCAACAGCGCGTGCGTGCCCATCCGCTGGTACGTATGGCGGTTTATGCCAAAGCTGCAAGAAAGCAAAACCGTCCACGGTTTGGTAAGAATATTCGATTTTTAGGCTGTATGTCTTTCCACTTTCGAGGTCAATTGCTCCACCCACCATCACTGGGCCATAGTTGCCATAATCTGGAACGACGTCGCCATTGTTGTTTTCCACGACTAAGTTCTCATCAATATACAGTCGGGAATGCCCATTACCCACTAACATAAATGGCGTCAGCCCACTCACAGCCGCGGTATACTGCCCTTCCCAAACCGCACTAAAAGCGTGCCCATCGATTGCTCCAGGGGCAGGGCTGGCACCTCCCCACCATTCATCCAAAGCCGGCACGTGCATAATCAGCGGTTCTCCTTGGAAATCTGGGTTGGGGTAAAGCTTTGCTTGCAGCCCTTGACTGCCATCAGGCTGAGAAAAGTAGCTTGCTTCGACTGGTTGTCCAGTCACGCGGTTATCATCCCCGGGCTCATAAATAATCTCAACTTGGTTGTCGAGAGCTTCTTGCAAGCCTTGCAGTGGGGTAATCCATTCCGAACCCAAAACGCGCGAGCTGCCCCCGCCAGTTACGGTGAGCATCGCGTTTAGCCCGATCACGGCAATTTTACGCACGGAATCTTGGATCGGCAGCAGGTTGCCTTCGTTTTTGAGCAGCGTAATTGATTCAGAAGCAATCTCGCGGGCGAGCTGGCGGTGGGCTATTGGACTGGCTAAATGAGGATTTGCGGGCACTTTTCCAGGCATACAGCGTACGATTAAGCGCAGAACACGCCGCACAGCGTCATCTAAAGCCTCTTCTGAAACTTGCCAATATTGCACAGATTCTTTCAACAAACCGCCGCGATATTTGGCAGGTCCCGGCATCTCCAAATCGCAGCCAGCATTAAGTGAAGGGGCCGTAGAGTGCATAGCAACCCAATCTGAGATGACTGCTCCTTCGAACCCCCATTCTTGTTTAAGCAATTCCCGCAGCAAGTAAGGATTCTCAGTGGCAAAAAATCCATTTACCCGAGGGTAGGCAGCCATCACCGTCCAGGGTTGGGCATGCCGCACGATTTTTTCGAAAGGTGCGAGGTAAATTTCCCGCAAAGCACGCTCACTAACCACGATATTAATGCTCATGCGCTCATATTCCTGATCATTCCCAGCGTAGTGCTTGAGTGAAGCTCCCACCCCTTTGCCTTGCAAACCAAGCACCCAGTTGACCCCGATCTCACCTGCCAAAAAAGGATCTTCCGAGTAGGTCTCGAAGTTACGCCCACCTAATGGAGCACGTAAAATATTTACACATGGTCCCAGAAGGACATCACATCCCAATGCACGCGATTCTTCTGCCAGTGCAGCACCCAATTCATGCACCAGCTCCCGATCCCAAGTAGCAGCAATACCTATGCCAGTCGGAAAAGCAGTGGAGAGGCCAAAAAGCCGCTTGGCGCTAGCACGGTCTGCGCGTACACCGTGGGGACCATCGGTCATAATCACCTCTGGAATACCTAAACGTGGAATCGCTTGCGTTGACCAAGTATCCGCGCCGGAAAGCAGCTTTATTTTTTCGTCTAAGGTAAGCTGACTAAGCCAGCTTTCAATCTGGGTTTCTTGTTCTGTGGTGAGGTAGTGAATCATGAAGTCTCTCTTTCAAGTGGGTCTTAGGCATGATTATAACCGTTAGCGGGCTTAAATATGATCAATTGGAATTTAGTAACTATAACTTGGGTGGGTAACCCGTGATATCCCGAATTTCTTCGTAAAGCGGCTTGAGCTGGCTGTACATTTTCAGATAGACCCGTTGGTATAGTTCGTTATAGATTTGGTGATTCGCGGGGTTGGGTTCAAAACTCTCGCCAGTGCGAGTCATCGTGGCAATCGCAGTTTCGAAATCGGGGTGCAAGCCGAGCCCGACAGCAGCGTCGATGGCTGCGCCCAACCCGCTCGTTTCGGTCACGTGGGGCCGAGTGGCTGGCAAGCCGAAGATATCGGCGGTAAGCTGCACAGCGGGGTTGCTCACCGCGCCGCCGCCTGTCACCCGGATTTGGTCAATCGGGGTGTGAGAGCGCTTGCTGATACGATCAGCACCTTCGCGCAATCCGTAGGATAATCCCTCGAGCAAACTGCGATATAAGTGCGCCCGGGTGTGCACGTCTCCAAAGCCGATCACGGCGCCTTTTGCTTCAGGGCCCGGAATTTTGAGCCCAGGTGCCCAATAAGGAAGCAGCATCAGCCCTTGTGAGCCGGCTGGTACAGAGTTAATCATTTCATCCAAAAGTTCTTCAGCTTTTTTACCCAACTGTGCAGCTAAACGGGCTTCATCCATACCAAACTCCTGCTTGAACCAGGAGACCATCCAATAGCCGCGAAATATCTGCACCTCCAGCGAATAGCGCCCGGGAATAGCCGAAGGATAAGGCGGGATGAGCGGGATAACTTCAATGTATTTTTTGTGGGTTGTATTAATAGTTGCGGTCGTGCCAAAAGACAGGCAAGCGATGTTGGGTTCTAAGCAGCCTGAGCCGATTACTTCGCAAGCTTTATCGCCAGCTGCGGCGATGAGCGGCAAGCCGGCAGGAATTCCGGTCGCTGCAGCTGCCTCTGGTGTGATTTCACCTAAAACGCCAGCTGGCGGGACGAGCTCGGGCAGCATTTCTGGCCTAACAGGTAAAGCCTGCCATTTCCAATCGGAAGGGGAAGACCAGCGCAGATGTTTATAATCGAAAGGCATGTAACCCACCTGGCAGCCGATGGAATCGACAAAGCGGCCTGTCAATTGATGGGTGAGATAACCAGAAAGAAAAAGAAATTTGTGCGTAGCATTCCAGAGTTCGTTTTGGTAAGTATTTAGCCAATTGGCTTCAGCTTCCGCTTGCAGATAGGCAGCAGTTTCTTTCATTCCAGCCAGTTTAAAAAGCATTCCCCACAACCCCGCGACGGGTTTGAGCCCTGGTGTGCGCCTCTGGTCTAGCCAGAGAATTGCCGGTCGCAAAGGATTACCATACTTATCCACGTTGATGACTGTGCCACGTTGGGTGGTTAAAGCCACGCCGGCGAGCTTTTCTTTCTCCACACCAGGCATTTCCCAGAGGTTCTGGCAAGCAAGACAAACCGAATTCCAAAACACCAAGGGGTCTAGCTCAGCCCAACCCGGTTGAGGGGATCGATAAGGCGGGTCGATCATCACTTGGCTTTTGGCAATCATATTGCCTTGCAGGTCAAAAACCATTGCGCGTACCGATTGCGTGCCGTTATCGATTGCCAGTAGGTGTTCTTTTGTCATGCTGCCCTCCTGTTTGAATATGCCTTCTTAAAAATTATAGAGTATTTGTTTGGGTTCATCATGGTTGAAATTGAGTCAATTTGCCAAGGATATCAAGCATTCAGAAAAGTTCATTCTTCGTTGTGTGTAAAAATACAGGTACATTTCCAACATATCCTATGTTAAAACACGAAAGCACCAACTGAGGTGCTATCGTTAAAAGAGCGGGGAGGGAGGGATTCGAACCCTCGGTTGGATTTTACTCCAACAACCACTTAGCAGGCGGCCCCATTCGTCCACTCTGGCACCTCCCCAGGTATTTGGCTGTTCCGAACGGAAGGAGTGGGATTCGAACCCACGATGGGTTTCCCCATACCTGTTTTCAAGACAGGCGCCTTAGTCCGCTCGGCCATCCCTCCATTTCGCCGTATTTTAACATATATCTCTGTTGAGGACAAGCAAGCTTTGAGGAGGGTGTTGAAAAACATTGGTTAATCGATTCCATCCAAATTTTTCAAAGTTAAGAATATTAATCTGCCCTCACCCTGCCCTCTCCCAGCTTCGAACCCCGTTCGATTTTTAGCGTCAATCTGTTGGGAGAGGGTGGTTATTTTGCAGGCGGGGCGGCCGCCCCCGCCTGCAAACATCTTTCCCCTCACCAGCATCGGACGGAAAGTTTTACACTGAAACGAGACGCTGGGGAGGGGAATTAAAGGGGTGGGGGGTATGGACATATTGTGATCTGCTTGAATATAAAGTTATTCATTTATTACTGTTCTGGACATTTTAAACACCCTCCTTTGAGGAGGCTTGTTCCATGAAAACTTGCTACGGTCAAGACACAAGATAAACGCATCATTACTTGCTTTTCCCGTCTCATTGGTTCCAGTTTCCTAAGGAGCCGAATCTATGCCGAGAGCGGTTTCTGGATCTTCAGTTAGACTACTTCTGGCATCACTGGCGATACCTGATCCACTGCCAAAACGGAAAGTGAGTGAACCGATGTGAATGATGTCACCTTGCGTTAAGATGAGGCCGCTTTGGCCAACGGGAGCATAATTGACCCAGGTGCCGGCTTTACTATGGAAATCAGTCAGCAAGAATTTTCCCTCTGGCAGCATGCGCAGCTGACAATGCATCTGCTCGAGCGCTGGATCCGCGAAGGAAAGTTGGCACAATTCAGGATCCCTGCCGATGAGCGTAAGCTCCTGCGTAATGGGGATTGGCTTTTCTGGTAAAGGAGTGTTGTCCGCGTCTAGGTGTGTAAGCGTTGCAAGGATCTTTTGGGCGGGGGGCAAGGGCTGTTCTCCTGCTTCCGACAATGGAACTTTTTTTGCCAAACGTCTACGCTTTCTGCGTGCGGGCAGAACGATGAAAGTCAATACTCCAATTAACAAAGCGCCTAACAGCCCTAAGAACCACGGGTTGCGCCAAAATGTGTTAGAAGGTGAGGATGGAACTGGCAATACTTCCAAATCAAGCGGTGTGAGTGCGGATTGTCCCGTCAGCCCGAGCTCATCGCTTATTTTTGCTTGCAAATTGAGGCGCTGGGACTCTGGAAAATCGGCAAAAACAACGTTGAAGTTAAAGTAGGGAGCAGCAGTGTTTTCCTGATAGAGGCTTCCATTTACCCACAAGCTAGCCTTTGTGGTGCTGCGTGGGTGGCTATCCGGGAAACTGACGGTGATCTCCACTGGCAGCTCTGCTGGTGTAAGTGAGCCGTCCGCTGCAGTTTGGACACTTACTTTTTGTGGCAAATTGATAAACTCCACTTCTGCCGGCAGCACCTCGGCGGAAAAGGTAATTTTCGGAGAGGTTACCTCACCTGCACTGGTCTGCAGGCTGAACGCTAATTGATGCTCACCACTCTTGCGTACCTGAGAAAGATACGATATCTGGTAACGCTTACCTAATCCGAGAACGTAACTCGTCGGGTCAGGGATAGGCTCGGAGCCTGAAAAGAGAAACAAGCTGCCGCCACTGCCTTCCGCCAAAGTGCGCAGGTGCGAAACCTGTGGGTAAGAGCTAATCTCAGGGTCACCAGCCAACCAGATATGAATGGTGATGTGGTGATCCAATGCGCTTTGAAGCAGCAAATCGAGTTGCTCAGCATCGCTGGGATAAGGTAAGGGGGTGATATAGAACAGAATCTTATCCTGACCGCTCTCATCTGCGCTGAGAGCCTCCAATGCATGCTGCAGGCTGGTGAGGCTCGGCTCCATTTGGCGCATGTTTCCGGGGTAATCTGCTAAGGCAACGAGGAGAGAATCTAAATCGGTGAAACCCGTTTGCTCATAATCCGGGTTGATAAATAAGCTGAAGCGGTCACCTGAGCCAGGGGTGAGGCTTTGATTAAGCTGGGTGAAAGCCCGAATGAGTTTGTCATAGCGTGAGATGCCGTTCACATCCCGCCAAGCCAAGGCTATGCCAGGGTTGATGGCTAAGGCAAGATGAAAACCCTCATAGTTTTCCACCACACTGCGGATTGGCAGGATATTTTCGTTTTCCAGGACTTGCAATGTGGTTGAGTCGATCTGGTCAACGGCTGGGTCTGGCAAGTGCCTTGGCTTCACCTCCGCGCGGATCAGCGGGAACTCGCGCGTGTCTATGTCGCTCACTTCTAAGCTGGGCTGCGGTTGCAGCAGTACGTCAGCCAAGACTGCGAATGTCTGAATGCACAAAAATACCAGGAGAAGTGCGTAGATAAATAGTTTAGAGATCCAGCCGGCGCTATGGCGAGAGGCTTTATTCTTCAGGGGCAGTGTGAGTTGAAAAAATCGGAAGGGCATAGGCTCTATCTTACTTATGCCAATTTTACCAGAGAGTGTCCTTGAGGGCATTTCTAGGGTTTACACTAAACTGATCTTTATTCCCACTCGATCGTGGCAGGGGGCTTGCTGGTGATATCGTAAACCACGCGGTTGACATGCGGGATTTCGTTGACGATGCGGCTGGAAACGCGTGCCAGCAGCTCTTGCGGAAGGCGTGCCCAATCGGCAGTCATAAAATCAGTGGTGGTAACGGCGCGCAGAGCAACCACTTCCTGGTAACTGCGCTGGTCCCCCATCACACCCACGGTTTTAATGGGCAGTAGTACGGCGAAAGCCTGCGATGTGCCTTGCAGGGTGCCGGTGGAATCTTCCTGCAGCTGGAGGAGGCCGGCTTGCTCTAACTCCGCGGTGAAGATGGCGTCCGCTTCCCGCAGGGTTTCCAGGCGTTCTCGGGTGATCTCGCCCAGGCAGCGCACGGCTAAGCCAGGCCCAGGAAAGGGCTGGCGCCAGACCAAGCTGCGCGGCAGCCCGAGTGCCTCACCCACCGCGCGCACTTCATCTTTGAAAAGCAAGCGCAAGGGCTCAACCAACTTGAAATGCAGGTCCGCCGGCAAGCCGCCCACGTTGTGATGGCTCTTGATACGCTGGGCTTGGGAAGCGCCCAGCCCCTGGGATTCGACCACATCTGGGTAGATCGTGCCTTGCACGAGGTATTCAATCGGTCCAATTTGGCGAGCAGCGGCTTCGAACTCGCGGATAAAGGTCTCGCCAATGATCTTGCGCTTAGTTTCTGGGTCGATAACGCCCTCAAGTGCGCTCAAGAAACGCTCGGAGGCATCTACGACCATCAAGCGCTCGCCTAACAGCGGGCGGAATGTAGTTTCCACTTGCTGGCGTTCGCCTTTACGCAATAAACCTGTATCGATAAAAACGCTATAGACCTGCTCCCCTAAGGCGCGCTGGGCTAAAGCCGTCGCCACGCTGGAATCCACGCCGCCGCTCACTGCGGAGAGCACCAAACCTTGCCCCACTTGCGCGCGAATACTTGCGACACTCTGTTCAATAATGGAAGCTGGAGTCCAATCGCCCTTGCAGCCGCATATATCGATGACGAAACGGCGCAGGATTTGCGCCCCTTGGGGAGTATGACGCACTTCGGGGTGAAATTGCAGACCAAAGCGGCGCTGCTCTAAGTTTCCTATGGCAGCGATGGGGCTATTGGCAGAGCGCGCCAACACCTGCCAGCCTGGCGGCTGCCGCTTTATCCGGTCGCCATGGGACATCCACACGGACATTTCACCTTCTGGAAGCAAAGGGTTGGGCACCAACACCTGGATGGTTGCTAATCCGTATTCGTGCTCCTGTGCCGGGGTAACCTCGCCGCCTAATTGGACGGTGAGCGCTTGCATACCATAGCAAATACCTAAAATAGGCAGGTTACTCTGCAAGATTGTGGCAGGAATTTTTGGGGCGTCCGGTGCATATACCGAAAGTGGGCCGCCAGAAAGGATCACCCCACGGGTGTTGGAGTCGAGCAAGTCGATTTCGGCAGTGTTCCAGGGTTTGATTTCACAATAGACTTGCGCTTCGCGCACCCGTCGAGCAATAAGCTGAGTGTATTGGGAACCAAAATCGAGGATGAGAATTTTATCGGTCATGAAAAGCGGAGTTATCTAATCAGCGAAGACGATTTTACCGTCCTCCATAGATGTGATTACAGCTAATGTGTGAATAGGAATATGAAGCGAAGAAAGCAGCTCACGACCACCTTCGAAAGTCTTCTCGATGAGTGCGCCGATGCCGACGACTTCCGAGCCTGCTACCTGGGCTAAGCGCACTAAGCCGGCAATTGTTTGACCGGAGGCTAAAAAGTCATCGATAATTAGAATGCGTTCACCTTTTTCCAAGTATTCCGGTGAAACGATCAACTCCACTTTTACCCCTTTGGTATGTGAGGGAGCAACTGTCAAATAGACTTGATTGGGCATGGTTACAGGCTTGGATTTGCGGGCGTAAACCACGGGCACCTGCAGGTATTTGGCGGTCATAAGCGCTGGTGCGATGCCAGAAATCTCAGCGGTGAGAACTTTTTCGGCTCGGACAGGGGCAAAAAGGCGTGCCAGTTCCGCTCCACAGGCATCCATCAGCATCGGGTCGACTTGATGATTGATAAACCGATCCACTTTGAGGATACCATTGCCTAAATTGCTTCCGTCTTTCAAAATGCGTTGTTTGAGTAATTCCATCCTTTAACTCCATCCACTCAATTCAGTTCAGTCCATATAAAACCTGCGGAATGTTTTCGGCTTATCTTCCTTTTTATGCTTTCTGATGCAGCAGCTCGCCTTGTGCGACGGTTACGGCTTTCCCACCGATATAAACGCGATCTTCGCCTAAGCGCGCCCAGACTTCGCCGCCGCGTGGCGAAGCTTGATAGGCATGGAATTTGCTCTTTCCCAAACGTTCAGCATAGTAAGGGGCAAGCACACAGTGCGCCATTCCCGTGACGGGATCCTCATAGATCCCGGTTTTAGGTGAGAAAAAACGCGAGATGAAGTCATACTTCTCTGCACATGGCGCCGTAATGATAAGGTCAACTTGCTGGAGGGTGGCAATTTTCTTCCAATCGGGTTCAAAACTGCGCACCGCTTCCGGGCTTTCTAATTCCACCAGTAATACTTGATCGGTATAAACAGCGGCTGCGCGTGGTTCCTGCCCCAGAACATCGACGATCTCAGGTGTGATCGGTTGAGGGGTCGGGTTACGGCGGGGCATATCGAGTTCTATGGTCCCATTGGAGAAACTCGAAGTAATTTTGCCACTTAGGGTGTAAAAAGCGATGGTTTCATCGGGCTCGAAAAACCCGAATTCATACAAAATGTGCGCACTAGCAAGCGTGGCATGTCCGCACAAGTCCACTTCGGTTTTGGGCGTGAACCAGCGTAAATTGTAGCCCTCTCCTTTGGGTAGGAGGAAAGCGGTCTCCGAAAGTGCCATCTCAGCCGCTACTTGCTGCATCCACGTATCGCTGCGCGGAGATTGCAGCATGCAAACCGCTGCGGGGTTACCCTTAAAGGGTTCTACAGCAAAAGCATCGACGTGATAAATCGGAATTTTCATCTTTAACTCCTGATTTCTGCAGTTGCTTCATTTTAGCAGATTGTATGGAAAATTGAGATAGAAAAGTGGAGGAATTCTGATGAAAATGAACAGGTGTGGGAGTTATAAATTCAGATAAATACCTTATTCTGGTGGCTTAATGAATTTCTTTGTTTGATTGAGTCAATCCAATAAATTGAATGGTTGTATCACGACGAGGTATTCAACTACTGGTTGATGAGTATAATAACCTCGTGAACCGAAAATATGTTTGCCTGATACTTGGACTTGGCTTAATCTTGCTATTAGGCGGCGTCTTCCTGGTTGAGCGCGCCGGTGCGTCTAGCGGGACGGACACGCCTTATTACAACCTTCCCTTATGCTTGCCGGGGTTTTACGCCCACGCACCAACAAACTGCCTGCCATTAGGCGCATCTGAGTCGGTAAGCCAAATCCGCGCAATGGGCATACCTTACCCGCAAAAAGAGCTTCCGGCAGCTTCGCCAAGCATTGAGCTTACTGAATTACCTGTGCGTGTGGCGCGAGTGGAACTCAACAGTGCCGAGCCTTTACCAGTTTATGCCAGCTTGGATGACGCCCGTGGCGGCGGCACGCCTTCCCGCACCATTCCCGCTGGAGAATCGCGCTATGTAGCGATGATTGACCAGGTTGAAGTTGATGGCGGAACATTTGTCCGCTTGGAAAGCGGTGAATGGGTGCAAGCCAAGCCGATTTATTCTTGGATTCGCTTCCAAGGTTTGGTTTTTTCGCACACGCCGGAAAATGATTTTGGCTGGGCGGTGGATGAAGCAGAAATCTACTCGGCACCGGGATACAATTCCCCGAAAACAGGCAAATCTGTCGCTAAGTACGAACTTATTCAGATTTATCAGGTCGCTCAAGCAGACGGCTACGAATGGTACCTCATTGGACCGAATGCGTGGGTTTCTTCGCATAAAACCCGACGGGTGATTGTGGACACCACTAAACCAGAAGGCGTGACAGGCGACCGTTGGATCAAAATTGACTTAGCCAATTTTACGCTATCTGCTTACAAGGATGGCGAGTTAGTTTTTGCCACTCTCGTTTCGACCGGGTTGCCGCCGATGCATACACGGCCAGGTTTGTTCCAAATTTACGAACGCTACGAAGCCAGCCCCATGTTCGGCGCCACACAGGCTGACCGCTCCGATTATTATTACCTCGAAGCCGTTCCTTGGACAATGTATTATGACGACACCAGGGCGATCCATGGCGTTTATTGGCCAATTATGTTAGGTTATAACCAATCGCACGGCTGCGTGAACTTAGCACCTGGCGATGCAAACTGGCTTTACGCCTGGGCTGAGCTTGGAGATTGGGTGTATGTAGTAGACCCTTCCGGCAAGACGCCGACCGATCCAGCTTACTATTTGGGAGTGACCGCTGGTCCATAGAAACTTACTGGATAAAAAAACACGGCTGCGAATAGCAGCCGCGTTTCTTAACGAAGAGTTTTCAAGAGAAGAGCTAAAGCTGGTAAATTTGGCTGTACTTTTGCTCCAAATACCGCATATATGGCTCGGGGTTAATGCGTGAACCCGTAATCTTTTGAACCAAATCTTGCGGGTCATAGCGGGAAGCGTAGCGGTGCACATTTTCCCGCATCCAAGCCAATACCGGTGCGAAGTTGCCGGCTGCGATTTCATTAGGCATGTCGGGATGATCAGCTACCATCTTTTCCCACCATTGGGCGGAGATCAAATTGCCCAGTGCGTAGGTAGGGAAGTAACCAATCATGCCACCGGACCAGTGGACGTCCTGCAGCACACCGCTGCTATCATCCGGCGGGGTAACACCTAGATAAGCTTGCATACGGCTGTTCCAGATCTCTGGCAGATCCTTGGCTTGCAGTTTGCCTTCCATGAGGCCAGTTTCGATTTCAAAACGTAGCATAATGTGCAGGTTATAGGTGGCTTCATCAGCTTCGATACGGATGAGTGAAGGTTCCACGCGGTTGATGCCACGGTAGAACTGGTCGAGGCTGAGGTTGGCTAAGTGCTCTGGGAAGAGCATTTGCACGATGGGGAAGGCGAACTGCCAGAAAGCTTCCGAGCGGCCGATAAGGTTCTCCCAGAAACGCGATTGGGACTCATGCACGGCTAAGGAGGTAGGACGACCTAAGCTGGTGTTGCGGTACTTGGGATCTAAACCCTGATCGTAAAGCGCATGACCAGCTTCGTGCATAGTGCTGAAGAGTGAGGACATGCCGTCTGTCTCTAAATAGCGCGTGGTGATGCGCACATCGCCATAGCCAAAGCTGGTGGTAAACGGGTGAGGAGCCAGATCCATGCGTCCGCGGTTCCAGTCATACCCCATGCGCGTAGCTATAAAGCGTCCAAATTTCTCTTGTGAATCAAAGTCATATTTCTGCCTGATAAAGCTGTTATCGACCTGCTCAGCTTGTGCGATCCGCTGGAGGAGTTCCACCTGCTTGGGGCGCAAGGCATCGAAAATGGCTTTCACCTCGGCGGTTTTCATCCCGGGTTCATATTCCATCAAAAGAGGGTCATATGGGTGGTCATAAGGCTTGAAAAGCTCAGCTTGTTCCCGGCGCATTTCGACGATGCGGGTCAGGTGCGGAGCAAAGCTCGCAAAGTCATTATTCTGGCGAGCTTGCACCCAAACTTCGTGGGCTTGCGATGTGACCATAACAAACTCGATCAATTTCTCGCGGGGGATGCGAGAAATATGCTCAAAATCGCGTTTGGCTACCTTGATTTCACGTGCAAGGTCATCATCCGCATTGATGTCTGGGATCTCACTGGCGAGATCTTCGATCAGCGCACCTAAATCGGGAGAAGTCGCGCGATCATACATTATGCCGGCAACGAGAGCGGCTTGTGCGCTGCGGTCTTCCATTCCACCGCGGGGCATATTGACCTGTTGGTCCCAATCGAGCAGAGCTTGGATACCACCGAGATTAGCTAATTCCGCTGTTAGTTGGCGAAGTTGATTGAGTTTTTCTTCTGTGCTCATGATTATCTCATTGAGTTATTAGCAAATTTTCCAACGAAGAGGTTTACCATTGAGTGCATTCAATACCTCAGTTGAAATATCGACTGCAGCACGGCATTGAGCTTCTTTGGTCTGAGCGCCAATATGAGGCGTAGCAATAACCTTAGGATGCTTTACTAGGTCCCAATTAATTGGGGGCTCTTTCTCGTACACATCCAGAGCTGCGCCGCGAACTTTGCCGCTTTCCAGTGCGCGCAGCAAAGCTTCTTCGTCCACAATTCCGCCACGGGCATCATCTACCAGAAAGACGCCATCTTTCATTTTGGCGAATGCTTCATCATTAATTAAGTGGTGGTTTTGTTCTTTGTAAGGTGCATGGATGCTGATCATGTCCGAGCGGCTCAAGAGTTCGTCGAAGCTTACACATTCGGCACCTTGGGCAATGATATTGGCTTGATCTCGGAAGGGGTCGAATGCTAAGACGTTCATCCCCAGAGCTTGGGCGTATTTTCCAACGGTTGAGCCGATATTGCCAAAGCCGATGATCCCGAGAGTTTTACCAAAAAGTTCTGCGCCGTTAAATTCCTTCTTGAGCCACTGACCAGCCTTCATACTCGCATCCGCGCGGGGGATCTCCCTCACGAGCGCGAACATAAAGCCTAATGTTAATTCGGCTACTGCTTGGGTGGTGGCGACAGCAGCATTAACCACAGAAATCTGGTGGGCTTGGGCTGCCTTGAGGTCAATATTATCCACACCGACGCCCATTCGCCCGATAACTTTCAGGTTTTTCGCGGCAGCAATGACCTCAGCGGTCATTTTGGTGCGCCCGCGGATGATGACTGCGTCATATTCTGGGATGATCTGCAGCAGCTCAGCTGCTTCGATACCTTTCTTATCGTCTACGATGCATTCTTGAGTGAGGATTTCCTTGCCGGCGCTTTCTATGCCATCGGTGATCAATATTTTCCAAGTCATGTTTCTCTCCTATTTTTGAAATTTTTATGCGCTTATTTTATCCGATTTAGAACTCTTGCATCGCCTTTTCGTTTGGTGACGCCTTTTTCATCCAGATATTCCAAGACCGCTACGGCATATTTTCGGCTGGTCTGAAAGTGATCGCGAAATTCCGAGAGCGTCAATGTACCATATTCCTGCAGGTAATTTTTCACCCAGGAAGTCATTTCCTCAACTACAGCAGGCGTGAATAAAATCTGGTCCGAGACCTGGACGAGATCTTGATGAGCAATCATCCCTTGGAGTAATTCCTCGCCAACAATTGCCTTGGCTTCTGTAACGTCCGGAGGTGTGTATGGCGCAGCTTTGAATTTTTCGAGTAGTATGTCTGCCTGTGCTTGCTGTGAAGGCGTAAAGCTGATGGTATCGCCAGCCTTGGCTACCAGTGCCCCGTGCTCCTCGATTAGGTTCGTGTTTATTAATCGGCTTAAAACTGCATCAAAAGCAGCCTGGGTGAGTTCGAGCTGGCTGCGTAAGGCTTCTCGCGCCATCCCAAGGTGGAGCGGATGAGCTTGGTGATAAGCCTGCAAAGTTTGCAGTATTGTTTGTTCCAACTTTTCCCAATTGGAGGTCGTGATGATCAGGCTTTTTTGCGGATTAGTGTCTGGCTTTAGCACAATAATTTGGCTGTTCTGCACAAGTTCTTGCAAAAGGGCGAGAGTCTGATTTTCTTCAAAACCGATTTTTTGCTGGAGGTCAGCCACCGTGCTGACTCCTAAGCCGGTGAGAGTCTGAAGGAGAATCTCAGCGGGATTCCCTTTGCGCAATCCCTGGAGTTCCTGTAGCACTGCGGCATTGAAGCGGCGGTGCAACTTCGCCGGGTGTGCGTCCAATACAATTCCGCCGCCTAATGTTTCTGAAGGCGAAGGCAAGCGCAGGATGTAACGATCTCCGCGCACTGCCACGATAGGAGACGCTAATCTCAATTGTAAAAAGCCTTCTTCGCCTGGCTCAAGGCGGTTGGCACCGAGCAAACGGGCTTGTGCGACTGTTTCGGAGGCACCGATGAAGAGCTTCACCTCGGTGTTGTGCTCAAAACTAGCGGATAAGCTAGAGAGATAGCGAAAGGAAACATCGAGCAGCTGGGTCGGCTTATAGCTTCCCGGTAGAGCGATAACGTCCCCGCGGGTAATTTGGCTTTTATCAATACCGCTAAGGTTTAACGCTGTGCGTGTACCGGGAAGAGATTGCATTTGCTTTTGATTGTGATTTTGGATGCCGCGGATTCGAGCATGCAAACCTGTTGGCAGGCAAACAACTTCCTCTCCTACAGAGAAAGTGCCATCCAGTAGAGTGCCGGTGACGATCGTACCGAAGCCTGTCAGGCTGAACACGCGGTCAACAGGCAGGCGTGGCCGGCCGTAATCTGATTTGACCGGCGTCTCCTCCAGAACCCGCTCCATTGTTTGGATGAGGTCCTGCAAGCCAGCGCCAGTCTTAGCCGAAACTTTAACCATGGGTGCGTCGCTCAAACTTGTATCATGCACCAGCTCACGTGCTTCCAGTTCCACCAGCTCCAGCCATTCTGGATCATTGATTAGGTCGGTTTTAGTGATAACGATAATGCCTTTTTGGATTTGGAGTAGATCGAGGATAGCTAAATGTTCTCGCGTCTGGGCGGAAACGCCCTCATCGGCAGCAATCACCAGCAGCACAGCGTCAATCCCGCCAATACCAGCCAGCATGTTGCCGATGAAATCGCGATGACCAGGGGTATCCACAATGCCAATTTGTTCTCCGTTTGGCAGTTGAAGGGCCGCAAAGCCAAGTTCTATTGTCATTTCCCGCTCGATTTCCTCTTTGAGGCGATCGGGATGTACCCCGGTGAGGGCTGCAATCAGTGTGGATTTGCCGTGATCAACGTGGCCGGCAGTCCCAACGATGTGCACGGTTTTACTGAGCTTTCTTCTCCGCTAAAGGAGCTAAGGACTGAATGGATTCCTGATAAGCCGTTAGAACCAATTGAACATGCTGGAAGGTCTCATTAGCGAGCCGGCTCAGATCTTCCTGGAGATTAGCTGTGTTATCGGTAAGCGCTTCAATTTGCTCTTGCGCCTGAGTTATGTGCTGATTGAAACTGCGGGTTTGCTCTTCTTGTGCCAAGAGGTAGTTACTCCAGCGCTTGACGTCATCGGATTTAAAAGTGTTCCATTCTTGACGGAAGCGTTCATCACTCAGGCGTTGCATTTCGCTGATTTCATTGATGCGTCGTTCGAAGCGTTGGGTAACTTCATCAACGTTGGCAACAGCTTTATCCACAGCAGCCTTGGCTTTCTCCAAATCTTCTAGCTGGCTGGAAATATTAATGTTGATTTTATCGATTTCTTCAAAACGTTTTTCCCAGGTTTTGAAGATTTTTTCTTTTTCAAGCAAGGAATTATTGACCTTATCCATGAAGACAGCCTGGGCTTCCTTGCGGTCTCTTTCGTAGGTCATCAGCTCTGTGATGCGTGTATCAAATGTTTTGAAACTATCACTGAAGCTATCAAAGCGACCGCGTGTCTCTTCTAAGCGTTTGCGCAATGAAACCACTTCGCCTTGAAGGTCGGTGATCACTTTGCCCTGCTGGCGGAAATTTTCTTCCAAGAGATGAAGCGAGCGGCGGTAATCGTCATCAAAGCGGGTGGCTTCTGCTATCTTCCCTTTTAATTCTTCAATCTGGCGGGCAAGACGGGCATCTTCCACTTTGTAAGTCTTCAGTTCATTCCGAATCGGTTCAAATTGCTCAGTGAATGGATAAAGTTCACTCACGGAGCGGCGGATAGCTTCAATTTCCAATTTCAGCCGCTTGGTTGACTCATTAAGATTTAAGTCAGCCCGTTCGTTTACATCGCGAATTTGCTTGGTCAAGTCGTTATTTAGACGTTCAATGCGGTTTTCGTATTTATCAAAGCTGGCAATTTGCGATGTAAGCTTGACAATTTCTGTCTCCATCTCTTTGAGCTGTTTCCGCAAGGCAATATTTTCACCTTCTAAAGCAGTCAAACGATTTTGCAGGGAGGCTAAGTTATTTTTATCGTTGCGCCGTTCGTTATCCAGCCATTCGATGCGCTTCTCGAGTTGTTCTAATACACTAATTTCATCCATGTTTCACCTAACTATCACCATCTGGGTGGTTCAATATAACGATTATACCTATAAATTATTCTGAGTATTTACACTTCGCTTTACGGCATGGATAAATGCGTGAATGGCGCAAGAATCTCCATAATGCTCGGCAAGATCACTTGAGGGGCAATAGCTATGGTTAACATCAAAATAAGCACTAAAATTATGGGTACCACAAGTTTTGCAGGTTCTTTCTGGGTGGTTGGGGATATATTATTTCCCGTGTTGCGGATAAACAAGCTAAACAAGTGCAAAATGGCAACCAGCATTCCCAACCCGCCTATTATGATAAAAGGTATGGTCTCAGGAGCGTTTTGGGATGCAAGCAGCCAAAGCATTTGCTTCTGTGGGAATAGTGGCAGCAAGGGAAAGCCCAGCAATGAGAGCATGCTGACCAAGATGCTCATGCTCAGCAGCGGGAATGTATGGTAAAGCCCAGATAGTGAGCCCTGTTCAAAACTAGCTTCCGGCTGTAGTTGCCTTATTCCGGAAAGTGCCCAACCCCAAAGGAAATAACTGAGTACTCGAGGTAAAAGGAGCATAGCTAAGTATGGAAGCCCTCCTTGAGGGGCAAGGCTGATCGCGAGCAACGAGTAACCCGTCTCCATTATGATGAGATATCCAAAATGGCGAGCAAGGTTCTGTTGTAATGTCGCAGCCAAGCCGCTGAAGGTAATCATGATCACGCCTAACCAACGTAAACCGGTATAAACCTGTGGTAAATTGCGCAGCCAAGCATATTGATCTAAAAAAGTGAGTAAAAATACAGAAAGTGCCGTCTGCATGATCGCGAGAAGGAAGCTCACTGCCCACGGAGCACTGCTCTGGCTGATCATTGGTATCCAAGAGTGAAAGGGAAAAGCTCCGATCCAAAGGGCAAAGCCAAACAAGAGCATGATGCTAGCACGCACAAGCAGAGGGCTGGCAGCTGGCACTGCGCTTATACCAGAAAGCATCCAGCCGGTAAGTAAAATGAGCGCTAAAGCCAAGGTTTCGAAAACGATATACCGCAGCAAGCCTAGGTCAGTCTTTTTTCCGCGAGGAGAAAGCAGCGGCACGCTGAGCAAGGCAATCAGCTCGATTAACAATGCAGCATAAAGAAAGGGGATTACTGAAAGCACAGTTACCCATAAAGCCGTTATCACCAATGAAAGCGCGTTGAACCAGATGCTCACATTGAAAACGCTATTACCCAGGTTCCAGAGAAGTGTGATTGCATACAACAAAGCTACCATCGTTAAGCTTTCACCAGTAATCTGCAAGGTGCGGTTCAGGATCACCAAATTACTTGGAATTTCAATACGTTGGTCGGGAAGCACAAACGCTAAATCTTTAGGAAATATGAATGCCAGAACCACTAAACCAAGCGTAAAAACACAAGTAAGGATGCTTGAGAGCCTGGGTTTATTATGCAAGAGTGCCAAGAAGCCTGCAAAGCCTATGGGAATGACAATCCAAATTAAAGGTGTGCTCATGGCTGCTCGATTTCCGCATCTTTGACCAGGAAATAAGCTCCAACCAACGCTAATCCGAGGTTGATGCCGGCGAAAAGGGCTTCCAACAGTAGAGAAAGCTCTAAGGCAGCGTAAAGCAGTTCAAAACCGGAAAGGAAAGTGAGCAGACCCAGAATTATATAGAATGGCTCCGAGATCATGCTCACTTGCAGCAAACCTAAGAGCATTGTGCCCACTGCAGCAAGCAGCAAGGGTTGATTGCCCTCCATCAAAAACAAGCTTTGAATTTGCGGCAGGAAGACAATAGTGAAGACGATCATGAAAAGACCAGCTAACAAGCGGAAAATCTGTCCGCTGCTA